>NZ_JBSHAO010000041.1:0-81257 GCF_053611545.1 Streptomyces sp. NPDC054796 | reverse complement strand
AACCCGGAAGCTAAGCCTTTCAGCGCCGATGGTACTGCATGCGGGAGCGTGTGGGAGAGTAGGACGCCGCCGAACTCCTTTTATGTTGAGGGCCCCCGAGCGGGTTCCCGGTGACAGTGTCACTAGGGATCCTGCTCGGGGGCCCTTTTCGCATGATCGGCCCCACCACGTCACATACCCCCGCGCATCTGTGCGTACGGACTGCCGGTAAGGTCGGGGGGCATCGTAGGCACGGTTACTCACAGGAGGCCCCCGGGTGGAGGTCCAGGAGACGCGGGTCCAGACGGACCGGGTCCTCACCATCCCGAACATCCTCAGCATGGCCCGTCTCATCGGCGTGCCGGTGTTTCTGTGGCTGATCCTGTGGCCCGAGTTCGGCGGGCCGAACTGCGATGGCTGGGCGCTGCTCGTCCTCGCCCTGAGCGGGGTCAGCGACTATCTGGACGGGAAGCTCGCGCGCCGCTGGAACCAGATCAGCAGCCTCGGCAGAATCCTCGACCCGGCCGCCGACCGGCTGTACATTCTGTCCACCCTCGTCGGGATGACCTGGCGCGAGATCCTCCCGATCTGGCTGACGGCCGCCCTTCTGGCCAGGGAGCTGTTGCTTCTGGTCATGGTGTGGATCCTGGACCGGCACGGTTACGCGCCGCCACAGGTGAACTTTCTCGGCAAGGCAGCCACTTTCAACCTGATGTACGCGTTTCCGTTGCTGCTGCTCAGTGACGGGAGCGGGTGGCTCGCCTCACTTGCTGCTATTTTCGGATGGGCGTTCGCCGGATGGGGTACGACGCTCTACTGGTGGGCAGGAATCCTTTACGTGGTTCAGGTCCGCCGGCTTGTCAAGGCGGACGCCTCGACCGACTGATGCCGCAATTCCAGCAGCACGGCCAAAGCGGTCGCCTGTAGCGCCACCCGCAGCGCGAGAACACGGGCCGGCGTGCATGCTGGAGTGGATAGGTGAAGTCGGTACGACCGTCGTCTTTGCAAGGAGGACGCTTCCGACATGAAGGCCGTTGTGATGGCCGGTGGCGAAGGCACGCGCCTTCGCCCGATGACCGCGAGCATGCCCAAGCCGCTCCTGCCTGTGGCCAACCGCCCGATCATGGAGCACGTGCTGCGGCTGCTCAAGCGCCATGGGCTCAGCGAGACCGTGGTCACCGTGCAATTCCTCGCCTCCCTCGTGAGGAATTACTTCGGGGACGGTGAAGAGCTCGGCATGGAGCTGACCTATGCCAATGAGGAGAAGCCTCTCGGCACCGCCGGCAGCGTCAAGAACGCCGAAGAAGCTCTGAAGGACGATTCGTTTCTCGTCATCTCGGGAGACGCGCTCACCGACTTCGATCTGACCGAGCTGGTCAACTTCCACCGGGAACGCGGTGCGATGGTGACCGTCTGTCTGACACGGGTCCCCAATCCGCTGGAGTTCGGCATCACCATTGTCGACGAGGACGGAAAGGTGGAGCGTTTCCTGGAGAAGCCCACCTGGGGTCAGGTCTTCTCGGACACCGTCAATACCGGCATCTACGTCATGGAGCCGGAAGTCTTCGACTACGTCGAGCCCGATGTCCCCGTCGACTGGTCCGGTGACGTCTTCCCGCAGCTCATGAAGGAAGGCAAGCCGATCTACGGCTACATCGCCGAGGGCTACTGGGAGGACGTCGGGACGCACGAGAGCTATGTGAAGGCCCAGGCCGACGTCCTGGAGGGCAAGGTCGACGTCGATATCGACGGCTTCGAGATCTCGCCCGGCGTATGGGTCGCCGAAGGCGCGGAGGTCCACCCCGACGCTGTGCTGCGCGGGCCGCTGTATATCGGCGACTACGCGAAGGTGGAGGCGGACACGGAAATCCGTGAGCACTCCGTCATCGGCTCCAACGTCGTCGTCAAGAGCGGTGCCTTCCTGCACCGTGCCGTCGTGCACGACAACGTGTACATCGGGCAGCAGACGAATCTCCGCGGCTGCGTCATCGGCAAGAACACGGACGTCATGCGTGCCGCCCGTATCGAGGACGGCGCGGTCATCGGCGACGAGTGCCTCGTCGGCGAGGAATCGATTGTCCAGGGGAATGTGCGGGTCTACCCCTTCAAGACCGTCGAGGCCGGTGCCTTCGTCAACACGTCCGTCATCTGGGAGTCCCGCGGCCAGGCGCACCTCTTCGGCGCACGCGGGGTCTCCGGGATCCTGAACGTCGAGATCACCCCGGAGCTGGCCGTACGGCTGGCGGGCGCCTACGCGACGACCCTCAAGAAGGGCTCCACCGTCACCACGGCGCGCGACCACTCCCGAGGCGCCCGCGCACTGAAGCGGGCCATGATCTCGGCTCTCCAGACCAGCGCCATCGACGTGCGTGACCTGGAGAACGTGCCGCTCCCCGTGGCCCGCCAGCAGACGGCCAGGGGCAGCGCGGGCGGCATCATGATCCGGACGACCCCGGGCGTGCCCGACAACGTCGACGTCATGTTCTTCGACGAGCGCGGAGCCGACCTCTCCCAGGCGGCGCAGCGCAAGCTGGACCGCGTGTACGCGCGCCAGGAGTACCGCCGCGCCTTCCCCGGCGAGATCGGCGACCTGCGCTTCCCCTCCAGCGTCTACGACTCGTACACAGGGTCCCTGCTCCGTGCCGTGGACACCACGGGCGTCGCGGAGTCCGGGCTCAAGGTCGTCGTCGACGCGGCGGGCGGCAGCGCGGGCCTCGTGCTGCCCAGCCTCCTCGGGCGCCTGGGCGTGGACGCGCTCACCATCAACCCCGGGCTGAACGAGTCCCGCCCCACCGAGACCGCGGACGCGCGCCGCGACGGACTGGTCAGGCTGGGTGAGATCGTCGCCTCCGCAAGGGCTGCCTTCGGCGTCAGGTTCGACCCCGTCGGCGAGCGGCTGTCGCTGGTGGACGAGCACGGCAAGATCATCGAGGATCAGCGGGCCCTGCTCGTCATGCTCGACCTGATCGCCGCAGAGCGCCGCAGCGGCCGGGTGGCGCTGCCGGTGACCACGACCCGCATCGCGGAGCAGGTCGCCGCTTACCACGGTACCCAGGTGGAGTGGACGACGACCTCGCCCGACGACCTGACCAGGGTGGGCCGTGACGACGCCACGGTCTTCGGGGGCGACGGCCGCGGCGGCTACATCGTTCCGGAGTTCAGCTCCGTCTTCGACGGCACGGCCGCGTTCGTCCGTCTCATCGGACTCGTCGCGCGCACCCAGCTCACCCTCAGCCAGATCGACGCCCGCATCCCGCGCGCCCACGTGGTGCGGCGTGACCTGGCGACGCCGTGGGCGGTGAAGGGGCTCGTGATGCGTACCGTCGTCGAGGCGGCGGGCGAGCGCTTCGTGGACACGACCGACGGCGTGCGTGTGGTGGAGTCCGACGGCCGCTGGGTCATGGTGCTGCCCGACCCGGCCGAAGCCGTCACCCACCTGTGGGCGGAGGGGCCCGACGACGCCTCCGCTCAGGCACTGCTGGACGAGTGGTCGGCCGTCGTGGACGGCGCCGGGCGCTGACGGCGCGGGCGGGTGCCCGCGCGGGGCGGGCCCGGCTTCGTCCGGGCCCGCTCAGGCGCGGCACCCGCCAAGTTCCTCCCCACGGCACACCGGTGGGCCCGTTCGGCGGTAGTGACCTCGACATGCGACGATGTGCGTCATGTCGCAGCAGCACCCCGTACGGAGTACCGCATCGCGGCCTGCGCGACCCGATGCCTCCATGTCGCTGCTGACCAACGTGATGGATCACAGCCTCGACGACGGGTACGCCGAGGCCGCTGCCCGCAGAGGCGCCGAGGGCCGCTCCGGGCTGCCGCGCACCATGCGCGCGAAGCTGTGGCTGGCCGCGGGGCTCGTCCTCGCCGCGCTGGTGGTCACGGTGGGCGCGGCGCAGGCCCGCATCACCGCGCCCACGATCGCCAAGGAGCGCGAGGAACTCATCGAGCGCATCGAGGACGGCACGCACGACGCCGACGTCCTCCAGAAGAGGGTGGACGCCCTGCGCGAGGACGTCGAGGCACGCCAGCGCAAGGCCCTGGAGAAGCACGGTGGTGACAAGGGGGAGGTCACGGGGCTGCTGTCCGGTGCCTTTCCCGTCCACGGGCCCGGCGTGAAGCTGGTCGTCGACGACGCGAAGGACACCCAGGACAGCGACACGGGCGGACCCCGGCAGAGCAGCGGCTTCTCGGACACCGGACGGGTGCGGGACCGCGACCTCCAGCGCGTGGTCAACGGCATGTGGGAGTCGGGGGCCGAGGCGGTCTCCGTCAACGGCCAGCGGCTCACCAGCCTTTCGGCGATCCGGGCCGCCGGAGACGCGATACTCGTCGACAACAAGCCCCTGGTGCCCCCGTACACGCTCCTCGCGGTGGGTCCGGGCCAGAAGCTCAGCACCGCGTTCCAGGACAGCGCCGACGGCCAGTACCTGCACGTGTTGCAGGAGAACTACGGCGTGCGCACCAGCATCAGTACCCAGGACGACGTGCGGCTTCCCGCCGCGCCGAGTCTGACCGTACGCAACGCAGAGCCCGTGCAGACAGGAGAGGGCAGCACATCGTGATCGCCGTACTGGGTCTCATCGTGGGAGTCGTGGCCGGACTTGTCGTCCGGCCCGTGGTGCCGACGGTGGTCGAGCCCTATCTGCCCATCGCCGTCGTGGCGGCGCTGGACGCGGTGTTCGGCGGGCTACGCGCCATGCTGGACGGGATCTTCGACGACAAGGTCTTCGTCGTCTCGTTCCTCTCGAACGTCGTGGTCGCCGCGCTCATCGTGTTCCTCGGCGACAAGCTCGGGGTCGGCGCGCAACTGTCGACGGGCGTGGTCGTCGTCCTCGGCATCCGGATCTTCTCCAACGCCGCGGCGATCCGCCGGCACGTGTTCCGGGCGTGAGGCCGATGAACGACGGCGACGGAAACGAGAAGGACACCCCGCCCGGCGAGCTGCCGCCCGAGCGCCCCGCGCCCCGGCGCGAACCGGGGGACGCCAGTCCCTCGAAGCGGTCCTCGGCGCGGCCCCCGTCGTGGCCCCCCGTTCCGGAGCGGAGCGGCGGAGGTGCTGACTCCGGTGCGTCCAGTGCGTCCAGTGCGTCCGGCGCCTCCGGTGCGTCGAAGGGGACGGGTGGCAACGCCCCCGGGGACGACGCGCGCCCCGGAACCGGAACCTCGCGCCCCGAAGCCGAGCGCGGCTCCGACGCCGGCGCCGCCCCTGGTCCCGCTGCCGGGACCGAGGCGGAGGACAGGCCCGAGCGCGGGCCCGAGGACGCATCCAAGGACGAGTCCAAGGGCGACGGGGGAGGAGACGGGCTGTCGGGACGTCAGCGGCTGGCGAAGGCCGTGTGGCCCCCGAGAGTGTCGCGGGCCCAACTGATCGTCGCCCTGCTGCTGTTCGTGCTCGGCCTCGGCCTCGCCATTCAGGTGCGCTCCACCAGCGAGAACAGCGCCCTGCGCGGCGCCCGTCACGAGGACCTGGTGCGCATCCTCGACGAGCTGGACGACCGCACCAAGCGCCTGGAGGACGAGAAGCAGAGCCTGGACCGGCAGCGCACCGAGCTGGAGAACAGCTCGGACCAGGCCGAGGAGGCCCGTAAGCAGACCCGGCAGAAGGAGCGCCAACTGGGCGTGCTGGCGGGTACTGTCGCGGCGGAGGGCCCCGGCATCGAGCTGAAGGTCGGCGACCGCAACAAGTCGGTGGAGGCCGACATGCTCCTCGACACCGTCCAGGAACTGCGTGCGGCGGGCGCCGAGGCGATAGAGGTCAACAACGTCCGTGTGGTGGCGGATACGTACTTTTCGGACGGTGACGGAGGGGTACGGGTCGATGGGCGTAAGATCACTCAGCCGTACCAGTTCGAGGTCATCGGCAAGCCGCAGGATCTCGAACCGGCGCTGAACATCCCCGGCGGAGTCGTGCAGACTCTACGGAAGGAGCAGGCCACGGTATCCGTGACCCGCTCCGAGAAGGTCACCGTGGACGCCTTGCGATCGGCGAAGCGGCCTGACTACGCTCGGTCGTCATCGCAGTGAGATGACGGAGTGGCTACCGGGGGTCGCCGGGCCTGTAGTGCACTGCGTGAGGGAAACTGTCTGTAGGTCGCGGACGTTGTTCTGGGCGTCCGTATCGGCCAATGAGAGCATCGAGGGTCTGTCCTGCCCCACGGGCGGGTCTGTTTCGTGCGAGGGGAATCGCCCGTGAGTTTTTTTGCGAAGTTGTTCGGCAAGAGCCGCCAGGACGGCGGCAGCGGTGCCGCGCGGCACCGCGCTCCCCGGCACGGAGACGCGGGGAGCACCGAAGGCGAGAGTGTGGAGCGCCCCCTGTTCCGTGACGAGGTCGGTGCCCCCACCGGGGACAATTCGAGTGGTCACGGGGCGGGTTCTGTTGACCCCGGAGCGTCGGGGCGCATAGGTTCCGAGGCACCATCAACCTCAAGTACGGGTGGAGGGTTTGCCTTGCCGGTGTGTAGCAGGTGCGGGACCCGGGCCGCTGAGGCGAGCCGGTTCTGCTCCAACTGTGGGGCGCCGCTTCGCGGCGGTGCGCCTGCCGAGGGGTCCTCGGAGACGACCTCCACGATCTCGATCTCGGGACTGGAGGCGTACGAGGCAGAGGTCACCGGCCAGACGCCGTCGCCTCTTCCGCCCGAGGCGCAGGCCGCCGTCGACGCACTGCCGCTGGGCTCGGCCCTGCTGGTCGTGCGGAGGGGCCCCAACTCCGGCAGCCGTTTCCTCCTGGACAACGAGCTGACGACGGCGGGCCGCCACCCGGAGAGCGACATCTTCCTGGACGACGTGACCGTCTCCCGGCGCCACGTCGAGTTCCGGCGCGGCCCGGACGGAGTCTTCACGGTCTCGGACGTCGGCAGCCTGAACGGCACCTACGTCAACCGTGAGCGGATGGAGGCCGCGGTCCCGCTCGCAAACGGTGACGAGGTTCAGATCGGCAAGTACAGGCTGGTCTTCTTCGCCAGCCCGCGGACCGTCTGACCTGCTCCAGGGAAGGCTCATGCAGCGCTCACCGTCCGGCGGTGCCGGTACCGGCACCGCCGCCGGGAGCGGCGGCCCCCTGAGCATCGGGGCCGTCCTCCAGGTGCTCCGTGAGGAGTTTCCCGAGGTCACCATCTCCAAGATCCGCTTTCTGGAGACGGAGGGCCTTGTCGAGCCGACGCGCTCCCCCTCGGGGTACCGCAAGTTCAGCGCCGAGGACGTTGAGCGGCTCAGCTACGTCCTGCGCATACAGCGCGACCACTACCTCCCGCTGAAGGTCATCAGGGAGCATCTCGACGCCCTCGCTCGCGGCGAGCAGCCGCCCCTCCCGGCGCCGGGGCCGCCCCGCGGCCCGGTGGACCGGAACGCTGAGATGGCAGAGGCGGCCCAGGCCGCACCCACGGCGGCCCGGCTGGGACGGGCCGAGCTGCTCGCGACGGCCGAGGTGGCGGAGGAGGAGCTGGCGGAGTGGGAGTCGTACGGCCTCATCGCTCCGGCGGTGGACGGCGCGTACGACGTCGCCGAGGTCGCCGTCGCCCGTCTGGTGGCCGACCTGGGGCGTTTTGGCATCGAACCCCGTCATCTGCGTTCGATGAAGGCCGCTGCCGAACGCGAGGCCGATCTCGTCGAGCAGATCGTGGCGCCCCTGCGCCGCCATCAGAACCCCCAGGCGCGCTCGAAGGCCGAGGCCACGGCGCGGGAGCTGTCAGGGCTCTCCGTGCGGCTGCACGCCGCCTTCGTACGGGCCGCGCTCGGCCTCCGTTCGACCTGACAGGGACCGGCTCACCCCGACAAGACCGGCAGCAGCGGGTAAACCGCCTGGCGGGCGGCCCGCCGGAGCGGCGCGCCGGGAGCCGGGAGGGGGCCCCGACTACCCAAACAGGCCGGGCACGGCCTAGGGTTACTGTGTGAACGAGCTCGACGTTGTGGGTGTCCGGGTCGAAATGCCCTCGAACCAACCGATCGTGCTCCTGCGTGAAGTGGGCGGCGACCGGTACCTCCCCATCTGGATCGGCCCTGGGGAGGCGACGGCCATTGCCTTCGCACAGCAGGGCATGACGCCTGCGCGCCCACTGACCCATGACCTGTTCAAGGACGTCCTGGAAGCGGTGGGGCAGGAGCTCACGGCTGTCAGGATCACTGACCTGCGCGAAGGCGTGTTCTACGCCGAGCTGGTCTTCGCCAGCGGAGTCGAGGTGAGTGCCCGTCCATCCGACGCCATAGCGCTCGCTCTGCGCACCGGAACGCCGATCTACGGCAGTGACGGGGTGCTGGACGACGCCGGGATCGCGATCCCGGACGAGCAGGAGGACGAAGTGGAGAAATTCCGCGAGTTCCTCGACCAGATCTCGCCCGAGGACTTCGGCACCAGCAGCCAGTGACCTCCGTCGCCCTCGGGGACCTGTGAACCTGTGAGGTTCCCGAGGCCATTCAGTCAGCACTTCCCGGTTCGCGGGTGCGGGAAACCACACCTTGGGTGATTATCACTCGGCGTGCCGAGTGTGGCGATCGTTGACGCACCCCGGGTGACTGCCTACCTTCAAGTGGGCAGATTCCGGGGGCGACCCGGGATGTGGAGGACGGAGGTCCGCGTGAGTAGCACCGGCGACGGCACGGCAGCGGGGGGCTCCTCTCCCGCCTCCGGGTCCGCGGCGCGGCCTGCCGCACCGCGCGCGCAGGCCCTGGAACCGCAGGCGGCCGACGCGCGGGGCCAGGAGCCGGGCGAGGTCGGCTATCGCGGCCCCACCGCCTGCTCGGCGGCGGGGATCACCTACAGACAGCTCGACTACTGGGCCCGCACAGGTCTGGTGGAGCCCAGCATCCGCTCGGCCTACGGCTCGGGCAGCCAGCGGCTCTACAGCTTCCGCGACGTGGTCGTACTCAAGATCGTGAAGCGGCTCCTGGACACCGGCGTCTCGCTCCAGAACATCCGCACCGCCGTGCAGCACTTGCGCTCGCGCGGGATGACGGACCTGGCGCAGATGACGCTGATGAGCGACGGGGCCACGGTCTACGAGTGCTCCTCGCCCGACGAGGTCGTCGATCTGCTCCAGGGCGGCCAGGGTGTCTTCGGGATCGCCGTGGGCGTGGTGTGGAAGGACGTCGAGGGCGCGCTGTCGCAGTTGCACGGCGAGCGCGTCGACACCGGCGAGACCATCGTCGGCGAACACCCCGGTGACGAGCTGGCCCGCAGGCGCAACCGGGCCGTGTGAGCGGTGCTCCCGTGCCGGGGATCGCTCGGTGCGGAAGGTGGCGCGGGGCGGCGTCGCGGGTGCCGCGGGTGAGATTGTCAGTGCCATGCGGCAGCATCGGTAGGCGTGAGGGGCGTACCGACGATCCTGCATCTCGACATGGATGCCTTCTTCGCCGCGGTGGAGCAGGCGTCGAAGCCGAGCCTGCGCGGAAAGCCGGTGATCGTGGGCGGTCTCGGCCCGCGCGGGGTGGTCGCCACCGCGTCGTACGAGGCTCGGGTCTTCGGGGTGCACTCCGCGATGCCCATGGCCCAGGCGCGGCGCCTGTGCCCCAACGCCGCCTATCTGACGCCGCGCGGCGCGCTGTACCGGCAGGTGAGCGACATCGTCATGGAACTGCTCGCCCGCCTCTCCCCGCTCGTGGAGCCGCTGAGCCTCGATGAGGCGTTCGTGGATCTGGAGGCGGGCGGCGAGGTCGGGCCCGGGACCCGTGCCGAGGACGTGCGGGCCGTCGGGGAGCGGCTGCGCGAGGAGATCAGGCGGGCCACGGGGCTCAGCGGCTCGGTGGGGCTCGCCGGGTCCAAGATGCTGGCCAAGATCGCCTCGGAGCAGGCCAAGCCGGACGGCCTGGTGCTGATCACGCCGGGCACCGAGCGCGAGCTGCTGGCGCCCATGCCCGTGCGGACGCTGCCCGGCGTCGGGCCCGCCACGGCCGAGGTCCTGCGCCGGGCCGGGATCACCACCGTGGGCGAGACGGCCGAGGCGGGCGAGGCGGAGCTGCTGCGGCTGCTGGGCAGGGCGCACGGAGCTTCGCTCTATGCCATGGCGAACGGCTTGGACGCGCGGCCCGTGGTCGCCGAGCGGGACGCGAAGTCGGTCTCCGTCGAGGACACCTTCGATGTGGACCTCACCGACAGGACCCGGGTGCGGCTGGAGGTGGCCCGGCTGGCGGACCGCTGCGTGGAGCGGCTGCGCGCGGCGGGGCGCTCAGGGAGGACCGTGGTGATCAAGGTCCGGAGCTACGACTTCTCGACGCTCACCCGCTCCGAGACACTCCGGGGGCCCACCGACGACCCGGGGGTGGTGCGCGAGGCCGCGGCGCGGCTCATCGACGGCGTGGACACCACCTCGGGGGTGCGGCTGCTGGGGGTCGGGGTGAGCGGGCTCGCGGACTTCACGCAGGAGGATCTGTTCGCGCAGGCCAGTGCGGCGGAGGCGCTCAGTGCGGTTGATGCCGCTGCCGGCGGTGAGGGTGCGGCCGGTGGCGCTGAGGGCGCTGCTGACGGTGCCGCTCTCGCCGCCGATGTCGCTCCCGGTGAGCCTGTGGAGGAAGCGGTGGACGACGCCGCGCACCCGGCGGCCGGGTCGGACGGGACAGCCGTGGGCGCCGGGTCGGCGACCGGAACCGGGACCGGATCAGCGGCCGAGCAGCCGCGGAACGGGGAACCGGCCTCGGCACCGGCACCGGCACCGGCGCGTGAGCCTGCCGCCGAGGTGCCCGTGGGCAGGCGCTGGGTGGCGGGGCACGATGTCCGGCACGCCGAGTACGGGCCGGGGTGGGTCCAGGGCAGCGGCATAGGCAGGGTGACCGTGCGGTTCGAGTATCCGGGCTCGGTACCGGGCCGGGTGCGGACGTTCTCCGTCGGCGATCCGGACCTCAGCCCGGCCGATCCGCCACCACTGGCGGCGATGGCGCGGACGGCGGCCGACGCGGACCTGCCCTCGCCCTCGTCCCCTGACCTTGACCCGGCCGCGCGGGCGGCGACGGCAGGGCTGCCCGGTGCCGACGGTGCCGCAGGGGCGGATCGTCCCCCGGGTGCCGCCTCTCAGCCCCCGGAGCCGGAACCGGACCCGGCCACGCGCCCGAAGTTCCGGTCCCGGGCCGCGAGCGGCGGGACGGGGGGTGCCGTGGTGGGGGAGGGGCCCTCGCCCCTCACGGGCACGTCGAGCCCGTAGTGGTGGTAGAGCTGTAGCTCCTGCTCGGGGGAGAGGTGGCGGCCCACTCCGAAGTCGGGCGCTTCCTTGATCAGGTCGCGCTCGAAGGGGATGCGCAGCGCCTCGTTCTCCACCTCGCTCGGCTCCAGGGGTACGAAGGCGTCACGGCTGAAGATGCCGGTGCGTACGGCAGCCCACTCGGGTTCGCCCGTGGCGTCGTCGAGATACACCTCGTCCACGGTGCCGATCTTCGTCCCCCTGCTGTCGACGGCCCTGCGGCCGATCAGGCTCCGCGGATCGATATCGGTCTGCACGGTCCCTCCTCCTGGTCGCGGCTGCTCCATCAGAGTCCCTGGAGTCCTTAGTACAACGAAAAGGCAGATTTCGGCCATTGGCCACTTGAGCGCACAGCCGGTCCCCTCGTCCTACCTCGCTGGTAGGCTCGGAAACGGCTGTCGACCCCGTGCGGGAGAGTCCTCTGGCAAAGTCGCCCGAGGCGCCGAAGGAGCAACCCCTCCCCGGAATCTCTCAGGCTCACGTACCGCGCGGACGAGGTCACTCTGGAAAGCAGGGCGGGCCGCGGTCCAGCGCCGGGTGCCCCTCCTCACCGACGGTGAAAGCCGGGCCGGGCGGGCCACACTGCCGGACGGTCCGGTGAAACTCTCAGGTCGTGATGACAGAGGGGGAGGCCATCCGGGCACCCGCGCCGTGGTGCCCCCAAAGGTCGCAGAGACCAGGAGGCCTCCGCAGATGACTTCCCATCGCATCCCCCTCACCGAGCTGGAGCGCGGCACACCGTTCGAGCGACGCCACATCGGCCCCGACACCGGCGCGCAGGCGAAGATGCTCGCCCAGGTCGGCTACGGCTCGCTGGACGAGCTGACCGCCGCCGCGGTGCCCGACGTGATCAAGAGCGTCGAAGCCCTCGACCTGCCGGAAGCCCGCAGCGAGGCGGACGTGCTGGCCGAGCTGCACTCCCTCGCCGGGCGCAACGAGGTGCTGCACTCCATGATCGGCCTGGGGTACCACGGGACGTTCACCCCGCCCGTGATCCTCCGCAACGTCATGGAGAACCCCGCCTGGTACACGGCGTACACCCCGTACCAGCCCGAGATCTCCCAGGGCCGCCTGGAGGCGCTGCTCAACTTCCAGACCGTCGTCGCGGACCTGACCGGACTGCCCACCTCCGGCGCCTCCCTCCTGGACGAGCCCACCGCGGCGGCCGAGGCGATGGCCATGTCGCGCCGGGTCGGCAAGGTCAAGCAGGGCGTGTATCTCGTCGACGCCGACTGCCTGCCGCAGACTGTCGCCGTCCTGCGGACCCGGGCCGAGCCCACCGGCGTCGAGGTCGTCGTCGCCGATCTGAGCGAGGGCATCCCGGCCGCGATCGCCGAGCGTGGCGTCTTCGGCGTCCTGCTCCAGTATCCGGGCGCCTCCGGCGCCGTGCGCGATCCGCGTGCCCTCGTCGACCAGGCCCACGAGCTGGGCGCCATCGTCACCGTCGCCGCCGATCTGCTCGCGCTGACCCTCCTCACCTCGCCCGGCGAACTGGGCGCGGACATCGCCGTCGGCTCCAGCCAGCGCTTCGGCGTCCCCATGGGCTTCGGCGGGCCCCACGCGGGCTACATGTCCGTGCGCGACGCGTACGCGCGCAGCCTGCCGGGCCGTCTCGTCGGCGTCTCCAAGGACGCCGACGGCCGCCAGGCGTACCGCCTCGCGCTCCAGACCCGTGAGCAGCACATCCGCCGCGAGAAGGCCACCAGCAACATCTGCACCGCGCAGGTGCTCCTCGCCGTGATGGCCGGGATGTACGCGGTCTACCACGGCCCCGACGGGCTGGCCGCCATCGCGCGCCGCACCCACCGCTACACCGCGCTCCTCGCCGAGGGCCTGCGGCAGGGCGGCGTGGAGGTCGTGCACGCGGCGTACTTCGACACCGTCACCGTGCGGGTGCCGGACGGCGCGGCCCGGATCGTGGCCCGCGCCCGCGACAAGGGCGTCAACCTGCGGCACGTGGACGCCGACCACGTCGGGATCACCTGCGACGAGACGACGGGCCGCGCCCAGCTCGCCGCCGTGTGGGCCGCCTTCGAGGTCGAGGCCGACGTCGAGCGGCTGGACGCGGCGACGGACGACACGCTGCCCGCAGGGCTGCTGCGCGAGGACGAGTACCTGACGCACCCGGTCTTCCACGAGCACCGCTCGGAGACGGCGATGCTGCGCTATCTGCGCCGCCTCGCCGACCGCGACTACGCGCTGGACCGCGGCATGATCCCGCTCGGCTCCTGCACGATGAAGCTGAACGGCACGACGGAGATGGAGCCGGTCACCTGGCCGCAGTTCGGCGCGCTGCACCCCTTCGCGCCCGCCGAGCAGGCGCAGGGCTATCTCACCCTCATCCAGGAGCTGGAGGAGCGGCTGGCCGAGATCACCGGCTACGACAAGGTCTCCCTCCAGCCCAACGCCGGTTCGCAGGGTGAGCTGGCGGGACTGCTCGCGGTGCGCGCGTACCACCGCGCGGCCGGTGACGAGCAGCGCACCGTCTGCCTCATCCCCTCCTCAGCGCACGGCACCAACGCCGCGAGCGCGGTGATGGCGGGCATGAAGGTCGTCGTCGTGAAGACCAGCGAGAACGGCGACGTCGAGCTGGACGACCTGCACGCCAAGATCGAGAAGCACGGCTCCGAGCTGGCCGTGCTGATGGTCACCTACCCCTCGACGCACGGCGTGTTCGAGGAGCACATCAGCGACATCTGCGCCGCCGTGCACGACGCGGGCGGCCAGGTGTACGTGGACGGCGCGAACCTCAACGCGCTGGTGGGCGTGGCGAAGCCGGGACGGTTCGGCGCGGACGTGTCGCACCTGAACCTGCACAAGACGTTCTGCATCCCGCACGGCGGCGGCGGCCCCGGGGTGGGCCCCATCGGCGTGCGCGAGCACCTTGCCCCGTACCTGCCGAACCACCCCCTCCAGGCCGCCGCCGGGCCCAGCACCGGTATCGGCCCGGTCTCCGGCGCGCCGTGGGGTTCGGCGGGGATCCTGCCGATCTCCTGGGCGTATCTGCGGCTGATGGGCGCCGAGGGGCTGCGCCGTGCCACGCAGGTGGCCGTGCTCAGCGCCAACTACATCGCCAAGCGCCTGGAGCCGCACTACCCGGTGCTCTACACGGGCCCGAACGGCCTCGTCGCGCACGAGTGCATCATCGACGTGCGGCCCCTGACCAAGCAGACCGGCGTGAGCATCGACGATGTCGCCAAGCGGCTGATCGACTACGGCTTCCACGCGCCGACGATGTCCTTCCCCGTCGCGGGCACGCTGATGATCGAGCCCACGGAGAGCGAGGACCTCGCCGAGGTGGACCGTTTCTGCGAGGCCATGATCGCCATTCGCGGCGAGATCGAGAAGGTCGGCTCGGGGGAGTGGGCGAAGGACGACAACCCCCTGGCCAACGCGCCCCACACGGCGGCGCAGCTCGGCCGTGACTGGGAGCACCCGTACAGCAGGGAGGAAGCCGCCTTCCCGGCGGGCGTGGAGTCCTCGGACAAGTACTGGCCGCCGGTGCGGCGGATCGACGGGGCCTACGGGGACCGCAATCTGGTCTGCTCGTGCCCGCCGGTGGAGGAGTACGACGGCTGAGGCTGAGCCGCGGAAGCGAAGCGGGACCGGGTGCCGGGGCGCTGAGAAGCGTCCCGGCATGTGTCAGGGCCGGTGCGGCGAGGTGCTGCCGTGCCGGCCCTGGCCTTCCATGGTGCCGTTGCGGCGTGGTCAGGCCGCGGTGGCGATGTGCTGAGTACCGAGCGGCTTGTGCGGAGCGATGATCTGACCATCCGGCAGCAGCTCACCCGTGTCCTCGAAGAGGAGAACTCCGTTGCACAGCAGACTCCACCCCTGTTCCGGGAAGTGGGCCACAGGATGGGCGGCCTCCCGGTCGGCGGAGTCTGCTGTCGGGCACGGCGGCTGGTGCTTGCACATTGTCGGTGTCGTCTTCCGTTGCGTTGTGGTGTATGTCGTGCGGCCTGTCCTTACGTTCATGACCGCTCCCCCCGTTTTTCGACGTGGTCCCAGTCTTCCCCTACGAGCTCGATTCCGCAGGGATTTCGACTCAGCACTCCTCAACTGATGAAGACGCGTCACCCAGGCGGCCGGTTGCCCTCAACTCGACCCTCCTTTCGGGGGGTTCGAGAGGAGCGAGGGCTAGTCCGTCCGGGGGAGTGGGCCGTGGTCACAACGAGGCCGGAGAGACATTCCGCCGAAACGCCAACATGCCAGACGGGTGCGACGGATCAGACAGAGGTGCGCAGCCGCGGCGCGGTCACCAGACGGCGCGTCAGCAGCGGCAGCAGCGCGTCGAGACGGTGCGGCTGGTGCGCGGCGATCCCGGGCGGCGCGGGGGCCAGCGGGATCAGCACGTCCGAGGGCTCCGGGGTGCCCTCTGCCGCGTCGGCCCCGGTGTCGTGGTGCAGCCACAGCGTCAGCATGTAGAGCTCCGGGACGGACAGCAGCCGGGGCTGGTAGTCCGTGGACAGCGACTCGGCCTGGCGCAGTGCCCGCTCCGTAGAGGTGACGTAGGGGCCTTCGCAGAAGTAGGCGAAGGCCCAGCCGTCCGCCGTCAGCATGGCCTCCGCCGCGCCCACCGACCTGCCGTCGGCGGCGCTGCCGGTGTCCCGGAGCAGGAACCGCCAACCGGTGAGCCGGGTGCGGGGCCCGTCGTCGGCCGACTGGACGCGGGCCATCTCGTGGACGGGCAGCGGGAGTTCGGGGCGCAGCGTGCCGTGCGCGGTACGTACGGCGGCGGGGGTGCGGGATCCTCGTACGGCCGTAGGCGACCGGAGGGCGGTGAGGACACTGCGCAGGGCGGGGGCGGGGGCCGGGGGGACATGCAGCGGCATGGTAGGTCGCCTCTCACTTCGGAGACATGTGGTGCTTGGCGGGGGCGCGGACGGCACTGTCGGCGTAGAGGGGCCGCGAGGGCGGCGGGGGCGTCGACAGTCGGGAGCCGTAGGGGCGCCAAGTCTCTGCCTCGTGGCGGAGTTTATACGACACGTGTTCAGGTGGAGTTTCAGCTAGCAAGTGTCCTTCATCACCGGAAGGGGATATCAGGACGTTTAAGAGGGGGCATTCCCGCTGATGAGTGCCTTATGTGCGTCGTCTGCCTCGAAGGAAGTGGAATACGCGGTCGGCGGAAACTCGTCGGTTTTTTTCACGAGCCCCGCGTGCCGGCCCCCGGCCCCGGACCGTATGCCTCCGGAATGTGCCTGCGTGCGACTCCGTCCAGCCTAGCGGCTGTTGAGCCTGTGGGGGCCGGTGAGGCGTTGTCGATCACATGGCAGGGCATCATGGCTGACACGACGGGGCCGTATCGAGGAGGGACGTCCCGATGGGAGAGAAGGTCGTGGCCGACAGGTTCGACCTGTCCGATCGGCAGCGGTACCGGCGGAAGTTGCGCCAGTGTCTTCAGAGTCTGGAGCGATTGCTGGAAGAGAAGCGGTTCGACCGTCCCAGGAATCTCATGGGGCTGGAGATCGAGCTGAATCTCGCCGATGCCCACGGGATGCCCCAGATGATGAATGCGGAGGTTCTGGAGCGAATAGCGAGCGAGGATTTCCAGACCGAGCTGGCACAGTTCAATCTCGAAGTGAATATCGTGCCGCACCAGCTCTCCGGGCGGGTCTTCGACCAGTTGGCGGAGGAACTGCGCACGGGACTCGCCTACGCGGACAGGCAGGCGAGCGAGGTGGACGCGCGCATTGTGATGATCGGTATTCTGCCGACGCTCACGGACGAGGACCTCGTCTCGGCGAACCTCACCTCGGCGGCCAGGTACACGCTGCTCAACGACCAGATCATGGCCTCGCGCGGCGAGGAGGTCGTCCTCGACATACAGGGGGTCGAGCGGCTCAGGTGCACCTCCGGCTCGATCGCGCCCGAGGCCGCGTGCACGTCCGTACAGCTCCACCTCCAGGTGACCCCCGAGCGCTTTCCCGACGCGTGGAACGCGGCCCAGGCGGTCGCGGGCGCGCAGATCGCGCTCGGCGCCAACTCGCCCTTCCTCTTCGGCCGTGAACTGTGGCGCGAGTCCAGGCCGCCGCTCTTCCTCCAGTCGACGGACACCCGCCCGCCCGAGCTGTCCGTGCAGGGCGTACGGCCGCGCACCTGGTTCGGGGAGCGGTGGATCGACTCGGCCTACGACCTCTTCGAGGAGAACCTGCGCTACTTCCCGGCTCTGCTCCCCATCTGCCAGGACGAGGAACCCCTGCGCGTGCTGGACGAGGGCGGCACCCCGACGCTGGCCGAGCTGACGCTGCACAACGGCACCGTCTACCGCTGGAACCGGCCCGTCTACGGAGTGGTCGACGGGGTACCACATCTGCGGGTGGAGAACAGGGTGCTGCCCGCGGGGCCCACCGTCACGGACGTCCTGGCGAACACCGCCTTCTACTACGGGCTGGTCCGCGCCCTGTCCGACGAACCGCGCCCGGTGTGGGCGCGGCTGCCCTTCGAGGACGCCTCCCGCAACTTCGACGCGGCATGCCGCCACGGCATCGACGCGCACCTGTGGTGGCCTCGCGCGGGGAGGGGCGGCGGGCTGGCAAAGGTGCCGGCGGTGCGGCTCGTGCGGGAGGAACTGCTGCCCCTCGCCGCGGCCGGGCTCGACGCCTGGGGCGTGGAGGCGGCGGACAGGGACCGGTACCTGTCCGTCATCGAGGAGCGCTGCCGCCTGGGGGTGAACGGCGCCTCCTGGCAGGCGGCGGCCTATCACCGGGCGCAGGAAGCGGGCCTGGACCGGGACAAGGCACTGGCGGCGGTGACGCGGCGCTACCGCGAACTGGCCCTGACCGGGGAGCCGGTGCACACCTGGCCTGCCGGACCCTGACGGGGGTTCCGCGGCGTGGCGCATGCCGCGTGCGGTGCTGTGCTGTGCGCGGCGTGTTGCGCCCTGTGCGGTGCCGTGTGCGGTGCTGTATGCCGCGCGGCGGGTGGGGGCGGGTCAGAGCTTGCTGCCCGCCGCCATGACGGCCTTGAGGATCACGGAGTAGATCTGCGCGGGATCGTCGACCTGGTGAGCCGAGCCGCCCGTCGCCCCGGCGAGGTCCTCGCACGCCTCTTCGTCGGCGTCGGGCCCGACGGCGACGGCGATCAGCGGCACGGGACGGTCGCCGCCGCTGAGCCGCTTGAGCTTCTCGGTCAGCTTCTTGCGGGAGATGCTGTCCGGGTCCTGGTTGGCGCCGTCCGTGAGCACGACCAGCGCGTTGAACTTGCCGGGACGGTAGGTCTCGCGGGCCTTCTCGTACGCGGCGAGTGCCGTGTCGTACAGGCCCGTCGCCCCGCCCGGGATCGGGTGCAGACGGCCGAAGGCCGAGGTGAGCCTGTCGCGCTGGGTCGTGCCGTCGCCACCGCGGTCGCCCAGCCGCGCGGTGGGCACCAGCTCGCGGTAGTCGCGCTCGCTCTCAAGACGGGTGGCGAACTCCCACAGGCCGATCTCGTCGTCCGGTGTGAACTGCGAGAGCCCCTGGAGCAGCGACGCCTTGGTGACGTCCATCCGTGACTGCCCCGCACGCCCTGGCACGGCCGCCGACATGGAGGCCGACGCGTCCACGACGAGCGTCAGCCGCGCGCTCTGTACCGTGATCGTCCACATGCCCAGGGCCGCGCGTACCGTACCGGCCGACGGCGGATCGGCCGGTGCGGCCCCGTACGGCTGCGGCTCGCGCCCGCCCGCGCGGTGGGTCACGGCGGGCTCGGCCTCGCCGTCCTGGAGCCGGAAGCCCGCGCGGGTCAGCGCGCGGCGGCCCTGCGCGTCGCCCAGGAGGGTCTGGAAACGGGAGGCCGCGCGGCTCTTCTTGGTGCCGAGACTCTCCTCGTCGACGAGGGTGTACGGGTAGTCGAGCAGGGTGCCGCCGTCCTTCGGATAGAACAGCTTCAGGCCGGGCGCGCTGTTGGCCGAGGTGTTGTGCGCGAAGGCGGCCTGCTCGGAGACGAGCAGGGCCTGGTTGCGCTGCGGTTTGCCCTTCTCCGTGCCGGAGTCGTCCTTCGGCAGCGTCGCCATGACCTGCGTGTCCCCGGGGGCCGCGCGCTCGGCGAGCAGTTCGGCGGCAGCCGCCGTACGGGTCTCGGCGTCCTTGCCGCGCTCCTTGGCCGTGGAGCGCTGGATCGCGGTGAGCGCCAGCAGCCCCGTCGCGCTGCGCGCGGGATCGGCGCTGCCGACGCGCAGTGCCTTCTCGCCGGTCGCGGCGCCCGCGATCCCCGCCCAGCTGTAGCTCTTCTCCGGCCAGCCCAGTCGCTCGGCCGCCGAGGGCATCGTGGCCAGGGTGACGGGGGAGCTGGCCACGTTGCCGACGGTCTCCAGCGGCGGTGCGCCGTCGGACGACGCGGCACGGTCCACCCACAGCGCCGAGTCGGGCAGCCACACCTCGTACGCGCGCTCGCCGCCGCGTCCCGCTTGGCCGCCGCTCCCCCCGCGCGCCAGCTCCGTCGCCATCTCGGCGCCCGAGCGCGCGCTGACGCGGACGTCGAGGCAGTGCCCGTCCGAGGTGAGGCGCCGCTCGCGGGCGCGGTCGGCGACCTCGCGCAGCACGGGGGCGATGTCGGGCGCCGCCGCGACACGCAGCCGGACCGACCTCTCCTCGCAGTCGTCGCCCAGCGGGAGGACGTCCGTGCGCACGGCGACGGCTGCGCCGGTGCCCACGGCGAGCACGAGGGCCGTGGCGATCAGGACGGCGCGGCGCCGTGTCCCGCGCCGCTCCTGACGGGACGGCGGCCGCTCCTGGCGTGGCGGTTCGAGCGCTGGGGATGCCCCCGCGCCGTACGAAGCAGAGTCGTCGGGCAAGCTGTGACGTCCCATGGCGTCCACGCCCCTCCTGGAAGCCCCTTGATGGCGGGAAGGCGACAGGAAAGGGCGGTATGCCGTGACGGATGGCGCTCGTCCCCCCGGCCTGTCGCGCGCTCCCCGTACCCGTTTTCGAGACCCTAGCGGGGCGGGAGTGCCGAAGAGGCGGGATTGCTGAACTGGAGGCATGTGTGCAGTCACAGGCGCGTGACACCGCTTCGACCCCTGCGTCCCCTGTGCCGCCCGGCGGCGGGCTGTCGCCGAGGCTGCTGCGGCAGGAGACGGTGCTCGTACTGGCCCTGTCCCTCGGCGCGAGCGCGGTCTCGGCGCTGATCAGCTTCATCGGTTCGCTGACCGCGCCGGGCGGGCTCGCCGACCAGGCCGCGAAGCTGAACACCTCGCGCGCGCCCGACCGCCCGTGGCTCGACCTGGCCTGGCAGCTCTTCGGGATCGCCACGGCGCTCGTGCCCGTCGCGCTCGTGGCGCATCTGCTGACGCGGGAACGGGCCGGTGGGCTGCGCGCCCTCGGCCTGGACAGGCGCAGGCCAGGATTCGACGCGGGATGGGGCGCGCTGGTCGCGGCGGGGATCGGCGGGACGGGGCTGCTGCTCTATCTCGGCGCGCGCGCCGGGGGGTTCAACCTCACGGTGGTTCCCGAGTCGCTGCCCGACGTGTGGTGGAAGTTCCCCGTGCTGATCGCCTCGGCGGTGCAGAACTCCGTGGTGGAGGAGGTCATCGTCGTCGGCTATCTGCTGCGCAGGCTCGACCAGTCGGGCTGGGCGCCGATGGCGGCGCTGGCCGCGAGCGCGGTGCTGCGTGGCTCGTACCACCTGTACCAGGGCATCGGCGGCATGCTCGGCAACATGGCGATGGGCGTGATCTTCGTGCTGCTGTACCGGCGTTGGGGGCGGGTCGGGCCCCTGGTGGTGGCGCACGCGCTGATCGACATCGTGGCCTTCACGGGGTACGCGCTGCTCGCGGGCAAGGTGGGGTGGCTGCCCACGGCGTGACGGGGAAGGGGGCGGGGCGGCGCAGGGGCGGACGTGGGTGCGCCGACGCCGCCCGCGTCCGCCCCCTGTCGGTTCGGAACCGTCGGAGAACCGGTTCAGAACTCGGCGCGCAGTTGCGCGTCCAGGACGGTGACCGCCGTGCCCGTCAGCTCCGTACGCTCGCCGCGCAGCGTGGTGCGCACGAGCCCGGTGCGCGCCGACGCCTGAAGCCCCGTCAGGGTGTCGCTGCCCAGCCGCTCCGACCACAGGGGCGCGAGGGCGGTGTGGGCGCTGCCCGTGACCGGGTCCTCGGGGATGCCGACGGCCGGGGCGAAGTTGCGGGAGACGTAGTCGTACCCCTTGGTGCCGCGCCCCGGCGCCGCCCCCTCCTCGGCGCGTGCCGTGACGAGCACGCAGCGGTGCGGGAGGCGTGTGAGCGCGGACTGGTCGGGGGTGAGCCCGCGCACGGTCTTCTCGTCTGCCAACTCGAGCAGGAGGTCGCCGAGCGGGCCGGTGTCGTAGGCACGCACGACCTCGGCGCCGATGGCCGCCTCGACGCCCTCGGGCACGGGGATCCCGGTGAGCGGCGCGGTCGGGAAGTCGAGGGTGATCTCCCCGTCGGCCGCGGTGGTGGCGGTCAGGATGCCGCTGCGGGTGCGGAAGCGCACGGTGCCGGAGGCGGTGCCGTCGGTGTGCAGCACATGCGCGGTGGCCAGGGTCGCGTGCCCGCACAGATCGACCTCGGTGGCGGGGGTGAACCAGCGCAGCGCCCAGTCGGCCTCCGGGTCGTCGGTGAGGGGGTGCGCGTAGGCGGTCTCGGCGAGGTTGATCTCGTTGGCGAGCCGCTGGAGCCGGTGGTCCTCGGGGAAGGGCCCCTCGGCCCAGATGACGACCCCCGCGGGGTTCCCGGCGTAGGGGCGGTCGGTGAAGGCGTCCACGGTACGAATTCTCATGATCATGAATGTAGAGGGCCACTGAGGCGCCGGACAGGGCCAATCTGTGGAAAGTGGCCTGGGTAGTGGACCGGTAGGTGAGGTTGTCCTGTCTCAGCGAAGATTCTGCGAATCTCAGCGAAGTTGCTGAAACAGTGGTTAGTCTCACCAAAGGTTGAGGATCTGCTCAGCCCGCCGGGTTGGGGGTGCAGTGAAGGCACTGTCGTGTGCGTACGGCGATGAAGCGTTAACGGCGTTTGAGCTGGACTTTCTCAGTAACGGTGAGCGTCGCAAGCACGCTCTGGGGGCGAGTTGGAAGGTCCCGTTCGAGGCAGTCGAACCTGTCCGGCCGTTTCGTTGGGACAAGGGAACGCCGGGTTTCGCAGGCTGGTACTACTCGGCGACCGTGCGGGATCACGTGGGCTATGAATCCTGGCTCGAGCGAGACAGGTTGATCCTGCTTGATAGAGATCCGCAGGTCAGGGCAATATCGTCGCAGCCGTTCTGGCTGCACTGGCACGACGGCGAACGGCGTCGCCGCCACGCCCCTGACTACTTTGTCCGGTTGGCTACAGGGCAGGCGCGGATCGTGGATGTCCGTGCCGAGGACGATATGGACGAGGGCACGCGGGAGGCCTTCGCAGCGGCCCAGCGGGCCTGCTCTGCGGTGGGCTGGGAGTTCGAGTGGGTGGGCCGTCCCGAGCCGACTTTCATGGCGAACGTTCGGTGGCTGGCGCGGTATCGCCGGGCACGCTGCGGCCGACCGGGAGCGATAGTCGAGCGACTCCTGGAGGTCTTCAGCCAGCCGAAGAGTCTGTGGGACGGGGCTGAGCTGGTCGGCGACCGGATCCAGGTGCTGCCAGTGCTGTTCCACCTGTTGTGGTTGGGCAAGCTGAAGGCGGATCTCTCGGGAGGGCTGCTGGAGACCGGAAGCCTGGTCTGGGCGGAGGGGCGGCGGCAATGGGCCGGCTGAGGCGCCCGCCGGTCCTGGCAGTTGGCGAGCGGGTTCGGTTCGACGGGCAGGTCCGCGGAGTGCTCGAAGTGACCGCGCAGGCCGCACTTCTGGAGGACACGGAGGCTCCGCATCGCGTGGTGGCGTTGCTCGAGCTGTTCGCGGCAGAGGACTTCGAGGTCTTGTTCCGCCCGGAGCGGATGCCGTTGCCTGCCTCGTCCGGCTTGGATCTGCTGCCTGCCGCAGCGGTCCAGCAGGCTCTCTGGTGGGAGGGGCACATTCTGGAAGTCGTACATGGGCTTCCGCCGGACGCGGAGCCCGGCGCTACGCCGCGCGAGGAATACTGGGCCGGCACATCGTTGGCCGCACGGGACGAGGCCAAGGCGGCCGAGCTGTCCCGATCCGGTCGCCCCGTGACGGCCTACACGGTCGCCCGGCTGCGTCGCCGCTACCTCAAGGAAGGGGTTGCCGGGCTGGCCGATCGCCGAGCGGCCCGCAAGCGGCCACAGTTCGGGACGGTGGACGTCAGAGTGGTCGAGGCGATGCGCCAGGCCATCGAGGAAGGTGTCGACCCCTCTACTCGGACGGCGTCTTACCTGATCTGGCGGACGAAAGAGATCCTCACGCACACCGAGGATGAAGGCGAGACGGATACCGGGGACGACGAGCCCGAGGACGGACAAGCGGAGCCCCAGTGGCCTTCCCGGGCCACGCTCTACCGGTTGGTGGAGAAACTGACGGCGGGTACTCACACTCTGGGCTCGGCGGTGACGCGCCGTTCGAAGGCTCATACGGCGGGCACGACCTTGGGAGAGCTGACGGTGAGCGCTCCGGGCGAGGTCATGCAGATCGACTCCACCCCGCTGGATGTGATGGTCCGCCTCGACAACGGAGTGGTCGGCAAGGTCGAGCTCACAGGCATGATCGATGTCGCGACCCGGACCCCGACGGCGCTTGTCCTGCGGCCGTCGACGAAGTCCGTCGACGCCAGCGTGCTGCTGGCGAGGACCGTCACGCCCGAGTTGATGCGGCCGGGCTGGGTAGATGCCCTCAAGATGTCCCGCTCTGTGCTGCCTCACCGCAGGCTGCTGACACTGGATGAGCGTCTGGAGCATGCAGCTGCCAAGCCGGTGATCGTCCCGGAGATGATCGTCTGCGATCACGGAAAGGTGTTCATCTCGCACAACTTCCGGGCATCGTGCAGGTTCCTGGAGATCGAGTTCCAGCCGACTCACAAGGGCTCGCCCTTCGAGAAGGGCCACATCGAGAAGATGCTGGGTTCGGTTGCCACGATGTTCGTGCAGTTCCTCCCCGGATACACCGGCCGCAACACTGACCGTCGCGGCCGACACCCGGAGAAAGAAAACCTTTGGTCGCTGCCCGAGTTGCAGGAGCTCCTCGATGAATGGGTGGTGGCAAAGTGGCAGAACCGCCCGCATGACGGGCTGCGAGACCCCGATCACCCCGGGCGGCTGTTCACTCCGAACCAGAAGTATGCCGCGCTGGTGGAGTCCACCGGCTACGTCCCGGTCGCGCTCAGCGCAGACGACTACACCGAGCTTCTGCCCACTGCCTGGCGAGCCGTCAACTCCTACGGCATTCGTATCAATAACCGCACCTACGACGCTCCGGAACTCGGGCCCATGCGTCGGCGCGTTTCAGGTGTCACGGCCAAGCGGGGGCTCTGGGAGGTCCATCGCGACCCCTACGACGTCTCTCGCGTCTGGGTACGCAACCACCGCGGTGACGGCGAGTGGATCCAGGCGACGTGGAAGTACTTGAACCGGACGCCGGTTCCCTTCGGTGATCTCGCCTGGGACCACGTCAGTCACCAGCTTCCCAAGGCCACCGAGGAAGAACTCGCCGAGGCCGTGGCCGCTTTGCTGACCCGCGCTAACGCCGGACCGGACCCGGCCGAGCCCGGCCAGAAGAGGAAGAAGAACAGGCCCTCCAAGCGCGACCGCCAAGTGGTGGCCCGGACCAAGGTGACGGCTCCTGCCCCTGTCGTCCTCCCCGAGCCGCAGCCTGCAGACGCGCCAGCCGTCGAGGAATCCGTGGACGAAGAAGAGATGGCTGAGGTGATCCCGCTGGGACTCTTCGACCCGCTTGAGGACCCCTGGAGACGTTCGTGATCAGACCACTACCCGGTCAGGCTGGCGGCGACATCGGTCAGCATCTCACTACCCTCCCCGGGTGGCGCGGGTTTATCGCAACATCCCTGGGCCAGCCGATGGCCATCATGAGCGAGGCTGAGTACGAGGCACTCGTTGCGTCGGCCGAGTCGGATCCGTCGGTGCAGGACGAGAAGAGCGCCTACGACGACGATCGGCTGAACCATCACGCGCGCCTTCAAGTGATCGCCACGTCCACGGTCCGGCACACCGTGACCTGCGGACGTCGCCTGATCATCCTGAACCGCGGCGCGGTGAGCGCCCGCCGCGGCCTGCTCGTCTCCGGGCCCGCGAACACCGGCAAGACGATCGCTCTTACCCAGCTTGGCCTGGCCCACGAACTTGTGGACCGGCGTCGGCACCCAGGCCAGGACGAACGCATTCCGGTCGTCTACATCACCGTCCCGCCAGCCGCGACATCCCGCATGATCGCCGCCGAGTTCGCTCGCTTCCTCGGCCTCCCCGTCACCCGCAGTCTGAACTTCACTGACCTCACCGAAGCCGTGGTCGGCGTCTGCACCACCGCCCGAACCGGCATGGTCCTGGTCGACGAGATTCATAACATTTCCCTGCACACCCGTACGGGAGCTGAGGCATCCGACACGCTCAAGTACTTCTCCGAGCGCATCCCAGCTACGTTTGCCTACGCCGGAATCGACATCGAGTCCGGGGGCCTCCTCTCCGGCACCCGTGGTGACCAGATTGCGGGACGCTTCACCTCCGTGATCACCCACCAGTTCCCTTACAACAAGGAATGGAAAGGTCTCGTGGCGCAGATGGAAGAAACTCTCCTCCTGCACCAGCATAAACGTGGCACCCTGGCTCGACTCGACCGCTTCCTCCACACTCGCACCGGCGGCATGATTGGCACACTCGCTCATCAAATCCGCGGGGCTGCAGTCGACGCCATCCTGACCGGCACCGAGAAGATCACTAAAAGCGGACTGCTGGCCGTCGACTTAGACATCGCCTCTGGGCGCGATCGGCCGAACGACCCGCCAACAGCGGGCGGGAGGCAGTGACACTCGGCAACGCCGACCCGCAGCTCGCCCCACTCCCCTTTCAGGTCCGGCCGAAGGCGGGAGAGGGCGCCCCCATGTTCATTCGGCGTCTCGCGCAGGCCAACCACCTCCCGCCGCCCTACCTGCGAAAATTCCTCAACGAACCACATGGCCCCAGGGGCAAACCGTCCTGGGCCCGCCTCGCCGCCATCACCGGCCGTGATCCTGGCCTCCTGCGAACAACACTCGAGACGAAGAAGTGCGTGGAGTGTGGCACAGCCATTCCGCCCAGCGATACCTTCGGCCGACGGGCGATCCTCTGCTCAATGCGCTGCAGGACCCGGGCCCACCGCAGACGGCAAACCACAGCCCCCTGCCGCATCTGCCAGAAGCCGATGAAGATCCAGGTCGGACAGCGCCACCGGCTCTGTTCATCGGCATGCCGCCGCACCGCCTACCTTCAGCGCCAGCAAGGTCACGCTGCCTCGACGGCTTCCAGCGCCGGCGATGATCCTGCCCGCCAAGAAGACCGTCGCTGCATAGCCTGCGAAAGGCCTCTGCCCCCAGGCTCTCGATCGCACCGCCAGACGTGCTCAGCGGCCTGCCGGCAGCACGCCCGCCGCTGGAGCCATCTCACTTCACCCGAGCGCTTTCTTCACTCGCCAGCTGGGATCTGTGAGTTCTGCCAGGACCTTCTCCCGAAAGCAAATTCCAGTGCCGGCCAGCGTCGCTGGTGCTCATATCTCTGCGGGCAACGGGCCCGCCGCGGAGTCGACCCAGCTCTGCACAGGATCCGGACTTGCGAACACTGTCAGGAGCCCATCGAGAGGGATGAGTCCGGAAGAGCCCGTCGGTGGTGCTCCAGGAGCTGTCGTGAGAAGGCCCAACGGCGCCGTCGCAAGGCCACTGCCGCCAAAAGCTAGTCCGCGTGACGCTGGCGTTCACCACGACGAAGGCCGGGGCAGTCGGCAGAAGCGCAGCACCACTCCTGGCAGCCTCACCATGCAGAGAGATAGAGGAAAAGTGCGTCACCTTCGTCATCCGGGCCTCAGGTGACCAATAAAACCCCAGGTCAAGTGTCGAGGCGCTCTGAAGATTTCAGTACCGCCTGGAGGCCTTCAGTTTGATCACTGAGCGTCATGATCATTGCGACTGATATGAAAGATTTGAGGGCTAAAGTTCGCGGGTGGGGCATTACGTCCGATATGGCGCCTGGATGTCGTACTGACGTGCGATCTTACGCATTTGTGTTGAACGAACAGGATGTTCTACCTATGGTTGCGCGCATCGCAGGACGCACAAGGGCGTGTTGTTCCATGGCGCGGAGGATGCTGTGTATGTGTGCCGGGTCTCGCTAAGGCGCTTCCGTGGGTTCACCGAGGCAGAGATCGTCCCGCAAGGTCATGCGGTGCTGGTGGGCGAGCCCCGTGCTGGCCGTTCGGATTTGATCGCCGCTCTACGCCGGGTCCTTGACCCCCGCGCCGGCGCGGCACCCAACCTGGATGACGTGCAACGACCGTTCCCTGAACTTGCCGAGGACGAGGTAATGCCAGCCACTGAGGTGGAGGTCACCCTCCTGGGCCTCGGATCCGAGCTGGAACAGGATCTGTACGACCGGCTTGAGCTGATCGATGTGGCCTCCGGCCTCCCGGCCGACGAAGCCGCTGCTTCCACGGCGCAGTTGGGTGTCCGTCTGCGCTACCGGCTCACCTACGACGAGCGTGTGGGCGATCCTGAGCATGCCTGGGAGTACCCGAAGACTGAGAGGCGGGTTCCGCGAGGCGAGCGTCTGGCCTTGGCAGCAGTCGTGATCGGACCCGGGACTCCGCTTCAGCTGAGGTCCGGGGCGGGATTCCGCCGGATGGTTTCTGACCTGGACGGCGATGAGCTGGCGACCGCGCTCAAATCTCTTGCAGCGGAGACGTCTGTCGCTTTCGGCGCCCTCGCTGACGTGAAGGCGGTCCAGGAAAGCATCCGCAGCGTTCTGCACCAGGGCGCGGCACAACTGTTGGAGTTGTCCAGTACGGATCATCCCGAGAGGACGGTCGGGTTTGTCACCGATGACGGATCCGTCGAGGCCCTCCTGCGACGGCTGCAACCATCCGTGTCGTTCGATGAGGGTGTCGGTGCACTCCCGTTGTCGCTGCACGGTTCCAGTGCTGCGGGGGTGCTTCGTGTGGCCGAAGCCATGGTGACGGCCGACCTCGACGGCGCCATTGTGCTCTCTGACGATTTTGGCGACGACGTGGATGCCGGAGCGGCTGAGTATCTCGCCGCTCTGTTGCGCCGCCGGAGCGGGCAGGTGTGGCTATCCACCCGGCGCCCAGACGTCGTGAGAGCATTCGAGCCGACAGAGGTTCTCCGCCTCACCCGCAGTCACGGCGTGCGGCGGCAACATCAGCTGGCCCCCTCCACGGACCGCAAAGAGCGCCTGGCGCGTCGGCAGCTCCATCAGCTGTTGATCCCTGCCATGACTACGCGGGTCGTGGCACTGCTGGAAGGGCCGCACGACCAGGAAGCCCTCAGCGCTGTGGCCCAGCGTCGCTTGGACGAGGACGGTGTAGCGCCGCCGTCCGCCCATGGCATCCGCCTAGCGGCCCCGGGTCTGGCCGACGGAGGCAAGAACCAGCTTCCGAAACTGGCAAGTCTCGCAGCCGACCTCGGCTTTCATGTACGGATCGTCGTCGACAACGACAAACCTGGGGAAGATATTGACCTGATCGCCGAACTCGTGACGCTTGCCGAGCAGGTGATCCGCTTTCCGGAACGGACCGCTATCGAGCGGGCGCTGGTCCGTGGACTGTCGGCAGAAACGCTCCGTTCGGCGATGCAGGAGGTGAAGGAGGTGTACGGGCTGTCCGCTGACTTCGCCTCTCTTCCCGACGCTGATGTGGAGAAGGAAGCGGCGAGGCAGCTGAAGCAGAAGGGTGGCCTGCACCACCCCTTCGTCGACGCGCTTCCCGAACATACGGTGCCACCTCTGATCGCCGCCGTGCTCGACGCCCTCAGCGCCGGTCCATCCGGAGGTGTTCTCCTCGAACTGGACAACCCTCAGGGGTCATCGTGACCTTCGATCCCGATGACGTACAGCAGCAGGTCATTGATGCAACCGACCCCGTACTGTTGGTCCTGGGAGGAGCGGGGACAGGGAAGACGAGCACCGCCGCCGCTGCCGTCCGTGCCGAGCTAGAACGTCAAGACCTGGAGCGCTCAGCACATCCTTCCCGTACTGGCAGGGCGTTGTTCCTTTCCTTCTCCCGTGCTGCCGTCTCTCAGATCCTGGACCGCTCGGCCAACATACTCGGCTCGTACCAGGAACGGGTCGAGACGACGACCTATCACGCATTCGCCTGGGAACTGATCCAGCGCTTCGGGAACGTGATCGGCCAGCCTGAACCTCAACTCACCAGCGCTGCAGAGGCCAAACTCCTTGCCCCCGGAAGTAAGATCCTCTACAAAGATCTGCTACCGCTCGCCATGCGGATCTGCCAAGTCCCCGCAGTAGCCCAGCATCTTCGGACCCGATGGTCCATCATCGTCTGTGACGAGTTCCAGGACACGGACCGCCGACAGTTCCAACTGCTGACGACTATCTGCGGGTCCGCCCGGCTGCTGCTCCTCGGCGACCTAAACCAGTGCATCTACCGAACGCTACCGGGCGTCGTGGGCGTCGGTCCTGAGAGGGTGGCTGACGCACTCGCACTCGACGGCGCCCGCCAGATCGACTTGCTTCCGGCATCCCACCGAGACCCGACCGGGGTGCTGCCGGCCGCAGCGGAAGCAATACGCCGCCGTGACTTCGGTCATGAGGCCCTCAGTACCGCGATTCGGGACAGGCGGCTGCGTATTCATGCCGACCTCGGGCCTGATGAGGAAGCAGACTTGGTCGCTTCCCACGTGCAGCAGCTCCTGGATGAAGGACACCTATCTGTAGCCGTTTTCAGTCACCACATCGACTCCACCACAGAGCTGTCCGATCAACTTCGTGACTTGGACATTGATCACGAGATCGTCGGATTGCCGGAGTCTCTGACCGCCGCCCTCCACGCGCAGCACGCCATGATCGCATTTGCTGTCGACGGTTCCGGCTGGGACCGCGTCCGCTATCGGCTGGCCGTCTTTGTTACCAGCTCTGTTCGCGGCGAGCGCGTCCCGCCTCTGGCCTATCAGATCCTGCGTGCGACTCCCGGCATTCTGGCACGGCGGCTTGACTCCCTCTACGACCAGCTTCGCCAGGCTGATCCGCAGGACGCCCTTCTGCTGGCCGCCCAAGCCCACCGCGGTATCGGTCTGCCGCGCGGCCAACGACACTGGGACCGCGCTGCCCAGCTGTTGCGTCCCCTGATGGCGCAAAGCCTGCGGCGCGCTCCTGATAATGCGGGTGCCCTCAAGCTCTTGGACCAAGCGGTGACCGAACGCGGGGTGAGCCTGCTTACCTGTGAAACCGACGGCGCCAACGCCGAGACTCCGGTACAGCTCATGGGCCTGTACCAGGCGAAGGGCAGAGAAGCCGACGCCACCGTCGTCGTCCTTCGCGACAGGGACTTCTTCGGCACGGAGCCACCGCCGTACCTCGATGGCTCACGTCTCCTGTATGTCGTGCTCACTCGAGCGCGGCACACCACGGTGGTCCTGCTCTTCGGTTCACCGCCGCACCTAGTCGCCCCGCTGCGAGGCCTGAGCCGTTTCGAGCGTCCCGGCCAGTGACATCCGTGCCCCGCGCGCTAGCGAACTTCTGACAGCGCTTGCAGGGCAGCCTCGACCTCATCGCGGACGGCCGTGAGAGCCGCAAATGGTCGCACGGGCTGTAACGGCCCGCCCGAGAAAAGTTCTCAACTCCGGCGAACGAGCACGCGAGAGCGGACGGATCGGCGGGGATCTGCATTGAGCAGCTCCCTGAGGTGCGGCTGGTCGGTATGGCTGGCCATGTACTGACGCACCAGCGCGTTCCGGTCGCTGGCGAGAACCCGGCCGGTGACGGGCTCAGCGTCCTCGCGCTCGCACCACAGGCCTGCAGCCAGAAGACGTACCTGGTGATCAGCGTGGATGGACAGCAGCGCCGGCTCCAAGGCCACGTCCTGACCGCGCAGTTGGAAGAGGGCGCGCACGACTGCATTTCTGTCCCCGTCATAGGTCTGCAGGATGTCGAGAGCGCAGGCCGACACCTCGGCAGCCTGCTGGCCCGGGTGCGCGAGGCATGCGGCGGCAAGAAGACCGTCAGGGCGTAGCGATGTCGGACCGAAATCGAAGCTGATGCGATTGAAGGGCTCGTGAGGCAGATCATCATCCGCGCTGCCGTCGTGGCGGCCGTGGGCGAAGGCCATGGCCGTAGTGAAGTGCCGTGTTCGGGTGTCGTGATCAAGGTGAGGTGCCAAGGCAGCAAGGGCGTGCAAGGCCTCTCGGCGTTGGAAGGCCGCATCGTCGCGGTGGAGCGCATGGGCGATGAGGCTGTCGGACAGGGCTTGGCGGGTCGGCAGTTCCACAGCGGCTGCCAGCAGAGCCAGTGTGCTGAGATCCTTACGGGGGTGTTCCCCGGCGCCGGGAAGAGGCAGTGGCATCTGCCTTATCGCTGCGGGTATTGCGTCGGCCATGTTGGTCTCAACGAGGATGAGGGCGAGAGCTGCTTTGATGTTGCCGTCGCGGGCGGGTGGTGTGCACTGCTCGGCGACGACGTCCGCAGACAGGGCCAGCTCAGGGACACCGTGATTGAGGACCGATGCGGCGAGGTGGTCCGCGCAGAGCAGCGCCCGGCACATTGAGCGAACGGCAGACTCGCGCAGAGCGGCATGGGTCTGCGCAATGACGATCAGAGCCTGCATATGTTCACGATCGGTCCTGCGGTGGGCACCAGGCTCACGGTCCAAGAGTGGACCGGAGTAGGAGAGGAAGCGTTGCGCTTGCTGCCTGGTGGAGGCGCCGAGCAGGGCGGCCGTTGCGGCGAATGCTGCGTGGACGGCGCTGGCGGCGCGGGGCGGGGCAGGGCGGTCCAGCTCGAGCTCTGCCAGGGCTGTGTCGAGCCATAGCCTGGCCTGATCGTCGGGCAGGAGGTCCGCTGTCGCTGCCGCCGCACGAAAGGCGCTGACCCGGTACCAGCCGGCCCTATCGACCAGGTTCTGGGGAGGAGGGAAGTCCAAGGACTCCTCTGGCAGGAGCTTAGCGGCGACCGCCAACTCATCTACGTCTCCGGCGGCGAGGTGGTGGTGCAGTGCTTGTTCGGGCTGCCCCGCCTTTTGGTGCAGGAGTCCGAGAAGGTGTTCGGCCTCCTGTGCTCCCGACCAGTCTGCGGTCAGTGTGGAGCGCGATCGGTATGCACCGACGGCCTGGGCGGCGTCGGCGAGTCGTCCCTTCTGCATTCGGGACAGCGCCCTCTCCCTGAAGCGCACCCCGGTGGGCACGACACTGCCGCCATTACCAGCAGCCCGGAGAGTGAGGATCCGGCGATAGCCCTCATTCATGCTGAAGGGCCGGGTCAGGCCGAAACGAATACGGATGAGGTCTTGGGTCTGAAGCCAGTTAACGACATCGTCGATGGCTCCGTCCTCGGTGGCGAGGGCGATCGCGTCGGAGTATCGGGAGAGGGCGGCGGGTGCCTTCTGTCGCCGGACGAGGTGCCGGCCGTGCCGGGCCATGAGCAGTGCGGCAAGCCGGGGCGGCCAGGCGGTGCGGATGGTGTACTGCAAGTCCTCCCAGGACTCACCGACACCAGCGTCCGCCAGACAGGCACGCAGGCGCGCGTGTTCCGGAGAGCCGGTGCGGGTTGCCCTGGCGATGGCTTCGAACCGTTCAGCACGGCCGGTGATGAAGCCGAGCCGGTCTTCAGCGACCGCGTATTCCGCGAACAGCATGAAGGCGGAAGTAATCTCCGGGTCACCTTCTTGGAGAGCGTCGACCGCATGAGCGATTTCATCCAGACTGGTGTCGTGATGGTGCTCATAGGAGGCGAGTGCGCCCAGCACCTCAACGGCCCGCACGAGCGCCTCAGGGGTCTGTGCGTCCGCTGCTTCCAGGCGCCGGGCTACGGAGAGCGCGAGGCCGGGCTCCCCGCTCTCTAGTTCTCCGGCCATGATCTGCAGGTCTACGGCCACAGCCGCAGTAGTGTCCTGGGCTGCGTGCAGGGCTTGTGCTTGGTCCCGACGGATCTGCAGTGCATGGGCGGCGAAGCCTGCTGCTTCTAGGGCATCGGCCAGGCGTCGAAACTCTAGTGCTGCTTGCGCGGGCTGATCGTCGCGCAGGCGACGTGCCGCTTCCAGGTCCGTGTGCAGACCGAGGTGCTGTACCGGCCCCCGCACCATCGCGTCGGACGCGACGGTAGTCGTCTGGGCGCTGAGGCCTGGTTGGTTTGACGCCCCGCAGACCAGGCGTGCGGTTTCCGCGCCGAAGAAGCGAGTGACAACACGCGGATGCCCCTCCAGCTTGTCGGTCAGCTGTTGCCTGCCCCACAGGTTGATCGTGAGCTGCGGGTTCGCCCTTCGGAGTTCATGAAGCTTGTCGTCGATCTTCGTGTCACTGACGTCCGCCGTCGTCATGACCACGAAATGTACGGATCCGAAGGGCCGACTTCCCTTGACGAAGGCCTTGACCGCCTGCTCCAGATCGGCGGCGGTGTACCTGGCGTAGTCCTTCGCCTGGTAGACGCGTGCTTTCTCGCCGTCGAAGAAGCCGGCAACGTCGATGCCGTTCTGCTTTTGGCCGCGTCGACCGTAGATGCGTGCTTCGAACGCACCTTCCACCTCGCGCACAACTGCGGCCACGAGGTGCTCGAAAGACTCCCAAGCCAGGTACTCGGTCGGTAGCGAGAGCGCCGCCGTAGTTGGCAGCGCTCTCGCAACCGACGGTGGCGGACCGGAGAGCCGGTGATTGCTACCGAGCGGCTCCCAGTCGGGCTCCCCGACACTCACTTCGTACCCGGTCGTGGTCACGGTGCATCTCCTGCCCTGCGTCCCTGTCCCAGCCGAGGCCGAGACGGCCATTGTGCAGCCCCTCGCCCTCCGCAACGCATCGTTCGTCACACGCCGTCGGTTCGGTGCCAGGCGTGCTCCCCCGAGCCCAGCTCAGGGGCACGTGCGCTGCAATCTCCTGTGGATACCGACATGGAGGTGGGTGACGCGCTCACGCGCTGCGTTGCCGAGAGCGGGTGCTTGATGCAGATCTGTTGAGACGTACCACCACGACGTGCAGGTTCGCTGAGACGAAGTGGATTTGATGCAACTTCGATGAGATCCACATCAGCTTCGTTGAGACAGGTCAGAGGTGCGGTGGAGCGGGGTGTTGCCGAGCGAACTCTTCCGATATATCGTTGAGGCATCGCGACAGATCAACGACTAGTGAGAAGGAGTGTCGACGATGCGTACAGAAGGACATGAGCACGCCCACGAGGGCGGACGCGGCCGTGGGGGTCGCGGACCCGGAGGTTTCGGTGGCCCTGGCGGTCCCGGCGGGCCCGGTGGGTTCGGCGGTTTCGGGGGCTTCGGCGGCCCGGGAGGGGGCGGCTTCGGCAGCGGCGAGCGGCTGCGTGCCGCCTTCGGCCCCTTCGGGCCGCCCTTCGGTGACGGCCCGCCCTTCGGCGGCCGTGGCCGCGGCCACGGGGGACGGCGCGGAAGGGCCCGGCGCGGCGACGTGCGGGCCTCGATCCTGGCCCTGCTCAAGGACCGCCCCATGCACGGCTACGAGATGATCCAGGAGATCGACGAGCGCAGTGGCGGAGCCTGGAAGCCGAGCCCCGGCTCGGTGTACCCCACCCTCCAGATGCTGGAGGACGAGGGGCTGATCAGCAGCGAGAGCGAGGGCGGGAAGAAGCTGTTCGCGCTCACCGAGTCCGGCCGTACCGAGGCCGAGTCCGGCCCCGAGGCTCCCTGGGAGGAGGCCGGGCGCGGCGTCGACTGGGAAGCACTGCACGAGGTGCGCAAGGCGGGCGGCGGCCTGGCCAGCGCCTTCCAGCAGGTGTGGACCACCGGCTCTGCCGAGCAGCGCGACAAGGCGCTCGAGGTGGTCAACGAGGCCCGCAAGAAGCTGTATCTGATCCTCGCCGAGGAGGACTGACCCCTGTCGGGGAGGGGGATCCCCTGGGGGTGATCCCCTGCCGGGGAGCACCGGCTTCTCTGATGCGAGAGAGCCCGGGGTCCGGGAGCGCGCGATCCACCGCGTGCCCTCCGGCCCCGGGCTCCCGCGTTGCCGGCTGGCCGCGCCCGCCGTCAGCGCGCCGGACCGTCGCCGGCGCGCAGTGCCCGCTCCTCCACGTGCCCGGTCCCGCAGACACTCCCCAGCTTCCACTTCGCGGAGTCGGCCTCGCGCTGGTCGGGCGGGATCACACGGAGCGTCGCGGGGGTCGGGCAGCTTCCGTCGTCCGGGTCGCCCTCGCCGGGGACGACGGTCCAGTGCAGGCGGCTCCAGGCGCGCTCGCCCGGCTGGAGGGTGAGCTGGGTGGCGGGCCGGGAGCGGTCGCGCACGGTCGTGGTCGGGATCGCGTCGCCGTCGGCGCGGGTGAACTGGAGGCCGGGCCAGCCCTGGGTGCGGCAGGGCGCGCCGGAGGTGTTGGTGACCACCAGTGCCGCGTAGCGGTTGCCCGCTCCCGCTTCGAGGGCACGGACCGAGGGGGTGAGCGCGGAGGTGGCGCACCAGGCGGGAGCCCCGCCGCCGCGGGCCCCGTCGGCTCCCTCGCCGTCGCTCTTCGGGACTGCCTGACCGGGTGGCGAGCCGGCCGCCGACCCGGCGGGAGCGGACGTGCTGTCCTCGCCGGAGCCGGAGCCGGGGACGGAGGCCGCGGCCGACGAGGAGGCGGCCGACGAGGGCGCTGAGGGCGAACGCGCGCCGTCCGCGGGCGAGACGGTGCCCGCGCCGCACCCGGCGAGGGCGGGGGAGACGGTCAGGGCGGCGACGACGGCGAGGGCGGCGGGCGCGGAGCGTGCATGGGGCCGGGCCATGAGGTCTCCAGTGGTTGCCGTGCGGAGAGTTGTGTGCTTGGACTGCCGGTCCGCGCAGGGGGTTCCCCGTACCGCTCAGATCACGCCAACTCCGTGTGTCGTCACCCTCCATGGGGGACGGGCGGCATCAGCTGACATAGGGGACATGCGCCATTTCGCCTCGCCAGTGGCCGGCATGTGGGCGGTGAGGTGGAGAGGGGAGCGGTGAAAGGGAGCGGCGGCGGGAGCGGTGACGCTCAGCCCCGGAGCCGCCAGATCTCGGCCGTGTCGAAGGAGTCGAGCGCGCGGGGGAGGAGTGAGTCGTCGTGCGCGTGGAACGCCGACCAGAACAGGTCGCCGGGCAGCGCGTCGCAGGGCGCGTAGACCCGGTACACGTACTCCTTGCCGTCGATCGCGAGCAGCGCCACCAGCCAGCTCTCCAGTACGGGCTGGGTGCGGGCGGCCATCGGTCTCCTCGGCCGGGGGTGTGGCGGGGCGGTCGTGCGCGGGAGGCGGGGACACCGTCGGATGTCATGGACCGCTTCGCCCTGTGGGACGTGGAAGCGGGCGTTCAGGTTGCGTCTTCTCGCCAAGATCGCGCCTCCTCCCCAAGGAGGAGAGGCGGGGGCGCCATACCCGACCTCAGTGGGACCCGCATATGCCCCGGGGTGCCGATGTCCAAAAAGCGCGCATGTGATGTGGTGGTTGCGTGGAGATCCGTACATCGTCCAGTCAGCCCGTCGACAGGGGAGCCGACGACCAGCTCAGCGAGCGGCTGGCGTCGATGGTGACGACGGCGCGCAGGCGCGCCGCGCGCGACGGCGACCGTCAGATCGACACGGCCCATCTGCTCCACAGCCTCCTGGAGTCCGACCCGGAGGTGTGGGAACTCCTGGACGGCGGCGGCCCGCAGATGGGGAAGCTGCTGGGCTATCTCGTGCAGCGCAGCATCGGCTACGGGCTGCGCTGGCAGGGCGCCGTCGAGGACTCCGGAGCGGTGCCCGCCGTGGCGGACCAGCCCGGAGCCGTCCCCGGATGGTCGCCGACGGCCTCGGCGGCGATGGATCTCGCACTGCGCAGGGCCTGGCGCCGGGGCGCGCCGGCGGCCGAGGGCATCGACCTGTTCGCGGGGCTCGTGGCGGACGAGGAGTGCCGGGGAGTGGAGGTGCTGCGGCGCGCCGGAGTGGACACGAGGCGGCTGGCGGTACGTCTCGGGGTCAGGAGCAACACGGGTGACACTGCTGTTGGCTCCTGACATCATGTGGCAATGCACGCCACCTCCACCGCGCCGGCCGCCCCGGGCCGGAACTCTGGAATCGCCATCGCACTGCTCTCGGCCTTCGCCTACGGCGGTTCAGGGCCCGCGGCCAAACCGCTGATCGAGGCGGGCCTCGATCCCCTGCATGTCACCTGGCTGCGGGTGGCCGGTGCCGCACTCGTGATGCTCCCGCTGGCCTGGCGCCACCGTGCGCTGCTGCGGGAACGGCCGGGGCTGCTTGCCGGGTACGGGCTGCTGGCCGTCGCCGGTGTGCAGGCGTGCTACTTCGCCGCGCTCTCCCGTATCCCCGTCGGAGTCGCGCTGCTCATCGAGTATCTCGCGCCCGCGCTCGTGCTCGGCTGGGTGCGTTTCGTGCAGCGGCGGCCCGTGACCAGGGCCGCGGCCGTGGGTGTGGTGCTCGCCGTCGGCGGGCTCGCCTGCGTGGTCGAGGTGTGGGCCGGACTGAGCGTGGACCCCGTCGGGCTGCTGCTGGCGCTGGGCGCCGCGTGCTGCCAGACGGCGTACTTCGTGCTGTCCGACCACGGCAGCTCGGCCAAGGACGGCAAGCGGGCCGCCGACCCGATCGGGGTCATCGCCTACGGGCTGCTGTTCGGCGCCGTCGTCCTCACCGTCGTCGCCCGCCCCTGGCGGATGGACTGGGCCGTGCTCGGCGGACAGGCCCCGATGGACGGCACCTCCGTGCCAGGGCTCGCGCTGCTGGCGTGGATCGTCCTGGTGGCGACGGTGCTGGCCTACCTCACCGGAGTCATCTCGGTACGCAGGCTCTCGCCCCAGGTCGCGGGAGTCGTCGCCTGCCTGGAGGCGGTCATCGCGACCGTGCTCGCGTGGGTGCTGCTGGGCGAGCATCTGTCGCCCGTGCAGGTCGTCGGCGGTGCGGTCGTGCTGCTGGGCGCTTTCATCGCGCAGTCTTCGGCGCCGAAGGGCGGTACGGGCGGCGAGCAGGGGGAGTTGGTCGCCTCCGGCGGCGCCGGGCACGCCGACGCGGCACCGGACAGCGGCACCCGCCCGCCCCGCACGGCGCCCACCCCCTGACGCACAGGGGCGGCCCGGCCCCGGGGGGTGGGCGGTTCGCGACGGGCGGGCCCATACGCGTTCCGGCCCCGTACGTGTCACGGCGCCGTGGCGCCCCGTCGCAACTGGAGGTCGCGCGCGCTCGCGTCACGCGGCCCGCCCCGCGCGGCGAGACCCTCCGCGATGCGCTGCCGCACCGCGTCCGTCCGGTGCCCCGCGTACTTGAACTTCGCCCGGACGTCCGTGACCTCCAGCCGCAGCCCGCGAATGCCGGACAGCAACCGCCCGTACGGGGCCTCTCCCGCCGTCACGGGTGCGGAACCGCCCTCGGGCTGGAAGTGGTCCATCTGGGCGCGCAGCAGTGCGGCCTTCTCCTCGGGGCCGTCGACGATGTGCGCGGTGCAGCGCAACTGGACGGCGGCGTAGAAGCTGGTGGGGACGCCGTGCTCCGGTGGCGTGTCCTCGGGCGCCTGCCAGGGGCCGGGGACGAAGACGTAGTCGTCCACGACGCTGAGCAGCACCTCCGGGGCCGCGTCCAGCGCGGGCCACAGGGGGTTCGGACGGGCGAGGTGGGCCAGGACGCTGCCCAGCGTGCCGCCCTCCTGCACGGCGCCGTCCGACGCGCTTCGCGTGCTTTGGTACGCGAAGTGCAGGGGCTGCACGAGGGGCGGCTCTCCGGGGCCGCCGTTCACGGCGAGCTGGCCGAAGTCGTGGCCCGCGAGCCACCGTTGCCACTCCGCGTCGTCGCGGGCAGCGTCCCAGGGGTGGATGAGCATGGGGTTCGGGTCTCCCTGTGGTGGGTGCTGTGTGCGCGTGCGGTGCGCGGCGGGCTACGGGATCAGCGCCCTTCCGCGCCGTTCGCCGTGCCGTTCGCCGTGCCGTCCCCGTCATGGGCCGCGGCGAGGGCCGCGGGCGCGAGATAGGCGGGCAGCCCGATGCCGGGTGCGAGGTCGTCGGCGGGGACGGGCGTGCCGTACGTACGGGTCACGGGGACGACACCGGTCCAGTACGGGAGGCCGAGGTCCTCCTCGTCGTCGCTCGGGCCCTTGGCGCGGATCTTGGCGGAGACCTCTTCGAGATCCAGCCGGAGGACGGCGGTGGCGGCCAGCTCCTTCGGGTTCGCGGGCCGGGAGTCGGCGGCGCGCCCCGGGACGATGTGATCGGTGAGCGCGTCGAGCGCGGCGGACCGCTCCTCGCGCCCCGTGACCTGGACGGCCGTGCCGTGCACCACGACGGAGCGGTAGTTGATGGAGTGGTGGAAGGCCGAGCGCGCGAGCACCAGTCCGTCGACGTGCGTCACGGTCAGGCAGACGGGCAGTCCCGGGTCCCGCTCGCCCGCCTCCCGCAGGGGCCGGGAACCGGTGGAGCCGTGGACGTAGAGCCGCTCGCCCACCCGTGCGTAGAGCGTGGGCAGCACCACGGGCGCGCCGTCGCGCACGAAGCCGAGGTGGCAGAGGTAACCGGCGTCGAGTATCGAATGGACCACCTCGCGGTCGTACGTGGCCCGCTCGCGGGCCCGGGTCGGGACGGTGCGCTCGGTGGGGGAGTACGGGCCGGGAGCGGAGGGCGTGTCGGCGGAGGGGGCGTTGGCCGGGACGGTCACGGGATTCTCCTTGCGCGGATCTTTGTACTAGTGCATACTTGGCTTTGTGCTAGGAGAGTATCGGATTGCAGGTCGTCGCGCAGCCGAGATTGCCGAAAGCGTGGAGCGGGGGGTGGGTGCGGGAGAGCTGACACCGGGTGAAGTGCTGCCGCCGATGCGGGAGTTGGCGGTCGAGCTGGGGGTGAATCCGAACACGGTGGCCGCGGCCTATCGCACCCTGCGCGAGCGCGGGGTGATCGAGACGGCGGGGCGGCGCGGCAGCCGGGTGCGCGATCGTCCTGCCAGCACGGCCCGCGAGGCCATCCGCGTGGAGGTCCCGGAGGGGGCCATGGATATAGCGCAGGGCAATCCGGATGTCGCGCTGCTGCCGTCGCTGAGCGAGGCGCTGAGGGTGGCGGCCGAGCGTGCGGCGCGCCGCCCCGCGCTCTATGGCACTCCCGCCGTCGATGACTCCCTCGCCCGCGCCGCCCGCGCCGCGTTCGACGAGGACGGAGTCCCCGAGGGGCCCGTGGGGCTGACGTCCGGGTCGCTGGACGCCATCGAGCGGGTGCTGAACGCGCATCTGAAACCGGGTGACGCCGTGGCCGTCGAGGACCCAGGATGGGGCAGCCTGCTCGATCTCGTCCCGGCCCTCGGGCTGCGCCCCGTCCCGGTGGCCGTGGACGATGACGGGCCGTCGCCCGAGGGTGCCGAGCGCGCGCTGCGCCAGGGTGCGCGGGCCCTGATCGTCACCGACCGTGCCCAGAACCCCACCGGCGCCGCGCTCTCGGCGGAGCGCGCGAGAGAGCTGCGGGCGGTGCTGGCCGCGCACCCCGGCACCCTCCTGATCGAGGACGATCACGGTCACGGCATCGTCGGCCTCCCACTGCACCCGTTGGCGGGCGGGACGGACCACTGGGCGCTGGTGCGCTCCACCGCCAAGGCGTACGGGCCGGATCTGCGGCTGGCCGTGCTCACCGGTGACGAGGTCACGGTCGGCCGGGTACGCGGGCGGCAGCGGCTCGGTCCCGGCTGGGTCAGCCATCTGCTCCAGGACGCGGTCGCGCACCTGTGGGAGACGGCCGCCGTCGACGCGCGGGAGGTGGCCCGGGCCTATGGGGAGCGGCGGGACGCGCTGGTCGGAGCCCTGGCCGCGCGGGGTGTCGAGGCGCACGGCCGCAGCGGGATGAACGTCTGGGTGCCCGTCCCGGACGAGACGGGCGCCGTCACCCGGCTGCTGCACGAGGGGTGGGCCGTGGCCCCCGGAGCCCGGTTCCGCCTCGCTTCGCCTCCAGGGGTGCGGCTGACGGTCTCACCCCTCACCGAGGACGACATCGTGCCGCTGGCCGACGCGGTGGCGAGGGTGCTGATACCGGCGGAGGCGCGGCGCTATGAATGAGTGACGGGGGAGGAACGACGGGGAGGGGGGATCAGATTTTGCGGAAGTCCCAGGAGACCACGGACTGTGGGGTCAGGCGCAGCCACGCGTGCCGTTCGTCGTGCGGCATGTGATCCAGGCCGAAGTATTTGGCGGCGAAGAGCCGTTCAGGTGCCGTCAGCTCCGGACACACCTCGCCCGTGCGCGGTGCTTCGCCGACGGACACGGCCTCACCGGTGAGTTCGACGCCTCGCAGCTCCATGTACTCCTCCCCGTCGTCCACGACCACGGCGATCCGCGGATCGCGCCGCAACTGGGCCCAGCGCTTGCTGCGGGTGATCGAGTAGAGCCACAGCGCTTGGCCGTCCCAGCAGAACCACAGGGCTCCGACGTGCGGGGCGCCGTCGGAGCCGACCGTCGCGACCCGGCAGGTGCGCTGCTCGGTGAGGAATGCGTCCAGTTCCTCGGACGACATCATGATCCGGCGCCCCCGGCGCTGCTGATCCGTGACCGACATGGCTCTCTCCGCTCTCCGCCCGACTCCTGATGAGGTGTCAGAAAATCATGAGGGCTCTTCCGTCCGTGCGCAATGCCTCCTATCCTCCGGCCTGGCCCAGGCCGGGATGTCCCGTCCGTCACCGTGAGGAGCGCAGATGGCAGCGAACGCGGCAGGCAGCACGGACGGCGGGGGCAGAGAGGGCTCCACCGCGCGGGAGCGCCTCGCGGCCACGGTGGAGCCCGGGAGCACGGCGCTGCTCACCGTCGAGTGCCAGCGTGGCGTCGTGGGGGAGGAGAGCGCGCTGCCCGAACTGGCGCGGGCGGCACGGGAGTCGGGTGCTCTCGACCACGTCGCGCAGCTCACGCGGGCCGCGCACGCGGCGGGGGTGCAGGTGCTGCACGCGGTCGCCGAGCGGCGTCCCGACGGCCGGGGCTCGAACAGCAACGCGCGCCTGTTCAGGGCGGCCGAGCGGCTTCCCGTGCGGCAGTTGACCGGTTCCTCGGCCGTGCGCGTCGCCGAATCCGTGCCCGTCGCGGAGGAGGACATCGTCGTGCGCAGGCTGCACGGGCTGTCGCCCCTCGCCGGGACGGACGTGGACCCGCTGCTGCGCAACCTTGGGATACGGTCGCTGGTCGTCGTGGGGGTCTCCGCGAACGTGGCGATACCCAACGCGGTCTTCGACGCCGTCAACCTCGGCTATACCGCCGTCGTCCCCGAGGACGCCATCGCCGGTGTGCCCGTGGACTACACACCGGTGATGATCCGCCACACCCTCGCCCTCGTCGCCACCGTCACCAGGACGGCGGACGTGGTGGGCGTGTGGCAGCAGAAGCGCTGACACGCCCCGGCGGACGGCACGGCCAAGGGTTCCGCTAGCGGCCGCGCTTGAGTCTGCGGCGTTCGCGGAAGTTGGGGTGGCGGACGATCACGCCGCCCATGCCCGCGTTGCCCGTGAGACGGATCAGCGGGGTGCCGGGCAGGCGGTCGGGTGTCGTCTTGTCCTGTACGCCGCCGATCTCGGGCTCCACGTCGTCCGTCGACGCGGCCCAGTCGCCGGGGATGACGATGGTGACGCCCGCCATCTGGCCGTGCACCTCCACCTCCACCTCGGGCAGCCGGGTTTCGGTCAGGGTGAAGTCGAGCGTGACGCCCCCGATGTTGCCGTAGGCGGCGATCCGGCCGGGCACTTGCCAGCGCCCCGTGCGCGACGCGCCGTGCATGCCGCCCTTGAGGATCAGCGGTTCCTTCCGCTCCGGAGGGCCGACGGTCCCCTCAGGAGAGTCGACGGGCGGCAGATCGGCGGTGAGCGGTGCCAGATCGCCGAAGGTCTTGGCGGTGAGTGCCTGGCCCAGCCGGGTGTCCAGCTCGTCCATCTCCAGACGGCCTTCGGCAGCCGCTTCCCGCAGTTGGTCCACGACCCTCTCGCGGTCGGCGTGAGAAACGCGTAGGGCACTGTGCGCCGCGGGTTCCGGGCGTTGGGCTGTCATGGGCGAAATCATACGGACGGCAGGCGCGCGCCCCCACCACGCGCCTGCCGCACGCCCCCGTCCCACGCTGTGCTGAAGCTCAGTCGTCGAGCCGCACGGTGCCGCCCTCCACCGAGACCTTGGCGCTGGGCAACGGCCGGGTCGCGGGACCGCCGGAGACGCTGCCGTCGGAGATGCTGAAACTGCTGCCGTGGCAGGGACACTTGATGGTTCCGTTCGCCACCTCCGTCACCAGGCAGCCCTTGTGCGTGCAGGTGGCCGAGTACGCCTTGTACTGCCCCGCGCTGGGCTGGGTCACCACCACCTTCTGCTCCTTGAAGACCTTGCCCCCTCCCTCGGGGATGTCGGCCGCCTTGCCCAGCTCCTGGCCCTCACCGGCACCGGCCCCGTCCTCGGCGTCCTCTCCCGCGTCGCCCTCGGGCGCGGCATCGCCCGCCTCTTGCCCGTCTTCCTCCCCCGAGCCGCCGCAGGCGACGAGTGCGGTGGCGAGCCCGACCGTGCCCGCGGCAGCGAGGACGGACCGGCGCGAGGCGAGATGTGAGGTGCGTCGTGAAGTGAGACGTGAGGTGAGACGTGAGGTGAGAGAGGCGTTCATTACGGCACTTCCCTTCCGTGGACAACCCTCGTGGAACAACTCCGTGCAACGGTTCTCCAGGCCATACGGAACGCGGCGCCGCCGCGTTCAGCCCCGTACCGGATCCGCCTGCCCGCGCCCCGCCCCGTGGTCAGCGGGCCCCATGCGCTCCGCGTCCGCGCGCCTCGCGAGTGCCTCGCGCAGGAACCGGAGCTGGAATCCGAGCAGTGCCTCCGCCGCGGCCTCGTCCGTCACCATGTGCGACTGTCCGGGCAGCGGCAGAACGGTGTGCTCCCGCCCGGCCGCCAGCAGCGCGGCCGACAGGCGCAGCGTGTTCGCGAAGGCCACGTTGTCGTCGGTGGTCCCGTGCACCAGCAGGAGCGGGCGCCGCAGCAGCGGGGCCTCGGTCAGCAGCGAGCAGCGGTCGTAGTTCTCGGGCTCCTCGTCGGGGTGTCCCAGGAAGCGCTCCTTCCAGTGTGTGTCGTAGAGCCGCTGGTCCGAGGGCGCCGCCCCGGCGACGGCGGCGTGGAACACGTCGGGGTGACGCAGTACGGCCGCCGTCGCGAGGATGCCCCCGAAGGACCAGCCGCGGATCGCCACCCGCCCCAGATCCAGGTACGGACGGGAACGGGCCGCCGTGCGCAGCGCGTCGATCTGGTCCGCCAGCACGGGCGTGAGCTGATCGCCCCTGACGGCCTTCTCCCAGGCGGGGCCGCGGCCCGGGGTGCCCCTCCCGTCGGTGACCAGCACGGCGAAGCCCTGCTCGGCGAACCACTGCGACACGCATGTGCTCCAGTGCCTGGCCCGCATCACCTGGCGGGCGCCGGGGCCGTTGTAGGGGTCGAGCAGTACGGGGAGCGGGGCGGTGCCGGGCGCGCCCGGCACGTACCAGGACGGCAGGAACAGCGCGCTGCGCAACTGGCGGTCGCCGAGGGACAGGAAGAAGGGGCGGGGGAGGACCGAGGGCTTCTCGGCGCGCGAGGCGATGATCCCCCGCTTCCGCACAGCACCCCGGAGCCCACTCCCGGCCTCCGCCTCCGCCGCATGCGCCACGTGCACCACGCTCACCTCCTGCCCGTCGCGGGTGAGCGAGTCCAGGACGAGGGTGTCGCCGCCCACGGCAGCGTGGTGCTTGCCCGGCGCGTCGCTGATCCGCAGGCACCCCTGTCCGGGCGTGTACCTCCACACGTGTTCCTCGGTCGGGTCCTCACCCGCGGTGAAGAGCACCGACTCCCCTTGTGTGCCGAGGACTTCGCCCAGTTGCAGCCCCACAGGTGTGACCGTCTCCCCGCCGACCCGCAGCCGTCTCGTGTCCCCGCTCTCGTACGGGCTCACCAGCGCCCCGGAGGCCGTACGGCACCAGGCGCCCGGCACGATCTCCACCCACCACGGGTCGCGCCGCTCCGCCAGTACCCGGGTCGCCCCCGAGGCCGGGTCGACGGCGAGGGTGCGCTGGTCGCGGCTCAGCACGGTGACCAGCGGACCGTGTCCGTCCCAGCCCGCTGTGACGACGTACTCGAAGGCGGTCCTGTCCCAGTCCACGGCCACGCGACGCCCGTCGAGGTGGAGGAGGTGGAGGGAGACGTCCGCGTTGGCGGTTCCCGCGGCCGGGTAGCGGGTCATGCGCGGGGGCGCCGCCGGGTCGGCCGGGTCGGTGATCCAGCGACGGTGCACCCGCGAGGTGTCGACGCGCGCCGCCAGCAGCGCCCCGCCGTCCGGCGCCCACCAGTACCCGTGCATGCGCCCCATCGATTCGGCCGACACATAGTCGGTCAGCCCGTACGTCACCTCGGGGCCCTCCGGCGCGGCGAGCCGCACCTCACCGGTGCCGTCGGGGCGTACGACGTGCAGGGCGCCGCCCGTCACATAGGCGATCAGCCGTCCGTCGGGCGAGGGGCGCGGGTCGGCGACGGGCCCCGCCGCCGGTACGGGAAAGGGCCCGATTCCTTCACCGGCACCCTCTCCGGCCCCGGCCCCTCCACTGGCCCCCTTCGCGCCACCCCCGCCCCCGCCCTCCGCACGCACCGCCCACAGCGCCCCGCCGAGCGCGAAGGCCACGAGACGCGCGTCGGCATCGGCCGCGTACGAGGTCACGCCCTCCGTCTGCTCCCGTAGTCGCTCCCTGCGCGACCGCTCCGCCTCGGTGACCGGGCCCGGGCCCGAGGGGACGGTGAGCGCGCGGGGGTCGGCCAGCAGCCGTTCCGCACCGTCCTCCCACACCCACAGCCGCCCCACCGGATCGGCGCCCCCGCCCGTCCGCAGAAACAGCACCCGCGCACCGTCGGAGGAGACGCGAGGGTGCCTGACCGTACCGAGCGAGAAGCGGCGCGTCCGCGCGAACTGCCGCGGAAAGTCAGGTGCGTTGACCTGGCTGGCCTGGTTGACCTCGTGGGGGAGTCCGGCTGATCTGTTCATGCCGTGACCATGCCATTGCCCGTGCGCACTCGGGAAGCGGCCACTGTCGAGCGTCGCGTCGCGCCTGTCGCGTTGCCATGAAAAGCCTTCACCTTCCATGGACACTTCAGGCGGGCGAACCTACGTTCCCCCCATGCCGAGCAGACCCCGACACCGCTGCGCTCTGACGTCGCTCCTCGCCGTCGCGGTGTTCGCGCTGCCCACCCCCGCGTACGCCGACGACATCCCGAAGGCACCGGGCCACCGGCTCGTCGAGCAGTACGAGGGCGCGCCCGCTGACCCGGCGCCCGTGCCCGGCGCGAAGCCGCCGCAGCATCCGTACATGGCACCCAACGGGCGCAGCGGCATGCACGCGGACGCGGCAGGCAGCGGCACATACCCATGGCAGGGGCCGCAGGGCCGCAACCCCGAGGTGAGCAGCGAGAAGATGGCGGCGCTCGGCGGCGAGTGCGCCACGGTCACCTTCGACGCGGAGGGCCGCATCGTCACCGTCTGCGGGACCTTCGAGGGGTTCCTGGTCAAGCTGCTCGACCCGGAGACCATGGACACGCTGGCCGAGTACAAGCTGCCGCAGCGGCCGTCCACGGTGGAGGCCATCACCCGGCTCGACTTCTCCCGCATCTTCAAGGACACCTCCGGCGGCGCCTACTCCTACCTCGACGACAAGGACCGCCTGGTGTTCGCCGACTCCCGGCAGCACATCCTGCGCCTCGCGCACGAACGCTCGGCGGACGGCAGTTGGCGCTTCGAGGTGACCGACGAGTGGGACCTCACCGCACACGTCCCGCACGACTGCGTCTCGTGGACCAACCTCTACCCGAGCGGCGAGTGCGACCCGGTCACCTCCGTGATGCCCGACTGGGAGGGCCGACTCTGGTGGGTGACGCGTCAGGGCCGCGTCGGCACCGTCGACCCGGACACGGGGACCGTCCGCTCCATCCGGCTCGAAGGCGAGGAGATCCAGAATTCCTTCTCCGTCGCGGAGGACGGGGTCTCCATCGTCTCCGACCACGCGCTCTACAGCTTCCGCGCCACCGACGACGGCACCCCGCGGGCGGTCTGGCGGCAGACGTACGACCGTGGCACGGGCGGCAAACCCGGCTCGGTGAACCAGGGTTCGGGAACCACACCCGACCTGTTCGGCGGCGACGCAGAGAATGGTGGCGGGCAGAAATACGTCGCCATCACGGACAATGCCGACGACCGCATGAACGTCCTGGTGTACCGGCTCGGCGAGGACGTGCCCGACGACGAACGTCTGGTGTGCAAGGTGCCCGTGTTCGGCAGCGGCGCCTCGACGACCGACAATTCACTGATCAGTTGGGGCAACAGCCTGGTCGTCGAGAACAACTACGGCTACGAGAACATCACCTCGCTCACTTTCGGCCGCTCCGTGGCCGGCGGCGCCACCCGCGTCGACGTGCGCCCGGACGGCAGCGGCTGCGACACCGTCTGGGAGAGCGACGTGCGCTCCCCCTCGACGGTGCCGAAGCTCTCCACCGCGAGCGGGCTGCTCTACTTCTACGAGAAGCCGCCGAACGCCCTGGGCATCGACGCCTGGTATCTGACGGCCGTCGACTTCCGCACGGGCGAGCGCCGCTGGCGCCGTCTCGTCGGCACGGGCCTCGCCTACGACAACAACTGGGCGCCGGTGACCCTCGGTCCCGACGGTACGGCGTACGTGGGGGTGTTCAACGGCCTGACGGCAGTACGCGACACCCCTTGAGCAGCCGCCCCCAGGGCCCGGGGCCTCAGTCCGGGCCCCACAGCGGCGCGTACGCTGAGCCGCCGAAGGACGCGCCCAGTACGTTCGTCCCCCACCAGGCGTCGAGCGCTGCCGGGCCGAAGGAGAGCGACCCGGTGGCGGTGAGGCCGCCGGACGCGCCCGGCAGCGACCAGACCGCGCCGCTGGAGTCGTTCTCGCCCGGCGCGGAGGCCGCGAGGTCGGCCTTGCCGTCGGCGCCGTAGTCCGCGAGCTGGATCGCGCTGCCGAAGTGGTCACCCTGCTCGGCGACCCCGGTGACGCCCGCGGTGTCCTGGTGGAACGCCTGCGCCCCGGCGCCGGTCAGACCCGTCGACGAGCCCTTGAGCAGCACCGTCGCGCCCGCCGCCTTCGCGGTCCCGACGGCCTCGTACGGCACCCCGACGGCGAGGTCGGCGTAGCCGTCACCATTGGCGTCACCGGCCGAGAGCGTGCCGCCGAACTGGTCGTCCGCCTCACTGGTGCCCGGGACGCCGGAGGTGTTCTGCGTGAAGGTGGCCGTGCGGGTGCCGGGCCCGCTCGCGGTTCCGTAGCTCACCTTCACGGTGCCGGGGTCGTACGGCAGCTCTTCGAAGAGCCCGGTGACGGCGCGGTAGGCGAGGTCGCCGTACCCGTCCTTGTCGAAGTCGCCGACGGCGCCCGTCGCGGCGTAGGGCAGGGTGCGTTCGAAGGTGAGACCGCCCGGGCCGCCCATGAAGAGGCGGGACAGCTCACTGGACTCCTCGAAGGACTGGCACACCACGACGTCGTCGGCGCCGTCCCCGTTCAGATCGCCCACGATGACGGAGGGAACGGAACTCTCCAGGTTCCCCAGCTCGACCGGTGTGATGTCAGCGGGCTCTCCCGAGCGGGTGAACGGCCCCTGGAGCACGGCGAATCCGTGGTCGCCGCCGCGCGACACCAGCAGGTCCTGCCCGCCGTCGCCGTTGTAGTCACCGGCGTAGACGTGATGCCCGTACCGGTAGTTCTCCTGGACACCGGCCGACAGCAGCTTGGCGCCCTGGCCGCTCAGCCCGTTCGCACCGCCCCACAGCAGGGTCAGCGAGCCCCAGCCGCCGGGGTCCGAGCCGTCCGGATCGTCGAACCGCTCGCCGGGGCTGACGACGACCAGATCGGTGAACCCGTCACCGTCGTAGTCACCGCCCACCAGCCGGTAGCCGAACTGGTCGCCCAGCTCCGAGGCGCCGGGCACCCCGGACGTGTTCTGCTCGATGACCGTCTTGCCTGCCGTGCGCAGGCCGGAGGCCGAGCCGTATGTGACGGCCACATAGCCCGTGGAGGTCTCCTCCCCGTACTTCCCGGGCGCGCCGATGGCGAGGTCCTGGTAACCGTCGCCGTTGAAGTCCTGCCGTATCTGCTGGGCCTGCTGCCCCTGCCGGACCTGCTGCGACGGAGCCGCCTGCGCCGTACAGGCCAACGCGCCGGCGACCAGGACCCCGAGCCCGGCCGCCAGCACCCGTCTTGCGCGATGTCTCATCAGAAACCGCCCCTCCCGTGCCCACTCGGGCACCGTGGGAGCAAGTGTGCGGGACAACGGTGCCGTGGCACAGATGCGTGACCTGTGCCGGGCGGGCCCGGTGAGGGGCCCGGCTCATGTGGTGTCGGCCAGCCAGGTGCGGAGGGTGCGGGGGGTGAGGCCGTAACGGCGTTTGAAGACGGGGTTGCGGCGGCCGAGCTCGACCCATGTGCGCCCGGACGCGAATGCTCCGCGCATCACCTGGTCGAAGGCGACGTAGAAGCCGCTGAAGCCGTCCATGGGGGCGAAGCCGCAGGCCCAGAAGTGGTAGCGGGTGTCGTCCGTGAGCAGCAGGCCGGAGCAGATCAGCCGGTCGTCGATGCGCAGTTCCAGCACCCGCGCGTCGTCGTCGAGGGCGCGGACGAAGTCCTGGAAGAGGCCGGGCCGGTAGTAGTCGGAGTTGTCGTACTTGGCGGCGGTGGCACGGGCCAGCTCGACGAATCCGTCCAGGTCCGCGTCGTCCGTACGGTGGACGGCGGCGGTGACCCGGGCCTGTTCGGCGGCCCGCAGGTCGCGGTGGAGGTTGCGGCGGGGCTTGCTGCGCAGGGAGGCGAGGTAGTTTTCGTAGCCGCCGACGGCCGTCAGGTCGAGCCCCCACCCGATGTCGATGTCGACCCCGGACATGCCACGTGCCGCCAGCATGCCGTCGAGGCGGGTGGCGCCGTCCACGTTGGCCAGGCCGTACAGCCGGGCACCCCAGTCCCGGGCGGTGCGGTGAAGCGTGTCGAGGGCCGCCGCGGTGGCGGGCTCGGCGCCTGGCCGGGTCGGCAGGACGGAGTCGTAGCAGTGCCACACATGGCTGAGCAGGGCGGGCTGCCCCACCGCGTGGGGGAAGTGGTCGTGGATGACCCGCATCGGATCGACGCCCGACTGGAGACAGGCGGGCAGTGCTGCCTGGAGCGTGCCGCTGTGGTCGCGGATGAGGAGGTAGGCGGTGCGCTCGACGGCGTGCAGCGGATGCCGTTCGAAGGCGCGGAGGAAGGGGCGGCGGTAGAAGACCGGGGCGCGGGCCACGGTCATCAGCTCGTCCCATTCGGGCCCGACGTCGTCGATGGAGAGACGGATCTCGGAGTCGTAGTCGCTGGTCAGCAGGGTGGCGGAGCTGGTGTGACGCGGGGTCATGAGGGTTCGCCCCAGTCGATGAGCACCTTGCCCGCCGTGCCTTCGGCCGCGGCGGTGAACGCCTTGAGGTGTTCCTCCGCCGCATAGTGGTGGGTGACGGTGAAGGACGGGTCGAGTCCGTCGGCGATCAGGCGGGACATGCTGTGCCAGGTGTCGAACACCTGACGGCCGCTGACACCCTGGATCGTCAGCATGCGCATGGAGATGTCGGCCCAGTCGGTGGCGACCCGGTCGGAAGGCAGGCCCAGGACGGCGACTTGTCCGCCGTGGGCGACCGACCCGAGGAGTTCGCGCACCGCCTCACGGCTCCCCGACATCTCGAATCCGATGTCGAAGCCGTCGGCCAGACCCAGTTCCCGCGCGGTGCGTGTCACGGCACCGGGGGTTGCCTCCACCACATGGTGTGCACCGGCCGCGCGGGCCAGGTCGAGCCGGAGGGGAGCGATGTCGGTGGTCACGACGAGCCGGGCGCCGCGGTGCACGGCGACCGCCGTGGCCATGGCTCCGATGGGCCCGGCGCCGGTGACGAGCACCGTCTTGTCCCGCACGTCGAAGGCGTCCGCGACGTGGACGGCGTTGCCGAACGGGTCGCTCAGGGCTGCCACATCGAGCGAGGTGCCGGGCGGGTGGGTCCACACGTTCTCGGCGGGCAGGACGAGATACTCGGCGAAGGCGCCGTCGCGCTGGATGCCCAAGCCCTGGACGTCCAGACACAGGTGCCGGTCGTCGGCACGGCAGCGCACGCAGTCTCCGCAGGTGAGGTGGCCCTCGCCACTGACCAGCAGGCCCGGGCGGAGGCCGCCGACCCCGGCCCCCGTCGCCGCGACCTCGCCGACGAATTCGTGGCCGATGATCCTCGGCAACTCAAGAGCACGGGCCGCCCAGGCATCCCACCGGTACAGATGGAGGTCGGTACCGCAGATCCCGCTGCGCAGCACCCGGATCAGCACGTCATGACGTCCCACGCGGGGTACGGGCACGTCGGTGAGTTCCAGCCCCTCACCGGGGGTGGTCTTGACGAGTGCTTTCATGCGCCGCCCTCCACGGTCCCGCCGGTCCACTCCGTCTCCTCCGGCCGCGCGGCATCCGTCGCGCCGCGCGTGGTCACCGCGTCGAGCGGGACGGCGATCCGCTGGTCGTTCATGTCCACGAGCCACTGGTCCACGTCCAGCAGCCACCATTCGTGGACGGTGAGGAGGTAGAAGCGGCGCGGGCCGTCTCCGGTGAATTCCTCCCGCGGCAGCCGCCACTGGGCCCTGACCGTCTCGTCGGGAAAGTTCCGCGCGTAGTACCAGTCGCTCAGCTCGGCCAGTCGGTCCGCTCCCACCGCCTCGGCGGTAGCGGTGAACTGAGCGCCGTCCAGGGTCAGTTGAGTGTCCAGACCGGTCATGAAGAGCGAGCCGGACACCTCGGGGTGTGTCTCGATGTTGCGGGAGTGGCGGGACCGGCGCAGCGAGTACCACAGCAGCCGCAGTGGCTCCCGCAACGGTACGTAGTTGACGGTCGACGCCCAGGGGCCGTCCGCGCCCTGGGTGGCCAGTGTCATGAAGCGGGCGTTCTCGATCAGTACGTTGCTGCGTTCCCTCAGCAGCGGCACGGGAGTCATCCCGCGGGCACCTCCTTGGACGTCTCGATGACGGCAGCGTGCGGCACATCGAGGTATGGCTGGAAGAAGGGATCGCCCACCGACTCAGGGGAGACCTGGTGCGCTCGCCACGTGTGCCCCGTGAAGCCCGCCTCGGACAGGGCCTTCTCCAGGGTCGGCCGAGTCCAGTAGCGGGCGGTGACGTGTGCGTCGTGACGGCCGAACCGAAGGTGAAGGCCGACGGGCGAACCGTCCTCGCGTGGCGCCTCGGCCGACAGGCGGAAGCCGTAGGGCGCGTAGTAGCCGGGGTCGGGGTGGAAGTCCGGGTTCACCGGCAGGGTCAGCAGACGCCCTCCCGGCCGCAGCGCCTCCCCGGCGGTGCGGCACATGGCCACCAGCTCCTGGTAGCGGGTGGCGTACGGCAGCACGTACACGGCCAGCACCAGGTCGAAGGTTCCCTTGAGGTGGTGGGGCAGCGGACCGCAGTGGAAGTCGACGCCGAGCCGCTCCCGCTCCTCGCGTCGCACCGCGTAGTCGATCATGCCGGCGGATTCGTCGAGTCCGGTCACCGCGTCGGCCCCCGACGCGGCGAGGAGGCGGCTGTAGACCCCGCTGCCACAGCCCAGATCAAGGAGACGCAGCCCGCTGACCTCTCCGAGCAGCGAAAAGACGGTGGGGAACTCCATGTGCCGACGGAAAGGAAGCTCCGAGAACTCCTCGTACATCTGCGCCAAGGCATCGAACTGACTGGACTCCACCGCGGCCCTCTCCCGACTCCCGGGGCCGACTTCCCGGCCCACCGGCGTACCGAACTGTCGGGCGCAGCCGTACACGGCACTCAGCACCACTCAGCACCACTCAGCACGGGGCCCGGCGGCGCAGGGGCCGCTTCTCCAGCCAACTGCGTCGCGTGGTCCGCAGGAAGGAGAATCCAGGTCGCACCGAGTGAACGGGGTGAACGGCGACGACCAAGGACGCGGGCCGGAAGCGGGGACGGTGCGCCCGTATTCCGGCTTCGCCCCGCTGCCACGGGCCGACGCGCACCCGCCGCCCGCGGCAGCCGGCTTCAACCTTGCGCGGGCCGGGTGGCCAACTGGCCGGCCAGCGACTCGGTGAGGGAGGCCACGGTGGGGAACTCCCAGAGGGCGTTGGGGTCGATCTCGAAGCCCACGTGGTCTTCGACCGTGGTGAGAAGGGTGATGGCCTTGACCGAATCCAGGCCGTACGCGGACATGGGCACAGTCGGATCGACTTCCCCCCGCGGGAGCCGCAGCTCCTCGGCCAGGCGGGCGCAGAGCCAGTCCTGGAGTTCGGCGTGGAGCGCGTCGGTACCGGCGTTCTGCATGTGCATGGGAGCCCTTCGGGTGAGTGGACCAGTACGTCGCGTCCCGGACGGGACGTTGAAGACACCTTCTAGCGAGGGTCCTGGTAGAGGGGGGTCAGCAGGCCCTGGTGGAAGAGGTCCCGCATCGCCGCGCGGCGCACCTTGCCGCTCGTGGTGCGCAGCACACTGCCGGGTTTGAGCAGCGCCACACTGTCGACGCTGATGCCGAACTCGCGCCCCACCGTGTGCCGGATACCGGCCGCGAGAGCGGGCAACTCGTCGTGCCGCATGTGGCGCACCTCGTGTGTGACGACGACCATGGACTCGTCGCCGCCATGGGTGTGGCCAGGACCGCCGAACACCACGCCCGCGTTGCCCAACTCCGGGTGCTGGGCGCGCAGTTCGTGCTCCACGTCCTGGGGGTAGACGTTGCGCCCGTGCACGATGATGACGTCCTTGAGCCGCCCGTGCACATACAGCTCACCTTCGTGCAGTACGCCGATGTCGCCGGTGCGGAGGTAGCCGCGGGCGCCGTTCGCGGTGACGGCGTCGAAGGTCTCCGCGTTGTCGTCCCGCTGCCAGTAGCCGGGGGAGATGCTGCGACCGCGCAGCCAGATCTCTCCGAGGGAGCCTCCCGGGAGCACCTCACGGGACGTCGGGTCGACCACGCGGATCTCCACCGCGGGGGTGGGCACACCGCAACTGACGATCTCGCGCGTCCGGGCCGCTCCGGTGGCCGGGGCGAACGTGCCCCGTGCGAGCGCGTCGAGGTCCACTTCGCTGGTCACGGGTCGTCGGCCCGGGTGCCCGGAGACGAACACGGTCGCCTCGGCGAGGCCGTAGACGGGGACCACCGCCTCCGGGCGGAGTCCGGAGGCCGCGAACTTGGCGCTGAAGCCGGCGAGGGTGTCCGGTGCGATGGGCTCCGAGGCGCAGCCGGCCAGGTCCCAGCGGGACAGGTCCAGCGCGGCCGCCTGCTCCTCGCTGACCTTGCGTGTGCACAGCTCGAAGGCGAAGTTGGGAGCGAACGACACGGTCAGGCTCTCGCTCTCGATCAACTGGAGCCAGCGCAGCGGCCTGCGGACGAACGCCAGCGGTTCCATCAGCACGCTTCTGTCGCCGCGCAGCAGCGGCCACAGGAACACGTTGAGCCCCATGTCGTGGTACAGCGGCAGCCAGCCGCCCGAAGGCCCGCGCCACTGGAGCGCTCGCATGCCCTCGTCGCTGTTGAACAAGAACTGGTCGTGCTGGATGACCGTGCCTTTGGGGGCGCCGGTCGATCCCGACGTGTACTGGAGCAGGGCTGTCGTCGACCGGTCCAGCGGCGGGGGCGCCCAGCCCCGTGGGTCGCCGAATCCGGGCTCGTCACCCGCGGCGGTGCGGATCGTGGTGACGTCCATGTCCCTCATCCACGTGTGCACCTCGTCCAGATGCCGGGACGTGGTCAGCGCGGCGGTGGCGCCGGAGTCGGCGGCGATCGCGGCAAGCCGTTTGCGGTGGTGCGGATAGCGGCCCGGAAGCGGAGCCGGGACAGCGATCATTCCGGCGTACAGGCAGCCGAAGAAGGCCGCGGCGAACTCAAGGCCGTTGGGGTGGAGCAGGAGCACGCGGGAGCCCGGGGGCACGTTCTCCCGCAGCCACGCCGCGCGGCCGCGCGCCTCCTCGTCGAGCTGGGCGTACGACCAGCGCACCATGCCGCCGGTGAGGTCGTCGGGTTCGGCGAGGAACGCGACCGCCTCGGCGGCCGGCTGGGCCGCCACCCGCTCACGGAACAGCGTCACCAGGTCGGGTGCGTCGGCCAGGGAATGCGACATGGGTTCGTCCTCCGCGACTGGCTTGGGATCGGGACGGTGACGGGTTCCTCAACCGGTGCGGACGCCGTCGAAGTCGACCAGGAGGTGCGACGGCCCGCGCAGGTTCAGGTTGTGGCTGTCCGGATCGGTCAGACCGGCGATCTCCGCCAGTAGTGGAGGACGGCCCGACCGTACCGATTCCTCGGTCCCGCCGGCGGTTCCGACCATCACCGAATCCATTCTCATCGGGGCAGGAAATTCTCATCGAGGCAGACGATCGACGATCGTCGACAGTACCTGTGCGCCGCAAACCCGGGAATATCGCGCGGCGGCGTTCAACCGCTGAAATGCCGCAGTTGAACAGCCGGGTCCGCACCCGCACCCGCACGCGCCGGACCGTCAATTGACGTCCGTTCGGCGACTGGTGAGGATGTGCGCACTGAAATGAACCTGAACACCGCTGTGACCGAGGCTCATTCACTCTCCGAAGGGGAACGGACTGTGTCCATTTCGCTGGTCGGTTCCGACGGAGACCCTTATGAGAACGTCGTGCTGGGAGAGCTGACATCGGCTCAGCTCGGTATCTGGTATGCCCAGCAGATTGCGCCGGACAATGTTCCGTACAACATTGCCGAATGCCTTGAGATCCGCGGGGGCGTGGATCTGGACGTGTTCGTGCGGGCCCTGCGGCAGGTGCTCTCCGATGTCGACGCGTACCGTCTCCGTTTCCGCGTGGTGGACGGGCAGCCGCGGCATTACGTCGACGTCACCGCCGAGGTTCCCGTGCGCGTCATCGACGTCAGTGCCGAGGCCGACCCTCGGGCCACAGCGGAACGATGGATGCGCGCTGAGCTGCGCCGGCCGGTCGACCTGACGGGCCGGCGCCCCCTGTTCACCTGCGCCGTGCTCTCCCTGGGAGAGGGCCACCTGCTCTGGTACCACCGCGCCCACCACCTGATCATGGACGCGCACAGCGGCGCGCTGATCGCCACCCGCGTGGCGGCCACGTACTCCGCGCTGTCGGCGGGTGCGGATCCCGGCGGGGGCGACGCGTTCGAGCCGTTCTCGGCGTTGGTGGAGGCGGACCGTGAGTACCGGATGTCTCCGGACCTCGGCTCGGACCGGGCATTCTGGCTCGCCGTCCTGGACGGTCTGCCGGACCGGGCCGGACCGGCCGCACCGTCCGCACCGGCCGGACGGGAAGGCCAGGGGGGACAGGGAACGCCCTCGCGCGCCAGCGCCGAACTCGGCCCGGAGCGCGGCGCCGAACTCAGGGACGCCGCCCGCCGGTTGAAGACGAGCCTCGCCGTCCTGGTCATCGCGGCAGCGGCCGTACACGAGCATCGGACCACCGGGGCACGGGACATCGTTCTCGGGGTGTCCGTGCCCGGCCGCGTCGGGCGGCGCGAGGGGCAGGCCCCGGGCATGACCGCGAACGTCATGCCGGTGCGGCTGGACGTCACGCCCGGGACGCCCGTCGCGGAGATCGTCCGCCGCACCGGGCGGGCGATCGGCCGAGGACTGCGCCACCACCGGTACCGCTACGCGGACATGATCCGGGACCTGCAACTCGGCGACGGGGCCTCCCTGTGCGGGCTGATCGTCGACGTCATGAGCTTCGCCTACCCCATGCGGTTCGGCGACGCGGAAGTGACCGTCAGGAACCTCAGCCAGGGGCCGACCATGGACCGTCGGCTGGCGGTCTACGACCGCTTGGACCGGTCGCCGGGCTGGTCGTCGGAGCGGTCGTCGGACCGGTCGCCGGTCCAGATCGACGTGGACGCGGACCGCGGCCGGAACGGACCGGCCGCCGCCGGTGACCTGCTGCGCCGCTTCCGCCGGATCCTGGACTGGATGGTGACGGCGCCGCCGCAGACCCCGGTCGGCGACGCGGAGATCCTCGACGAGCACGAGTGGTTCCAGGTCGTGCGCGGCTGGAACGACACCGCGGCCGACCTGCCGCGGGTGACCGTACCGCGGATGATCGACGCGCAGGCGGCGCGTACACCGCACGGCACCGCGGTCGTCTCGGCCGACGGCACGATGGCGTACGCGGAGCTGGACGCCCGTGCCGAACGGCTCGCGCGGCACCTGGCCGCGTCGGGCGCGTGCCCTGAGTCGGTGATCGGGCTGTGCCTGCCGCCGGGCCCGGAGATGATCGCGGCGATCCTGGGCGTCTGGCGGGCAGGCGCCGCCTACCTGCCCATCGATCCCCGGCAGCCGGTGGAGCGGACCGCGTTCCAGCTCGCCGACGCCCGGGCCGCCCTGCTCGTGGCCACCGGCGCACTGCTGGAGGACCTCCCGGCCGGACGCGTACGCACCGTCTCGGTGGACGACCTGGCCACCCCCGGCGCGCCCGCATCCGCGCCCACACCCGCGCCCACACCCGCACCCGCACCCGCTCTCGCATCCGCATCCGCATCCGCGCCGGAACCGGACGGGCTGGCGTACGTCATCTACACCTCGGGCTCGACCGGTACGCCCAAGGGCGTCGCCGTGACGCACCGCTCCCTGGCGAACTACGTGGCATCGGCGCGGGAGCGGCTCGGCCTCGGCGGCGAGGGCGCCCGGTACGCGGTGCTCCAGCCGCAGGTGACCGACCTGGGATACACGATGGTCTTCTGCTCGCTGGCCACCGGCGGGGAACTCCACGTCCTCGACCCCGACACCGTGCTCGACCCGGCCGCGGTTTGCGGCTACCTCGCCGACCACCGGATCGATCACCTCAAGGCCGTTCCGTCCCATCTGGCGGCGCTCTCGGCACCCGCGGGCCCCGCGAGCGTGCTGCCGGCCCGCTCGCTGGTGCTCGGCGGCGAGGCCGCGCCGCCGGACTGGGCCCGTGCCCTGCTGCAAGCGGCGGGGGAGCAGGGACGGGGGGTCTACAACCACTACGGCCCCACCGAGACCACCATCGGGGTCACCACCACCCGGCTGGCCCCAGACGACGTCGCGGACGGCGACGTCCCGATCGGCGCGCCCATAGACGGCGTACGGGTCTACGTCCTCGACGCTTCGCTGCGCCCGGCACCGGTGGGAGTGACCGGAGAGCTGTACGCGGCGGGCGACGCACTGGCACGGGGCTATGTGAACCGGCCCGGGCTCACCGGCGAGCGGTTCGTGGCCTGCCCGTTCGAGCGCGGGACGCGGATGTACCGGACGGGAGACCGGGCCCGCTGGGGCCGCGACGGGCGGCTGGTGTTCGCGGGCCGCGCGGACGACCAGGTCAAGATCCGGGGCTTCCGGGTCGAGCCCGGGGAGGTCGAGAGCGCCCTCGCCGCCCACCCCGAGGTGGCCCGGGCCGCCGTCGTCGCCCGGCAGCACCCGCCCGGTGGCGGGCAGCACCCGTCCGGTGGCGGGCAGCACCCGCCCGGTGGCGGGCAGCACCCGTCCGGTGGCGGGCAGGGCGTGCCAGGGGCGGTGGAGCTGGTCGCGTACGTCGTTCCCGACGACCCGACGGCCGCGGACGGGCTCGCGGACGGGCTCCCGGACCGGGTACGGGAACATCTGAGGGACCGGCTGCCCGACCACATGGTCCCCGCCGCCGTCGTCGTGCTCGGCGAACTGCCGCTGACCGGGAACGGGAAGCTGGACCGCAAGGCGCTGCCGTCGCCGGGCCGCGTGCCGGGCGCGGGCCGCGCACCGGCCGGCGCGGAAGAGGAGTTCCTCTGCGAGGCGTTCGCCCGCGCGCTCGGCTGGGACGTGGTCGGCCCGGACGAGGACTTCTTCGCCCTCGGCGGCAACTCGCTCGTGGCCGTGGCCCTGGTGGAGGACCTGCGGACGCGCGGCGTCTCCGTCTCGGTACGCGCACTGTTCCTCACTCCGACCCCGGCGAGGCTGGCCGCGGTCTCGGGCCCGGAGCAGGTGGCGGTGCCGGAGAACCGGATACCCGAGGGGGCCACCGAGATCACTCCCGGCATGCTGCCGCTCATCGAGCTGTCCGAGGCTGAGCTCGCGCGTGTCCTGGACCATGTCGACGGCGGAGCGGCCAACGTCGCGGACGTGTACCCCCTGGCCCCGTTGCAGGAGGGCATCCTCTTCCACCATCTGGCGCGAGCCGAGGGCGACCCCGACGTCTACCTGCGGTCAGCGGTGCTGGAGTTCGACTCACGGGAGCGACGTGACGGGTTCTTCGACGCGCTGCGGCAAGTGATGAACCGGCACGACATCTACCGCACCGCGTTCGTCTCGGAGGGTCTGCGCGAGCCGGTGCAGGTGGTCTCGCGCCGGGTCGCACTTCCGGTCGAGAGGGTCGAGAGAGACCCGGGCCAGGACCCGGTGGAGCAGTTGCTGGCCGCGGCCGGAACGTGGATGGAGCTGGACCGGGCCCCGCTGCTCAGGGCACACGTCCTCACCGAGCCGAGCGACGGGTGCTGGCTGGCCGTACTGCGCGTCCATCACATGGTGCAGGACCTCACGACGCTGCGGGTTCTCATCCAGGAGATCCGCGAGTTCCTGGCGGCGCGTGGCGACCGGCTGCCGCCGCCGCTGCCGTACCGGAACTTCGTGGCCCAGGCGCGACTGGGCACGCCCGCGGCGGAACACGCGCGCTACTTCGCCCGTCTGCTCGGTGACGTCACGGAGACGACCGCTCCCTTCGGACTGCTGGACGTGCACGGCGACGGCGCCGCGGTGGTACGCGCGGGCGGACGGGTCGAAGACGGGCTCGGCGCACGGATACGCGACGTGGCGTCGGCGTCCGCTGTGAGCCCTGCGACGGTCTTCCACCTGGCCTGGGCCCGCGTGCTCGCGGCACTGTCGGGGAGCGACGACGTCGTGTTCGGCACGGTGCTGGCCGGCCGGATGAACGCGGGGGCCGGTGCCGACCGGGTGCCCGGCCTGTTCCTCAACACCCTGCCCCTGCGGGTGGGTGTCGACGGGCGTGGTGCGGCCGACGCGCTGGCCGGACTGCGGCGGCAGATGGCCGAACTGCTGGAGCATGAGCAGGCGCCGCTGGCACTCGCCCAGAAGGCGAGCGCCGTGCCACCCGGCAGACCGCTGTTCACCTCCCTCGTCAACTACCGGCGCGACCCGTCGGCCGACGAGTCCGACATCGGCCTCGAAGGGGTCAGACTGCGCTCCGCCAAGGAACGCACCAACTACCCGATAACGCTGATCGTCCGCGACACCGAGTCCGCGTTCGACGTCACCGTCGACGCGCTGGCGCCTGCCGACGCCACCCGGATATGCGCACTGCTGCACATCTGCCTGGACAACCTGGCCACCGCCCTGGCCGACGCTCCGGGCACCCCGTTCGTCGCGGTGGACGTCCTCGGCCCGGCCGAACGCGGGCAACTCCTCGACGAGTTGAACAGGACCGCGGCGCCGGTGCTGGACCGGACGTCGCAGGCCCGTACGGTGCCGGGGCTGTTCGCCGCGCAGGTGGCGCGTACCCCGGAGGACATCGCCCTGGTCTGCTCAGGCGTCGAGGTCGGTTACCGGGAGCTCCAGGAGCGGTCCGTCCGGCTGGCCCGTCTGCTGCGCGACACCGGCGTCGGAACCGAGTCGGTGGTGGCCCTCTGCCTGCCACGCGGCATCGAGATGGTGACCGCGATCCTCGCCGTGTGGCAGGCCGGGGCCGCCTACCTGCCGCTGGACCCGGCCCAGCCCGCGGCCAGAACCGCCTACATGCTCGACGACAGCCGGGCCTCGGTGCTGGTCGGCACCGCCGAGGTGCTGGACGACATGCCGGTGACAGGAAGGGTCCGCACCCTCTGCCTGGACGATCCGGCAGTGGTGTCCGCACTGGCGGCGCAGCCTGCGACGCCCTTCGACACCGGCGCGCAGTCCGGCCATCTGGCGTACGTGATCTACACCTCCGGGTCCACCGGGCGGCCGAAGGGCGTCGCCGTCACCCACGGGAACCTGGCCAACTATGTGATCCATGTGCCGCGGCGGGTGGGCTTCGGAGCCGCCGGCGGGCGGTACGCACTGCTTCAGCCGGCCGTGACGGATCTGGGCAACACGGTGCTGTTCGCCAGCCTGACCACGGGCGGTGAGCTGCACGTACTGGACGCCGGCGCGGTGACGGACCCGGTCGCCGTCGCCGGGTATCTGGCCCGGCACGGGATCGACTTCGTGAAGGTGGTGCCCTCACACCTGGCCGCGCTCGGCGCCACCGGCGACCTGAGCTGGCTGCTGCCGCGGAGCGCGCTGGTGCTGGGCGGGGAGGCGGCTCCCACCGACTGGGCCGAGCAACTGCTCAAGGCGGCCGGGGACCTGCCGGTGTTCAACCACTACGGCCCCACGGAGACCACGATCGGGGCCGTGACCGCACGGCTCGACCGCGCACCCGTGACCGCCGGCACGGTCCCCATCGGGACACCGGTGGCCAACACGACGGTGCATGTGCTCGACGACGCGCTGCGGCCGGTGCTCGCCGGGGTGGCGGGGGAGCTGTACGTGGCCGGGGCGCAGGTGGCGCGCGGCTACGTGGGCCACCCCGGTCAGACCGCGGAGCGCTTCGTGGCCAGCCCGTTCGGGGACGGGACGCGGATGTACCGGACGGGGGACCGCGCCCGCTGGTCCGACGGCGGATTCCTGGAGTACCTGGGGCGGACGGACGAGCAGGTCAAGATCCGCGGGTTTCGGGTGGAACCCGGCGAGGTCCGGTCGGTGCTCGCGAGACACCCGGCCGTGACGCAGGCCGCGGTGATCGCCCGGGAGGACACGCCGGGTGACAAGCGCCTGACCGCGTACGTCGTACCGGCGGACCAGAGCGCCGACGGCGCGGGTGCGCTGACCGAGGCGGTGCGGCGGTTCGCCCAGGAGAACCTGCCGCGGCACATGGTGCCCGACGTGGTGGTACCGCTCGCCGGGCTGCCGTTGACCGGCAACGGGAAGCTCGATCGCGGCGCGCTGCCGGAGCCGGACCGGGCGGCGGCCGCGGGGGCGGGACCGCAGCCGGCCAACGAGCGGGAGGCGGCGCTGTGCGAGGCGTTCGCGGAGATCCTCGGCCTGCCCGCGGTCGGTGTGCGGGACGACTTCTTCGTCCTCGGCGGGCACTCGCTGCTGGCGACGAAGCTGGTCAGCCGGGTGCGGGTGGTGCTGGGCGAGGAACTTCCGATCCACGAGCTGTTCGACAAGCCCACCCCGGCCGCTCTCGCCACCTGGCTGGCGGCCCGGGCCGACGACGAGAAGCGGACCAGGCCGCGGCTGCGGCCGATGCGGGCGCGATAACGCCGTCTGTCCGTTCGTCCGCTTGCCCGTCCGCCCGTCCGCCCGTCCGTCCGCCCGTCCGCCCGTCCGCCCGTCCGGACGGGCGTCCTGGAGTGCCGGAGGCCGTTCAACCCCGGCCTCGCCGCGGTTGAACGGCAGGGCACGGCGACGGTTTCCGCGTCGTCCTGCCGTAAGGATCGCAGCGGGGGATGAGCTAACCGCCGGGAAACCTGCCGCACAGCACCCTGATGGTCATGCAGACGAAGTCACCTTTCACCGCTACGACGGCAGTGGTCCGCTGCCTCGGTCCGATCCGCGGCGGGGCCGAGCGGACCACGCGGAGGCTGAGCCATGTTGGAATCTGAGGCCACCCGGGAGAGCGTGCCCGAGCAGGAACGCTGGACGGAGCCGGAAATCGACTCCGCCGAGGACCGGTACGAGGCGTCGTCGCCGCCGCGTCGGCGCAGGCGCGGAGTCTGGGTGATGCTCGGCGGGGCCGTCGTGCTGGTGATCGGCGGGTCCGGCGCTGTGTACCTGGCGCAGGACGAGGACAGCAAGCCGGCACGGTCGGCCGCGAAGCTGCCGACCGCGGGGGTGGTCCGCACCGACCTGATCGACACCACCGAGGTGGACGGCACGCTGGGCTATACGAGCGGCAGCGCGGTGCTCGCCGAGGGGGCCGGTCGGCTCACATGGCTCCCGCGCGTCGGCGACGTCATCGAGCGGGGCGACCGGGTCTACGCCATGGACGGCCACTCGGTACCGCTGTTCTACGGCTCGACGCCGTTCTGGCGGGATCTGAAGACGGGGATGTCCGACGGGCGCGACGTGCTGGAGCTGGAACGCAACCTGCTCGCACTCGGCTATGGCGACTACCTGAGCGTGGACGAGGAGTTCACCTCGGCGACCGCGGATGCCGTGAAGGAATGGCAGGAGGACCTGGGCGTGAAGGAGTCCGGCGTGGTCGCGCCGGGCGACGTGGTGATGCGCGCGGGGAAGTTGCGGGTGAGCGAGGTCGAGGCTCAGCTCGGCGCACCGGCCAAGGGACCGGTACTGACCGGCGGCAGCACACGGCAGCGGATCACCGTGGATCTGCCGGTGACCGACCTGGAGATGGCGAAGGTGGGCGCGAAGGTGACGGTGAAGCTGCCGGGCGACAAGAGCACCACCGGCCGGATCTCCTCGATCGGCAAGGTGGCGGCCGCCGGGAAGACCAACTCCAAATCCCAGACCGGGCAAGGCACCGAGAACGCCACCATCCCCGTCTACGTCGTGCTGGAGAAGAACAGCGGCGCGGAGAAGCTGGACGGTTCCCCCGTGACCGTCGGCTTCACCAGCGCCGAGCACAAGGATGTGTTGGCGGTGCCCGTGAACGCGCTGCTGGCATCGGCGAACGGCACCTACCAGGTGAAGGTCGTGAACGCGGCAGGGAAGGCGCGGACCGTGCCGGTCAAGCTCGGCCTTTTCGAAGCCGACATGGTCGAGGTGAAGGGCGACCTCTCGGCGGGCATGAAGGTGCAGGTGCCCCGCTCATGAGCCAGAGCATCAGCACCGCGGAAGGGCTGACACCCACGGAACCGACCGCCGACCGGCCGGCCGCGGTCATCGAGGTGGACAACTGCACCAAGGAGTACCCCGGTGGCGTGTGGGCACTGCGCCGCGTCTCGCTCGCTGTCCATGAAGGTGAGCTGATGGCGATCCTGGGGCCGTCCGGATCCGGAAAGTCGACGCTGCTGAACCTGATGGGGACCCTGGACAAGCCGAGCAGCGGCCGGGTCCTCATCCAGGGACACGACGTCGCCAATGTTCCCGACCGGCGGCTCGCCGCGGTCCGCGCCCACTGGATCGGCTTCGTCTTCCAGCAGTTCTTCCTCACCTCGCACCTCTCCGCCGTGGACAACGTGGCGACCGGGCTGCTCTACCACGGCATCCCGCCCCGGGAGCGACGCAGGCTGGCGAAGGCCGCACTGGAGCGGGTCGGGCTCGGCCACCGGCTGAATCACCGCCCGAACCAGATGTCGGGTGGCGAGAAGCAGCGCGCCGCGATTGCCCGGGCGGTCGTCGGCAATCCGCCGCTCGTGCTCGCGGACGAGCCGACAGGCAACCTCGACACGAAGTCAGGTGAGGGTGTGCTGGAACTGCTCGCGGAACTGAACCGCGACGGCACCGCCGTCGTGGTGATCACCCATGACATGGAGGTCGCGGCCGCGCTGCCGCGGCGTTTGGAGATCCGCGACGGGCGGATCTACGCCGATTCGGGGATGCCGGCATGAAGGCCCTGCCCAACGCAGCCCGGCTGCGCACCCGTGACCTGGCCGTCGTCGGCGTCGACGGACTGCGCGGCCGGCCGCTGCGCGCCGTGCTCTCCGCGCTCGGCATCGCCATCGGTGTCGCCGCCATGATCGGCCTGGTGGGCATCAGCACCTCCAGCCGGGCCGGGCTGATCGCCGACATCGAGAAGCTGGGCACCAACCTGCTGACCGTCGAGCCGGGCACGACGCTGACGGGCAAGGACTCGGAACTGCCCAAGAGCGCGGAAGACATGGTCGCCCGTGTCCCCGGGGTGACCAGCGTGTCCGCGGTCGGAAAGGTCGAGGACGCGACCGCCCGCCGCACCGACAAGATCGACGCCGATACCACCAACGGCATCGCGGTGCAGGCCAGCCGGACCGACCTGCTCAAGACCCTCGGTGGCAAGATGCGCTCCGGCACCTTCCTCAACGCCGCCACCAGCAAATACCCGGTGGTCGTGCTGGGAACCGACGCCGCCGGGCGGCTCGGCATCGACCGCGCCGGCGCCCACGTCTACATCGACGGACGGTGGTTCATGGTCGTGGGGATCCTCGACGAGGTCGACCTCGCGCCCGAGGTCGACCGCGCCGCCCTCATCGGCTGGTCGTACGCGGAAAAGCTGGGGTTCGACGGGAACATCACCACCCTCTACGAGAAGTCCACGGACGCGACGGTGGACAAGGTGCGCAGCGTGCTGGGGTACACCGTGAATCCCGAGCATCCGGAGGAGGTGGCGGTCAGCCGTCCGTCGGACGCGCTCACGGCCCAGGCCGCCGCGGAACGCACCTTCAACGCGCTGTTCTTCGGGCTCGGCGCCATCGCCCTGCTGGCAGGCGGCGTCGGCATCGCGAACATCATGGTCATCTCGGTGCTGGAGCGACGGCAGGAGATCGGGTTGCGCCGCTCGCTGGGCGCCACCCGTGGGCAGATCAGACTCCAGTTCCTCACCGAATCGGTGACCCTGTCAGCACTGGGCGGGGCCGCCGGAGTGCTCATCGGGCTCGGCACCTGTGTCGGATACGCCGTCTACCGGGGCTGGCCCACCGTCCTGCCTGCCGATGCCATCGTCGGCGGTGCGCTGGCCGCCGTCCTCATCGGCGCGCTGGCCGGCGTCTATCCGGCCCGCCGCGCGGCCAATCTCACGCCCACCGAAGCCCTCGCCACGAACTGACCGGTCATCCCCCGAGCCGGTCACAGGGGTGCCTCCGCTTTCACCGTCGCGGAGGCACCCCGCCTTCATGTCCGCCGCCGTGCTCCCGCTCGCGTTCCCGTTCTCGCTCCCGCTGGAGACGGTCACCGTGGGGAAACCTGTCGGCGGCAACGCTTGTGGGCATGAAGACACAGATTCTTGCCGCGGTGACCCTCGCGGCTGTCGCCACGTTCGGGCTGACCGCTTGCGGCGAGGACTCGTCCTCCGGCAGCGGGAAGTCGCTGTCGGATGAGGGCCCGCAGCAGCAGAGGTACCAGAAGTGCATGGAGGAACACGGCATGGACATGCCTGCCCCCGGCGAGGTGAAGGAGGGCGAGATGGATGTCCAGCAACCCGGGGAATCCTCCGCCGAGCAGGAGGCCGCGCGGATGGCCTGCGCGAAGTACGCGCCCGCCCAGGACGCCCCCGAGGACGTCTCGAAAGCCGACCAGGACCGCGCGCTGAAGAAGGCCGAGTGCTTGCGCAAAGAGGGGATCGACGCCAAGGATCCTGAGCCGGGAACGGTGGAAATCGGCATCGGGGAGGATTCCGATATCTCCCAGGAGAAGCTCGTCGAGGCATTCTCAGTGTGCAACAAGAAATTTGGAGGCAAGCGCGGGTAGCGCTCCATAGATCGTGACCTTGGAGCCGGGGGCGGCGCGGGAACGACGCGGGAACGGCTGACCCGCGAGAATTTCGGATTCCCTATGGCCGGGAACCTTCCCGCGCGCCTTCAACCTGGCAGCGCACCGCGACCTGCTGCCCGGCGACGACCAGATCGTCCACCTGGACGTCGACTCCAAGATCAAGCAAGTCGCCCCCACTCTCCTCGGGGCACCGAACACCGTGGCCACCCGTTTGCGCAAGGGCTCGGCCGACTCCGCCAAGGGCGCCACCGCCCGGCGCGCACACCGCACGGCTCGCCGTGGCGTTCAACTGCGCGAGCGCATCGGTTGAACAAGGGATCGCAGCGAATTAAGGAACCTTGCCAAGCCGTCCGCGGATGGACTGGAATGATCCTGCCGGCCGACTTGGGTGGTGTATCGGCGGTGGGCGGAATTACGGTGTGGCATCCGATGCGCTGAGGAGATGCATTGATGATCCCGTTGTCGTTCGCGCAGCGTCGGCTGTGGTTCCTGTCAAGGTTGGATAATTCGAGCCTCTCCTACAGCAATGTCATGGCTTTGGCGTTGCGGGGAGCCGTGAACGTGACGGCGCTTGACGCCGCCTTACGGGATTTGCTAATACGCCACGAATCCTTGCGCACAGTATTCCCCGACGTGGACGGCGAGCCTTACCAGCGAATCCTTGATCCGGGGGAGCTCGACTGGGGGCTGGCGGTCCGACACGTCGCGCAAGAGGACGTGGACGCGGCCAGGCTGGAGGTGGCCCGCGCCACCTTCGAGCTGTCCTCGGACGTGCCCATCCGCGCGTCGCTGCTCACGGCCGCGCCGGACGAGCATGTGCTGGTCCTGGTCGTGCATCACATCGCCACCGACGCCTCGTCCCACCGTCCGCTGGCACGTGACCTGTCGACGGCCTATGCGGCGCGGGTGCGCGGTGAGGCCCCGGTGTGGGAGCCGCTGCCCGTGCAGTACGCGGACTACACCCTCTGGCAGCAGGACCTGCTGGGGGAGGAGTCCGACCCGGACAGCCGGATCTCGGTCCAGTTGGACTACTGGCGGCGGGCGCTGGCCGGGGCGCCGGAGGAACTGGCGCTGCCTGCGGACCGCCCGCGGCCCGCCATGGCGGGCGACCGCGGACACCGGGTGCCGCTGACGGTGCCGGCCTCGGTGCACGAGCGGCTGGCAGAGGTGGCCAGGGCCGAAGGCGCGACGGTGTTCATGGTCCTTCAGACCGCGTTGGCGGTGCTGCTGTCGCGGCTCGGGGCCGGCACGGACATCCCGATCGGGTCACCGGTCGCGGGGCGCACCGACGAGGCGCTGGACGACCTGATCGGGTTCTTCGTCAACACCCTGGTCATCCGCACCGACCTGTCGGACGATCCGGAGTTCCGCCAGGCGCTCGCCCGGGTCCGCCGGGCGAGCCTGGGGGCGTACGCGCACCAGGATGTGCCGTTCGAGCGGCTGGTGGAGGAGCTGGCACCGGAGCGGTCGCTGGCCCGGCACCCGCTCTTCCAGGTCATGCTCACCCTCCAGAACACGGCACAGGCGTCCCTGGAGCTGCCAGGCATCACCGCCCGGCCGATCGCGCCGAACCTGCCCGTGGCGAAGTTCGACATCGATCTGAACCTGTCCGAGCACTTCGACGACCAGGGCCGCCCGGCGGGTCTCAGCGGGCTCGTCACCGGCGCCGCTGACCTCTTCGAGATGCCGACCGTGGCGGCGATCGCCGAGCGGCTCGTGCGGGTGCTGGAGGCGGTGACCGCGGATCCGGACATACGCCTGCACGCGGTGGACGTGCTCGATCCGCAGGAGCGGGACCGGATACTCACCGACTGGAACGACACGGCGGTCGCCGACCGGCCGGCACCCGTGCTGGAGATGTTCGCCGCCCACGCGCTCCGGGCCCCGGACGCGGTCGCGGTCGTGTGCGAGGGCATGGAGGTCTCGTACGCGGAGCTGAACGCCAGGGCCAATCGACTGGCCCACTGCCTGCGGAGTGCCGGGGTGGGGCCGGAGTCCGTCGTCGGACTGTGTCTCCCGCGCGGCGTGAAGATGATCGCGGCGATCCTGGGTGTGTGGAAGGCGGGAGCCGCCTATCTGCCGGTCGACGGGCAACTGCCGTTCGACCGCGCGGAGTTCATGCTCGCCGACGGCGGCGTGCGCCTGGTGCTGGCGGACCGGGACGAGTTCGGGAACCTGGCCGATGCGAGCCGCGCGCCGGTGGTGTGGCTGGACGACTCCGACGCGTGGGACGGCGGTGCTGAGGTGGCGCCGCAGGTGGCTGTGGACCCGGCTTCGCTGGCGTATGTGATCTATACGTCGGGTTCGACGGGGCGGCCGAAGGGTGTCGGGGTCTCGCACGCTTCGGTGGCGAATTTGGTGTCGGTGTTCGCTCCGGTGATGGGTGCGGGGCCGGGTGTGGGGGTGTTGCAGTTCGCCTCCTTCAGCTTCGACGCCTCTGTGCTGGATGTGTGTGTGGCGCTGTCCTCGGGTGCCACGTTGTGGGTCGCCAGTGAGGGGCAGCGTGAGGAGCCGCGGCGGCTTGCGGAGCTGGAGGGTGTGGGGGCGGCGAGTGTGGTGCCGTCGTTGTTGGAGGTGCTGGATCCGCAGGATCTGGCGCAGGTGGGTCCGATGGTGGTGGGTTCGGAGGCGGTCAGCGAGAGTGTGGCGCGCACGTGGTCGCAGGGGCGGGACCTGGTGCATGCCTACGGTCCGACCGAGGCGACGGTCATCTCGGCGATCGGCACGGTCGACGGGAGCCGTTCGGGTGCGGTGCCGTTCGGCGGCCCGATCGCCAACACCCGTCTGTACGTCCTGGACGACCGTCTCGACCCGGTGCCGCCCGGCGTGACCGGTGAGCTGTACGTGGCGGGCGCCGGCATCGCACGGGGATACGTCGGGAGGACAGGGCTGACGAGCGAGAGGTTCGTCGCGTGCCCGTTCCGGTCCGGCGGAGAGCGGATGTACCGGACCGGGGACCTGGTGAAGTGGACGGCGGACGGGCAGTTGGTGTTCGCGGGCCGGGCGGACGATCAGGTCAAGATCCGCGGGTTCCGGGTGGAGCTCGGTGAGATCGAGACAGTGGTGCGTCGGCATCCCGATGTCGAGCAGGTCGCGGTGGTGGTCCGGGAGGGCATCCCGGGGGACAAGCGGCTGGTGGCCTACGTGGTCGCGGCTGCCGGCGACGACACCACGGCTACGGCCACGACCACGGCTACGGTCGCGGCTGCCGGGCTGCCCGCCGCCGTACGCGACTTCGTCGGCGAGCGGCTGCCGGCGTACATGGTGCCTGCGGCAGTGGTAGTGCTGCCGGAGCTGCCGCTGACCGCCAACGGCAAGCTGGACCGCCGGGCGCTGCCGGCCCCGGAGTACGCGAGCGGGACGGGACGCGGTCCGGCGACCGTGCAGGAGGAGCTCCTGTGCGGGGCGTTCGCCAGCGTGCTGGATCTGGAATCTGTCGGGCCGGACGACAACTTCTTCACACTGGGCGGACATTCGCTGCTCGCCACCCGGCTGGTCTCACGCATCCGCGTCGCTCTGGGCGCTGAGCTGCCGCTGCGGACCGTATTCGAGAGGCCGACGGTGGCAGGCCTGGCCGCATTGCTCGCGCGGGCGGGGTCGGACTCCGTCCGCGCTGCCCCGATGGCCGGAGACCGGCCGGAGCTGCTGCCGCTGTCGTTCGCGCAACGCCGACTGTGGTTCATCGACCAACTCCAGGGACCGAGCCCGACCTACAACAACCCGGCGGCGATCCGCGTCACCGGCCAGTTGGACGCCCCGGCGCTGGCGAGAGCGCTGCGCGACGTGATCGAACGCCACGAGCCCCTGCGCACCCTCTACCGGTCCGTCGACGGCGAACCGCGCCAGCGGATCCTGGCCGTGCACGAGGTCGAGTGGGACCTGGAGGTACGGCAGGTCGGCACCGCCGACGTGGCCGAGGCCGTGTCGCAGGCGCGCGAGCACACATTCGACCTGGCCGAGGAACTGCCCATCCGAGCGGAACTGCTCCAGACGTCTGCCGACGAGTACGTGCTGGTACTGGTCATGCACCACATCGCCTCGGACGGCTGGTCGATGAGACCGCTGGCACGCGACCTGTCGACGGCCTATGCGGCGCGGGTGCGCGGTGAGACCCCGGCGTGGGAGCCGCTGCCGGTGCAGTACGCGGACTACGCGCTGTGGCAGCGGGAACTGCTGGGCGAGGAGTCGGACGCGGACAGTCTGCTGTCGCGGCAGGTGGGGTACTGGCGTCAGATGCTGGCCGGTGCGCCGGAGGAACTGACGCTGCCGACCGACCGTCCGCGCCCCGCGGTGGCGGGCCACCGCGGGCATCGGGTGGCGTTCGAGGTGTCCGCGGAAGTGCACCAGCGGCTCATGGAGCTGGCCAGGACGGAGAGCGTCACCCCCTTCATGGCCCTCCAGGCATCGCTGGCTGTCCTGCTGTCCAGGCTCGGCGCCGGCACCGACATCCCAATCGGCGCGCCGGTCAGCGGGCGCGCCGACGAGGCGTTGGACGACCTGGTCGGCTTCTTCGTCAACACGCTGGTGCTCCGGACGGACCTGACGGGGAATCCCGAGTTCCGGCAGGTGCTGGAGCGGGTGCGGGAGGTGAGCCTGGGGGCGCTGGAGCGCCAGGACGTGCCGTTCGAGAGGCTGGTCGAGGAGCTGGCGGTGACGAGGTCGCTCAGCCGGTATCCGCTGTTCCAGACCATGCTCACCATGCTGAACACCGACCCCGCCGAGCTGGACCTGACCGGCGCCGACGTCGCGGTGGGCACGTCCGAGATCGTGGTCGCAGCCGCCCAGCCCGCCCGTTACGACCTGCACCTGACGGTCAGCGAGACGTTCGACGACCAGGACCGCCCGGCTGGCCTGCACGCCCTGCTGACCCTGTCAGCGGACCTGTTCGACGAATCCACCGCGTCCAAGATCGCCGCCTGGTATGTCCGGGTGCTGGATGGCGTGACCGCGGACGCGGGCCTGCGGCTGCACGAGGTGGACCTGCTCGACACCCACGAGCGGGACCAGGTGCTCATCGAGTGGAACGACACCGTCGTGCCCCACGCGCGCTCGGCGCTCCCCGGCCTGTTCCAGAACCAGGTCGCCGCGACCCCGGACGCGACAGCCCTGGTGGCCGACGGCGTCGAGGTGACGTATCGGGAGCTCGACGCGTCGGCCGGCCGGCTGGCCCGACACCTGCGCGGTGAGGGCGTGGGCGCCGAGTCGGTGGTGGGGCTCTGCCTGCCCCACGGCATCGAGATGATCACGGCGATCCTGGGCGTGTGGCAGACCGGCGCGGCCTACCTGCCCATCGACGGGAACCTGCCGTCCGAGCGCATCGCGTTCATGCTGGCGGACAGCGGAGCGACAGTGCTCCTGACCCACTGCGACGCGGCTCCCCCGGACACGGCTCTCTCGGACGTGGACCGGCCGGTAGACGTGCCGGTAGATGTACCGGTAGATGTACCGGTGGTGTGGATCGACGAGGCGATGCGCTCGGCGGCTTCCGCCGGACCAGAACTCACCGAACCAGCCACGCCGGTCACGGCGGCCACGGCGGCCACGGCGGCCACGGTGGACCCCGCAGCGCTGGCGTACGTGATGTACACGTCCGGATCGACGGGCTCGCCGAAGGGCGTCCTGGTCACCCATGGAGCGGTTGCCAACTACGTGGCCTCGGTGGCCGACCGACTCGGATGGGCGGATGCGGGCTCGCGTTACGCACTGCTGCAACCGCAGGTGACCGACCTGGGCAACACGGTGCTGTTCGTCAGCCTGGCGACCGGCGGTCAGTTGCACGTTCTCGACTCCGAGGCGGTGACCGATCCGGCAGCCGTGACCGACTATCTGCGGGACCAGAGGATCGACTTCGTCAAGGCAGTGCCGTCACACCTGGCCGCGCTGTCCGCGGACGCCGGAGTGGAGGCCGTGCTGCCCGCCCGCTCCCTGGTGCTCGGCGGGGAGGCCGCACCAGCGGCCTGGACACGCGACGTGGTCGGGGCCGCCGCACACCGTCAGGTGTTCAACCACTACGGCCCGACGGAGACCACGATCGGCGTCGCCACCGCCGAGCTTTCCCCCGCGACCGTGGCCGGGGGTGTGATCCCGATCGGCCGGCCCCTCGCGAACACCCGGTTGTACGTCCTGGACGATGCGCTCGGTCCCGTTCCGATGGGTGTCGTCGGCGAGCTGTACGTCGCCGGTGCCGGGCTGGCGCGCGGCTATGTGGGCCGTCCGGGGTTGACGGGTGAGCGGTTCGTGGCGTGCCCCTTCGGTCCGGGCTCCGGTGAGCGGATGTACCGGACCGGGGACCTGGCGAAGTGGACGTCGGACGGGCAGTTGGTGTTCGTCGGGCGTGCGGATGAGCAGGTGAAGATCCGCGGCTACCGCGTCGAACCAGGTGAGGTCGAATCCGTCCTGCTGGAGCACTCCGCCGTCTCCCGCACCGCGGTGATGGCCCGCCAAGACGGAACCGGTGGCGACCGGCTGATCGCGTACGTCGTGCTCACCGGGGACGGGCCCGGCGCCGGGGACCTACGGGAGTTCGTGGCCCGGCGGTTGCCCGAATACATGGTCCCGGCAGCGTTCGTCACGCTGCCGGAGCTGCCGCTGACCGCCAACGGCAAACTCGACCGCAAGGCCCTTCCGCTCCCCGACGAGTTCCCGGGCGCCGATACCGGCCGGGCACCGGCGAACGAGACGGAGGCCGCGCTCTGCGGGATCTTCGCCGAGGTTCTGGGCCTGGACACGCCCGGAGTGGACGACAGCTTCTTCGAGCTCGGCGGCCACTCCCTGCTGGCGATCCGGCTGCTGTCCCGAATCCGCAGCAGGCTGGGCGCGGAAGTCAAGATCAGGACGCTCTTCGAGACCCCCACGCCGGCCGGTCTCGCGGCCCTCCTGGCCACCGGCCGCAGACACGACCGGGCCCGCCTCCCGCTGCGCGCGGGGCCCCATCCGGAGCGGGTGCCGCTGTCGTTCGCGCAGCAACGCATCTGGTTCCTGGACCAGTTGGCGGGACCGAGCCCGACCTACAACCTCCCCCTCGCGGTGCGGCTGACCGGCGCACTCGACATCGCCGCGTTGGACGCGGCGCTGCGGGACGTCATCGCCCGACACGCACCATTGCGCAGCATCTACCACGCCACGGACGGCGAGCCCTACCAGCAGATCCTCGACCCGGACGAGCTGGACTGGCACGTCACGGTGACCGAGGTGGAGCCCGACGCGCTGGCGGGTGCCGCAGCGCAGGCCGCGAACTACGCGTTCGACCTGTCGGCGGAGCCGCCGATCCGGGCGTGGTTGTTCCGGGCGGGCACGGACGAGCAGGTGCTGGCGCTGGTGGTCCACCACATCGCCACTGACGGCTGGTCCCATCGGCCGCTGGGCCGCGACCTGTCCACCGCTTACGCGGCGCGGCTGCGGGGTGAGGCTCCGGTGTGGGAGCCGTTGCCGGTGCAGTACGCGGATTACGTGGTGTGGCAGCGGGAGTTGCTGGGGGAGGAGTCGGATCCGGAGAGTCTGCTGTCGCAGCAGGTGGAGTTCTGGCGGCGGGCGTTGGCCGGTGCCCCGGAGGAGTTATCGCTGCCCAGTGACCGGCCGCGTCCGGCGGTGGCCAGCCACGTTGGTCATCGGGTGCCGGTGCGGATACCGGTCGAGGTGCACGAGCGGATGGTGGAGCTGGCCCGTGCCGAGGGCGTGACGGTGTTCATGGTGGCGCAGGCCGCGCTGGCGGTGACGCTGTCGCGGCTGGGCGCGGGGACGGATATCCCCGTCGGCTCGGCGGTGGCGGGACGTACGGATGATGCGCTGGACGATCTGGTCGGGTTCTTCGTGAACACGCTGGTGATCCGTACGGATCTGTCGGGGGATCCGGAGTTCCGGCAGGTGTTGGGTCGGGTGCGGGAGGCGAGTCTGGGGGCGTTGGCGCATCAGGATGTGCCCTTCGAGCGGTTGGTGGAGGGGCTGGCGCCGGAGCGGTCGTTGGTACGGCACCCGCTGTTCCAAGTCATGCTGACGCTGCGCAACCTGGACCGTGCCGTACTTGAACTGCCCGACGTCGAAACCGAGGCACTTGACGGGTCAGGCAGCTCCGCACGGTTCGACCTGGAAGTGTCGTTGCACGAGATGACCGACGACCAGGGCCGCCCTGCGGGACTGGAAGGCTCCGTGACCGGCGCCGTGGACCTGTTCGAGCCACGAACTGTGAACAGGATCGCGGACTGGTTCGCACGGGTCCTGGGCGCGTCGGTCGCTGAGCCAAGCATCTCCGTGCGTGCGGTGCAGGTGCTGGATGCCGATGAGCGCGATGTGGTGGTGCGGCAGTGGAATGACACGGCTGCCGATGTGGTGGATGTGTCTGTGCTGGAGTTGTTTGCGGAGCGGGTGGTGGAGGCTCCCGATTCGGCTGCGGTGGTGTTTGAGGGTGTGGGGCTGTCGTACGGCGAGTTGGATGTGGCGGCGAATCGGTTGGCGAATTGGCTGCGTGGTCGGGGTGTGGGTGGGGAGTCGGTGGTGGGGTTGGCCCTGCCTCGTGGCCCGGAGATGGTGGTGGGGGTTGTGGGGGTGTGGAAGGCGGGGGCGGCGTATGTGCCGGTGGATGCTGGGCTGCCGCCCGAGCGGGTGGCGTTCATGCTCGCTGACGCCGGGGTGGGGATGGTTGTTGGTGTGGAGGAGCTGGCCAGCTCTGCCGATTCATCGGAGACGGCACCGCAGGTGGTGCTGGATCCGGCTTCGCTGGCGTATGTGCTCTTCACGTCGGGTTCGACGGGGCGGCCGAAGGGTGTGGGGGTCTCGCATGGTTCGGTGGCGAATTTGGTGTCGGTGTTTGTTCCGGTGATGGGTGCGGGGCCGGGTGTGGGGGTGTTGCAGTTCGCCTCGTTCAGTTTCGATGCGTCGGTGCTGGATGTGTGTGTGGCGTTGTCGTCGGGTGCGGCGTTGTGGATTGCGAGTGAGGGGCAGCGTCGGGAGCCGGGGCGGCTTGCGGAGTTGGTGGGTGTGGGTGCGGCGAGTGTGGTGCCGTCGTTGCTGGAGGTGCTGGATCCGCAGGATCTGGCGCAGGTGGGTCCGTTGTTGGTGGGGTCGGAGGCGGTCAGCGAGAGTGTGGCGCGGCGTTGGTCGGGTGGGCGTCGGCTGGTGAACACGTATGGTCCGACTGAGGCGACGGTGATGGTGGCTGCCGAGACGGTCGATGCCAGTCGTCCGGGTGCGGTGCCCTTCGGTCGCCCGATCGCCAACACCCGCATGTTCGTGCTGGATGACGCCCTTCAGCCGGTGCCGGTGGGCGTGGCCGGTGAGCTGTATGTGGCCGGTGCCGGTTTGGCGCGCGGCTATGTGGGTCGTGCGGGGTTGACGGGTGAGCGGTTCGTGGCTTCCCCGTTCGGCTCGGGGTCGGGTGAGCGGATGTACCGCACCGGTGACCTGGCGAAATGGACTGAAGACGGCCAGCTGCTCTTTGTCGGGCGCGTGGATGAGCAGGTGAAGATCCGCGGGTTCCGGATCGAGCCGGGCGAGATCGAGGCCGCTCTGCTGGCCCACCCGCATGTGACGCAGGCTGCGGTGATCGCCCGCGAGGACAGCTCCGGTGATCAGCAGTTGGTGGCCTATGTGGTTCCCGACGGTCGGGAGCCGGAGGGACTGCGGGAGGTGGTGGCCTCGCGGCTGCCGGAGTACATGGTGCCCGCCGCGTTCGTCATGCTGCCGGAGTTGCCGCTGACGGCCAACGGGAAGCTGGACCGCCGTGCTCTGCCCGCCCCGGAGTACGCCACCGGATCTGGACGCGCACCGGCGACCGTGCAGGAGGAGATCCTGTGCGCGGCCTTCGCCGACGTGCTCGGTGTGGCCGTGGTCGGGGTCGATGACAACTTCTTCCAGCTCGGCGGCCACTCCCTCCTCGCCGTCCGGCTGATATCGCGGATCCGCGCCGTGTTGGGGGTGGAGGTCGAAGTCCGGGCCTTGTTCGAGGCCCCGACCGTTGCTGGACTGGCGACACGTCTCACGGACGAGGGTGCGGGCTCGGTTCGTCCGCCGTTGCGGGCCGCGGTGCGTCCGGAGCGGGTGCCGTTGTCGTTCGCGCAGCGGCGGCTGTGGTTCCTGGCGCAGTTGGAGGGCCCCAGCCCCACCTACAACATTCCGAGCCCGATTCGGATGAGTGGCGTGGACGTCGACGCGTTGGGTGCGGCGCTGCGGGATGTGATCGGGCGACATGAGTCGCTGCGGACGATGTTCCCGGCGGTCGACGGCGAGCCCTACCAGCACATCCTCTCTGCGGACGAGCTGGCATGGGACCTGGAAGTGTCGCAGGTGGAGCCCGAGGGTGTCGCGGACGCCGTAGCGGAGGCGTCGCGGTATGCCTTCGACTTGTCGGTGGAGCTGCCTATCAAGGCGTGGTTGTTCCAGGCGGGGTCGGATGATCAGGTGCTGGTCGTAGTCGTGCACCACATTGCTTCCGACGGTTGGTCGCGGGGTCCGCTTGCTCGGGATGTCTCCTTCGCTTACGAGGCGCGGCTGCGGGGTGAGGCTCCGGCGTGGGAGCCGTTGCCGGTGCAGTACGCGGATTACGCGGTGTGGCAGCGGGAGCTGCTGGGCGAGGAATCCGACCCGAACAGTCTGCTGTCGCAGCAGGTGGAGTACTGGCGGCAGGCGCTGGCCGGTGCCCCGGAGGAGTTGGTGTTGCCGGTGGACCGGCCCCGCCCTGCGGTGGCCAGCCACGTTGGTCATCGGGTGCCGGTGCGGATATCTGCCGAGGTGCACCAGCGGATGGTGGACCTGGCCCGTGCCGAGGGCGTGACGGTGTTCATGGTGGCGCAGGCCGCGCTGGCGGTGACGCTGTCGCGACTCGGGGCCGGTACCGACATCCCGATCGGGTCGCCGATCGCGGGTCGTACCGATGAGGCACTGGACGATCTGGTCGGGTTCTTCGTGAACACGTTGGTGATCCGTACGGATCTGTCGGGTGATCCGGAGTTCCGGCAGGTGCTGGCACGGGTGCGGGAGGCGAGTCTGGGTGCGTTGGCGCATCAGGATGTGCCGTTCGAGCGGCTGGTGGAGGAGCTGGCGCCGGAGCGGTCGTTGGCGCGGCATCCACTGTTCCAGGTGACGCTGACGGTACAGAACGTCGAGCGTGCCGCGTTGGAGCTGGTCGACGCGGATGCTGAGGGTGTGCGGCTGGACAGGTCGACAGCCGTGTCGAAGTTCGACCTTGAGGTGTTGCTGTCGGAGGTGGTTGACGAGGAGGGGCGTCCGGCGGGGTTGCGGGGTGCGCTGGTGGCGTCGGCGGATGTGTTCGAGGCGGAGACGGCCGAGCGGCTGACGGTGTGGCTTGACCGCGTGCTGGAGTCGGTGACCGCAACTCCTGAGCTGCGGCTTCGTCAGACGGACGTGCTCGATGCCAACGAGCGTGCCCAGTTGGTGTCGGGCTGGAATGACACGGCTGTGCCGGTGGATTCCGTGACGGTGCCGGAGTTGTTTGAGCGGTGGGTGGCCGAGGCTCCCGATTCGGCTGCGGTGGTGTTTGAGGGTGTGGGGCTGTCGTACGGCGAGTTGGATGTGGCGGCGAATCGGTTGGCGAATTGGCTTCGTGGCCGGGGTGTGGGTGGGGAGTCGGTGGTGGGGTTGGCCCTGCCTCGTGGTCCGGAGATGGTGGTGGGGGTTGTGGGGGTGTGGAAGGCCGGGGCGGCGTATGTGCCGGTCGACGCGGCGCTGCCGCCCGAGCGGGTGGCGTTCATGCTCGCCGACGCCGGGGTCGGGATGGTCGTTGGTGTGGAGGAGCTGGCCAGCTCTGCCGATTCACCGGAGACGGCACCGCAGGTGGCTGTGAACCCGGCTTCGCTGGCGTATGTGATCTTCACGTCGGGTTCGACGGGGCGGCCGAAGGGCGTGGGTATCTCGCACGCTTCGGTGGCGAATTTGGTGTCGGTGTTTGTTCCGGTGATGGGCGCGGGGCCGGGTGTGGGGCTGTTGCAGTTTGCTTCCTTCAGTTTCGACGCCTCTGTGCTGGATGTGTGTGTGGCGTTGTCGTCGGGTGCGACGTTGTGGATCGCCAGCGAGGAGCAGCGTCGGGAACCGCAGCGACTTGCGGAGCTGGAGGGTGTGGGGGCGGCGAGTGTGGTGCCGTCGTTGCTGGAGGTGCTGGATCCGCAGGATCTCGCGCAGGTGGGTCCGATGGTGGTGGGGTCGGAGGCGGTCAGCGAGAGCGTGGCGCGCACCTGGTCGCCGGGGCGGGACCTGGTGCATGCCTACGGTCCGACCGAGGCGACGGTCATCTCGGCGATCGGCACGGTCGACGGGAGCCGTCCGGGCACGGTGCCGTTCGGCGGCCCGATTGCCAACACCCGCCTGTTCGTGCTCGACGACACCCTTCAGCCGATGCCCGTCGGGGTGGCCGGTGAGCTCTACGTTGCCGGTGCGGGCCTGGCGCGTGGCTATGTGGGTCGTCCGTCGTTGACGGGTGAGCGGTTCGTGGCTTCCCCGTTCGGCTCGGGGTCGGGTGAGCGGATGTACCGCACCGGTGACCTGGCGAAATGGACCCCGGACGGTCAGCTGCTCTTTGTCGGTCGTGCGGATGAGCAGGTGAAGATCCGCGGGTTCCGTATCGAGCCGGGCGAGATCGAGGCCGCCCTGCTGACCCACCCGAGCGTCACGCAGGCTGCGGTGATCGCCCGTGAGGACAGCCCTGGTGATCAGCAGTTGGTGGCCTACGTAGTGCCGAACGGCCGGGAGCCGGAAGGGCTGCGGGAGGTGGTGGCCTCGCGGCTGCCGGAGTACATGGTCCCGGCCGCGTTCGTCACGCTGCCGGAGTTGCCGCTGACGGCCAACGGGAAGCTGGACCGCCGTGCTCTGCCCGCCCCCGAGTACACCACCGGATCTGGACGCGCACCGGCGACCGTGCAGGAGGAGATCCTGTGCGCTGTCTTCGCCGACGTGCTGGGCGTGGAGTCGGTTGGGGTCGATGACAACTTCTTCCAGCTCGGCGGACACTCCCTCCTCGCTGTCCGGCTGATATCGCGGATCCGCGCGGTGCTGGGTGTGGAGGTCGGGGTCCGGGCGTTGTTCGAGGCGCCGACGCCCGCGGGCCTGGCAGGGGCGGCAGGTGTCGGTGCTGTCGAGGTGCCGGAGAACCTGATCCCCTACGGAGCGGAGCGGATCACGCCGGACATGCTGCCGCTGGTGGAGCTGGACCAGGTGGAGGTCGATCGGGTCGTCGCGTCGGTCGAGGGCGGGGCGGCGAACGTCGCCGACATCTACCCGCTGGCGCCGTTACAGGAGGGCATGTTCTTCCACCACCTCATGGCGGGTGAAGGAGAAGATGTCTACCTCACCGTGCGGGTGATGGAGTTCGACTCGCGGTCCCGGCTGGATGAGTTTGCGCGAGCCTTGCAGCGGGTGGTGGATCGGCACGACATCTACCGCACCGGCGTCGTCTGGGAGGGCTTGCGGGAGCCTGTGCAGGTGGTGTGGCGGGAGATAGAGCTCCCCGTCGTCGAGCACACGCTGGAGGTCGAGGGTACGGAACCGGCCGCCACGGGGGCGGACTTGATGGCCCGAGCTGGTTCGGTAATGGACCTGGGGCGTGCGCCGCTGGTGGACGTGCACGTGGCAGAGGTGGTGGGGGGCCGCTGGCTGGCCGTCGTCCGCATGCACCACATGGTCCAGGACCACCTCGGCATGGACGTGCTCTTGGGCGAGCTGCGAACCGTGCTGGCCGGGAGGGCCGCGGACCTGGCGCCGGCGTTGCCGTTCCGGAACTTCGTGGCGCAGACACGGGCCGTCCCGAGGGCCGAGCACGAGCGGTTCTTCGCCGAGCTGCTCGGCGACATCACCGAACCCACCGCCCCCTACGGAGTGCTGGATGTACGGGGGGACGCTGACCTCCGCGCAGAGCTGCTGCCTCTGCCTGGCCAGATGGTCGCGGCCCTGCGTCAGGTGGCGCGTGAGCTGGGCGTCAGCGTGGCCACCGTGCTGCATGTGGCGTGGGCGCGGGTTGTGGCCACCTTGTCGGGCCGGGACGACGTGGTGTTCGGCACCGTGCTCTTCGGCCGGATGAACGCAGGCGCGGGCGCCGACCGAGTGCTCGGCCCGTTCATCAACACGCTGCCGGTACGCCTGCGGACCGGAGAGGTCGGAGTACGAGCCGCGGTCGAGATGATGCGGGACCAACTGGCCGCCCTGTTGGAGCACGAGCACGCTCCGCTGGCCGTCGCCCAGCGGACCAGCGGAGTCGCGGGGAATGCTCCGCTCTTCACTTCGCTGTTCAATTACCGTCATACCGTTCAGCAGGAAGACGCGGCCGGACAACGGCAGCTTGAGGGAATCCAGCATATTTCCCGACGGGAGCGGACCAACTATCCGCTCACCGTGGCGCTCAACGACGTTGGGCCGAGCGAGCTCAGCATCAGTGTGGAGGCCGTCCAGCCGATTGATGTGGCCGCTGTGTGCCATCTGCTGCGCACGGCGATAGGAAGCGTGCTGGAGGCGCTGGCCGACACGTTGAACGGAGCTCCCGAGACTCGACTTGGCGTGTTGAACATTCTTGAGCCTCGCGAGCGGGATCGGCTGTTGTCGGAGTGGAATGACACGGCTGCCGATGTGGTGGATGTGTCTGTGCTGGAGTTGTTTGCGGAGCGGGTGGCGGAGTCTCCGGGTGCGGTGGCGGTGGTGTTTGAGGGTGTGGGGCTGTCGTACGGCGAGTTGGATGTGGCGGCGAATCGGTTGGCGAATTGGCTTCGTGGTCGGGGTGTGGGTGGGGAGTCGGTGGTGGGGTTGGCCCTGCCTCGTGGCCCGGAGATGGTGGTGGGGGTTGTGGGGGTGTGGAAGGCGGG
>NZ_JBSHAO010000040.1:20266-82803 GCF_053611545.1 Streptomyces sp. NPDC054796 | reverse complement strand
GGGGGGGGCTGCGGGGGGGGCGGGTGCGGGGTCGGGCGCCGGGACGCGCCGCGGCCCCGCGGGCCGTCGCCCGCGGGGCCGCGTTCTGATCGCTCTGATCGTTCCGGTGGTCCCGGTGCTCGTGGTGCCGGTGCCCGCGTGTGCTACGGGTCTCCGTGTGCGCCGCGCGCCCGGCCGGGGCTCAGTGGTTCTGCGAGGAGTTGCCGAACACCGGGTTGAGGACGCCGACCACGCTGGCGGAGTTGCCGGTGGCGTTCACCGGGACGTCGACGGGGATCTGGACCAGGTTGCCGGAGCCGACGCCGGGCGAGTTGGCGGCCCCTCCGCGCGCGGAGGCGTTGTCGGTGGCGAGCGCGGAACCGGCCGAGGCACCGGCGGCCATACCGGCGGCGGCGAGGACAAGCACGACCTTCTTGGCGGTCTTCATGGGATGTCGTTCCTTCTGTGTGGCGCACGGCTCCGGTCGCGGAGACGCGCGGCGGAAAGCGGGCGTACGGGTGGAGCGCGGACGTCCGGGGTGGGGGCCCGGGAACGGCCGCGGCCGACGCACCGGAGACGGCGCCCGCCCCTGGGTGGGCACCCGGGGCGGGGTCTGCGCGGTGCGCGGCGGGTGGCGTCAGTGGTTGACGGAGTTGTTGCCGAAGGCCGGGTTCAGGCCGCCGATGACGGTGGCGGTGTTGCCCGTGGCGTTCACGGGGATGTGAACCGGGACCTGGACCAGATTGCCGGAGCCGACGCCGGGCGAGTTGGCGGCGCCACCGTGCGCGACCGCACCGCCGCCGTGCGCGGCTGCGGCGCCCGCACCGGCGGCGAGGATGCCCCCGGCGACCATGGTGACGGCCGCTGCCTGCTTCAGCTTCTTCACTTTGTTTGCCCCTCCTGGCGAGTGGCCGCGGCACGTTGCCGCGGCATGCCCTGGAGAACGGGACCGGCGCTCAGGGGATACGCCATTGGAGCGACATCTACACGACGGTATGAATCTCATCCCGGACGGGAACGTTCCGCCGCAATGTCCCGCCGCGCGCTCACGGGGCGGCCCGTCGCCCCGTCAAGCCCGTCCCTGCCAGCCCGCCAGCCCGTCAGCCCGTGACCCCGTGCCGGACGGCCCAGAGCGCCGCCTGGGTGCGGTCCGCCAGATCCAGCTTCATCAGGATGTTCGAGACGTGCGTCTTCACCGTCTTCTCCGAGAGCACCAGCGCCCGCGCGATCTCGCGGTTGGAGCGGCCGTCTGCGATGAGGCCGAGTACCTCGCGCTCCCGCTCGGTGAGCGAGGAGCCCCGTCCCGCTCCGCCGCCTGCCGCGTCGTCCGAGAGCAGCGCCCCCGCGACCTCGGGCTGGAGCAGCACATGGCCCGCGTGTACGGAGCGGATGGCCCCGGCGAGCGCGTCGGGGTCGACGTCCTTGTAGACGTATCCGGCGGCGCCCGCGCGCAGTGCCGGGACGACCGTGCGCTGCTCGGTGAAGCTGGTGACGATCAGGACGCGTGCGGGGTTCGCGCTCTCGCGGAGCTTGCGCAGGGCCTCGATGCCGTCCGTGCCCGGCATCTTGACGTCCATGAGGACGATGTCGGGGCGCAGTTCCTCGGCCCTGGCGACACCCTCGTCCCCGTCGGCCGCCTCCCCCACCACCTCGATGTCGTCCTGGACCTCCAGGAACGTGCGCAGTCCCCGCCGTACGACCTGGTGGTCGTCGACGAGCAGGACGCGGATCACCTCAGCCACCGGGCACCTCCAGCTCGATCACAGTGCCCTTGCCGGGCTCGGACTCCACACTCAGCCTTCCTCCGACGCCGCCCGCCCTGTCCCGCATGGAGACGAGCCCGAGGTGGCGCCCCGCCCTGCGCACCGCGTGCGGGTCGAAGCCCTGGCCGTCGTCGCTCACCCGCAGCACGGCTCCCGTTCCCCTGCGGACGAGGGCGACGTCGACGCGTACGGCGTCCGCGTGGCGCAGCGCGTTGTGCAACGCCTCCTGGGCGACGCGCAGCACCGCCTCCTCCTGGGCCGCCGGGAGGGCGCGTACGCCCTCGCAGGAGAAGCTGACCTCGGCCGAGTGCGCGCGGTCGAGGACCTGGGCCTGGGTACGCAGGGTGGCGACGAGGCCGTCCTCGTCGAGCGCCGCCGGCCGCAGTTCGACGACGGCGGCGCGCAGTTCGTCCGCGGCCTCGGCCGACAGGCGTGCGATCTCGTGCAGCTCCTCCTTGGCGCGTCCCGGGTCACGGTCGACGAGCGCCGTGGCCGCCTGGGCCGTGAGGCGGAGCGAGAAGAGCTTCTGGGCGACGGCATCGTGCAGTTCGTGGCCGATGCGGGCGCGCTCGCCAGCGATGGTCAGCTCGCGGCTGCGCTCGTAGAGGCGGGCGTTGGTCAGCGCGATCGCCGCGTGCTGGGCGAGCAGGCGCAGCAGTTCCTCGTCCTGCTCGGTGAAGGCGCAGCGCCTGTTCCCTGGCGCCGCCCCGCGCCCCGTCTCGCGCCCGGCGCAGCGCTTGTTGGCGAGGAAGAGGGCGCCCAGTACCTCTTCGCCGTCCGCGATGGGCATGCCCAGGAAGTCGGTCATCTCGGGGTGCGCCCTGGGCCAGCCGCCGAAGCGGGGGTCCTCGCGGACGTCGGCGAGGCGCTGCGGGGTGGCCTCGTGGAGCATCGCGGCGAGGATGCCGTGCTGGCGGGGCAGCGGGCCGATGGCCTTCCACTGGCGGTCGCTGACGCCGTCCACCACGAACTGGGCGAAGCCGCCGTGGTCGTCGGGGACACCGAGAGCCGCGTACTCGGCGTCGAGCAGCTCGCGGGCCGAGGCGACGATCGTCTGGAGGACGTCGCGCACTTCGAGGTGCCGGTTCATGGCGAGCAGCGCGGCGCTGACGGCGGCGAGTCCCGTGCCCGGCGGCCTGGGGTCCGGGGCACATCCCCCGGGAGTGTGCGGCATGGGGCTCACGGTACCGGCGAGAGGGCGCCCGGAGATCGGACGTGCGCCGGGCCGGGCCCCGGACCGTGGACCTAGGTCCCGGGTCGGGCGGACACGAGAGACTGTGACGCTACGCATTTGCACGAGCACGGTGCGGCATGCCCGGCGGGTCGGGGTGTGACCCCGGACATAGGACGCAGGTCACGTACGAGGTTGCTTAGTAGACACTCTGGGCAACCCGGACGTGCGGAGCGCACGTGCGCCCGGACCGTAAGGACCGGGTTCAACTAAGAGCGGTAGTAATGGTGCTCTTTGCCCTGGGTTTTGCGGCCCGCTAAGAATGTCTGCCGCCGCAGGACCCCCTGTGGTCCGTGGTGTGTCACCGGAATCGGAAGAGGCCCGCTCACTCATGACCGTCCCCACTTCTCATCGCCGCCGTGGCGGCAGACTGACCCGGTTCCAGAAGGTGTCGGCCGCCACCGGTGTCGCGGCCGTCGGCGCCACCGCGCTGGCCGTCGCCGTCGTGCCGGGCCAGGACAACGGGAGCGCTACGGTGCGCACCGCGAGCGCCGACCTCTCCGCGCAGCCCGTCGCATGGCAGACCGCACAGGACAGCCCGACGGCGCAGCGGGCGAGCATCGACGCGCAGTCCTCGCACGCCGACGACCGCGCCCAGGCCGAGGCGAGGACCGAGGCCCAGCAGCAGGCCCAGGCGAAGAACCGCGCCGAGGCCGCGCGGGCCGCCGACGCGGAGCGGGCCCGCGAGGCGCGGGAGAAGGCGGCGAAGGAGAAGGCCGCCAAGGAGCGCGCCGAGCGGGAGCGTGCCCGTAAGCAGGCGGCGAGCCGCTCGGCCGAGCGCAAGAGCACCACCGCGACGCCCTCCGGCTCCCCGCAGGAGATAGCGCGCCAGATCATCGGCGACGAGTCGCAGTTCCAGTGCTTCTCGAACATCGTGGAGCACGAGAGCGGCTGGAACCCTCGGGCGCAGAACGCCAGCAGCGGCGCCTACGGCCTCGTACAGGCGCTCCCCGGCTCCAAGATGGCCTCGGCGGGCTCCGACTGGCGCACCAACCCGGCCACCCAGATCAAGTGGGGCCTCGGCTACATGAACGACCGCTACGGCAGCCCGTGCGGCGCCTGGTCGTTCTGGCAGGCCAACAACTGGTACTGAGCCGGTCCCCGCACCCGGGCGGTACACATGCCGAAGGCGGCGGCACCCTTCCAGGTGCCGCCGCCTTCGCGTGTGCGCACGGTGGCGTCGCGTCGTCCGTGGTGCGGCGCCGGGAGCCGGGAGGGCGCGGTGCCCCCTCGGCCCCTTGCCCCTTCACCTCACTTGCGCATGACCTCCGGCTCGTGCCGCCGCAGCAGCCGCGCCACGGCGAAGCCGCAGGCGACGCCGATCAGGATCAGCACCGTCATGTCCAGGAACCAGATCCCCGTGGAGTGCTCCCACAGCGGGTCGAGGTCGGTCGGGTTGTCGCGGTCCCAGGGGGCCATGACGTTGGACAGGTCGATGGTCGCGCCCGTCGCGCCGATCGCCCAGCGGGACGGCATCAGCCAGGCCAGCTGCTCGATGCCGGGCGAACCGAAGATCTTGAACAGCACGCCGGTGAACACGACCTGCACGATCGCGAACATCACGAGCAGCGGCATCGTCTTCTCGGCCGTCTTCACCAGCGAGGAGATGACGAGGCCGAACATCATCGAGGTGAAGCCCAGCGCGATGATGCCCAGGCAGATCTCGACCGAGGCAGGCATCACGAGGCCGTCCTCCGGCACCTCGCGCGGGAACAGGCCGATCACGGTGATGATGACGCCCTGGAGCGCGGTGATGAGACCGAGGACGACGACCTTGGACATCAGATACGCGGAACGGGACAGGCCGGTCGCCCGCTCCCGTTCGTAGATGACCCGCTCCTTGATCAGCTCACGTACGGAGTTGGCCGCGCCGGAGAAGCACATGCCCACCGCGAGGATGAGCAGGATCGTGCCCGCGTCCTGGTTGAAGCCCTTGGGCGCGGCCGGGTTCTTCTCCAGCCCGAAGTCGGACGGGATGACCGTACTGACCACGCCGAGGATCGCGGGCAGCAGGATCATCAGCGCGATGAAGCCGCCGTCGGACGCGATGACCGAGGTGTATCTGCGCACCAGCGTCCAGAACTGCGAACCCCAGCTCTGTGGCTTCTGCACCCGACTGGGCGGGGCCTGCACCTGCTGCGGCTGCGGGGCGACGGCGTCGAGGTCGGCCGCGTAGAGCTGGTAGTGCTGCGAGCCCTGCCAGCGGCCCATCCAGTCGTAGTCGCGGTAGTTCTCGAACGCCGAGAAGACGTCGGCCCAGCTGTCGTAGCCGAAGAAGTTGAGCGCTTCCTCCGGCGGGCCGAAGTAGGCCACGCCGCCGCCGGGCGCCATCACCAGGAGCTTGTCGCACAGCCCCAGTTCGGCCACGGAATGGGTGACGACGAGGACCGTACGGCCGTCGTCGGCCAGTCCGCGCAGCAACTGCATGACGTCGCGGTCCATGCCCGGGTCGAGGCCAGAGGTGGGCTCGTCCAGGAAGATCAGCGACGGCTTGGTGAGCAGCTCCAGGGCGACCGAGACGCGCTTGCGCTGGCCGCCGGAGAGCGAGGTGACCTTCTTGTCGGCGTGGATGTCGAGCTTCAGCTCGGCGAGGACCTCCTCGACCCGCGCGTTGCGCTCGGCCTCCGCGACGTCACCGGGGAAGCGGAGCCGCGCGGCGTAGCGCAGCGCGGTCCGCACCTTCAGCTCCTTGTGGAGGATGTCGTCCTGCGGCACCAGACCGATGCGCTGACGGAGTTCGGCGAAGTGCTTGTAGAGGTTCCTGTTGTCGTAAAGAACCTCACCGACATCCGCGGGACGGTATCCGGTGAGCGCCCGCAGCAGCGTGGACTTTCCGGAACCGGAAGGGCCGATAACGCCGATGAGCGACTTTTCGGGAACACCGAAGGTGACGTTGTTGAGAATCACCTTGCCGTTGTCGACCTTCACCGTCAGATGACGGGCGGAGAAGGAGACCTCGCCGGTGTCGACGAATTCTTCCAGCCGGTCGCCGACCAGCCGGAAGCTGGAGTGGCCGACGCCCACGGTGTCCTGGGGCGTGATGACGGCGGCGCCGGACTTCGGCAGCGGCTGGCCGTTGACGTAGGTGCCGTTGTGGCTGCCCAGGTCGCGGATCTCGAAGCGGCCGTCGGGCGACGCGTGGAACTCGGCGTGGTGGCGGGAGACCTGGAGGTCCGAGACCACCAGCTCGTTCTCCAGCGCACGGCCGATGCGCATCACACGGCCGAGGGAGAGCTGGTGGAAGGTGGTGGGGCTGCGGTCCCCGCCGCCCTGCCTTCCGGCGCCGGCCCCTGCCCCTGCCCCGGCGCCGTGCTGCGGCGCCTGGTGCGGCTGCGGCTGCTGCGGCTGTTGCTGGTGCTGCGGATAGCCCTGCTGCTGCGGGTAGCCCTGCTGCTGCGGCACCTGCTGCTGGTACTGCTGCGGCGGCTGCTGCTGCCAGTCGCCCTGCGCGGGCGGGTGCTGCTGGCCCCAGCCGGGGCCACCCTGGCCACCGGGTCCGCCCTGGCCACCGGGGCCACCGGGACCGCCAGGGCCGACGCCCGGGTGCTGCTGGGGCGGCGCCTGCGTGGCCGCCTGCGCCTGCGGCGCCCCCTGCTGCCGCGCGTCCGGTGCCGCGGTCTGCGCGCTGTAGACGTCCGCGCCGGGAGCGGCAGCCGCGCCCGCCGCCGAGAGGTTCAGCCGCGGCCCGTCGGTCGCGTTGCCCAAGTGCACGCTCATGCCGGGGCCCAGCTCCAGTTGCTGGACGCGCCGGCCCTGTACGTAGGTGCCGTTGGTGCTGCCCGGGTCCTCGATGACCCAACTGCGCCCGCCCCAGCGGATGGTGGCGTGCCGCCAGGAGACTCTGGCGTCCTCTATCACCACGTCGCCCTGCGGATCACGCCCAAGGTTGTACGCCCTGGACGGATCGAGCGTCCAGGTCTGTCCATTCAATTCCAGTACGAGTTCCGGCACTCCATGCCCCACAAAGTTGTCCCCCGAGCAACCCCCTGGATAGGGAGTCTAGGGATGGCGAACATCGTGGGGAACTATTCCAGGCCCGGGCCTCGAACAGGAAGTCGCCCCGTATCAAGCTCGTCCCGACGTCGCCGGTTGACTCGGTCGAAAGGGGCTCGGAGAGTGGTAAGAAACCCCGGATCCGCACGCATCGGGAATCATGCGGACAACTGGGCATCGATCGGGGGAGCGCCATGGGCGACGATGCGCACCGTACCCGTACCCGTACCCGTGGGGGCGCCGTGCGTGCCCCCGGGGCTCCCGCACCGGCCCGTCGCGCCCTCGACATCCTGCTGACGGCCGTCGCCTCGGTGACCTGGTCCTTCGCCGGAATGGCGGGAACCGCGGCCCTCGGGCTGCATCTGCTGGGCGCCGACGCCGCCGGTTCGCTGGGCCCCCTGACCGCGGCGGCCGTGGCACTGGCCGTGGGCGGCTCGGTCGTGCCCGACGGTGATGTGAAGGTCTTCGGACTGAAGGGTGCCGATGCCGAGGCGGCCCTCGATGTGATGCCGCTGGGCGTCGCGCTGGCCGGGGCGCTGCTCCTCGCGTACTTCTTCCTGCGCTCGCTGCGCGCCGTCGGCCACGTCGTACGGCTTCCCGAACTCGCCGCACGCGTCGCCTCGGTGGCCGTGCTGTTCCTCGCCGTGCTCGGCTGGCTCGCCTGGGCGGGGCACTCCACGGTGACCCTCGACGGCGAGCGGCTGCGGCAGGGCGCCGAGGACCGCCTGCGGGACGGGATGGGCGACGGGCTGGACGGGCTCGACGGCGGCGTCGGAGACCTCGGGGGCGGGCTCATGGACGGGCTCGGCGGCCTCATGGACGCGAAGACGTCCGTCGGCTTCACCGTGGAGACGGTTCCGACGCTGCTGGCGGGCGCCTGCTGGGTCCTCGGCGTGCTGCTGACCGCGCTGGCCGCCTCGCACCGCACGCCGCTGCCGCCGGGGCGGCTGTGCGAGTGCGTGCACCGTACGGTCAGGCCCGCCGCTTCCGCGCTGGTGCTGGTCCTGCTGCTGACGGTCCCGGCCGGGCTCGCCGCCGCCGGTTACGCGGCGGCGACGGGGGCTGGGACGGAGGCCGGGGCGGGGACGGGCGAGGACCCTGGCCGCATCGCGGGAGCCGCCCTGCTGGGGGCTCCGAACGGCACCTGGCTGGCGGTCCCGCTCGGACTCCTGGTCACCTTCCGGGGCGCGGCGACGGGTGAGCTGGCGAAGCTGCTGCCCGATCCGGTGGACGCGTTCCTCGCCGCGGGGGACGGCGGCGCGGGGAAGGGCGGTACGGGGGACGGTGGCGGCCGGTCCATGACGGTGGCCGATCTCGCGGGGCTCGACGCACGGGTGTGGCTGCTGACCGTGGCCGTCGCGCTGGCACTGCTGGCGGCGGGCGTGCTCACGGGCGCCCGTACGCCACGAAGGGAACGGGGGCGGGGGCAAGGGCGGGGGCGGGGAGCGCTCGGGTTCGCCGTGCGGTGCGGGGCGTCGCTGGGCGCCGTGACGGCCGTCGCGCTGCCCGTGCTGGTGCTGCTCACCGGGGTCGAGGCGAACGCGGGGCTCTCGGTGATGGGCTTCGACGCCATGGGCGCGGGCGTCGAACTGCGCGGCAGCGTGCCGGGGGCGCTGGTGCTCGGGGCGCTGTGGGGCGCGGCAGCGGGGTTCGTGGGGGCGCTGATGGCGTGCGCGACGGGCGCGGCGGGACAGCGGGCCTCCCGGTTCGCCTCGGAGAGGGAGGCGCCGGAGGGCTCCGGTGCGTATGACACGTCGCGCACCTGGCCAGCCCTCGCCTACGAGCGCGGGCCTTACCGGCCTACGCCGCCGCCCGGGCTGGGCGCGGGCGAGCGGAACCCGTACAAGGAGGGACCGGACGCGGGGGACCCGTACGGACGGGAGCCCGGCCCCCACGGGGGCGGACCGCGCGGCGGCGAGGGGCCCGCGCGGGGCGGGAGCCCGCACTCGGCGCCGACGATCGCGGGCGGCCCCCCGCACCGCCCGTACCGCAGCAGCCCCGAACCGCCCCCTCCCGGCCCTCCGCCGCCGCACCCGCCGCCTCGGGGGCCCCGGCGCGGGCGGCGGCCCGGAAGCGGCACGGAGCCGGACGACGAGGGCCCGGCTCACGGCCGGGGCTGAGCCGGGTCCGGGGCAGGTCCGAAGCGGGCCCGGGGCAGGTCCGGGGCGGAGCGTGCGGCGGCCCCGAACCGGAGCCGAACGGGAGGCGTCCCCCTGGTTGAAGCCCGCGTGAAAGGTGCGGGAAATCGGCGCCCACGCGGGACGGGGAGGGGCGGGGAGAGAGGGCGGCGGCCATGGGGAGAGCGCGAGCAGCGAGCGAGGAGGGGGCGCTGACCTGGGCGTCCGTTCCGTCCGGAGAAGCGGGGGATCGGGGCGGATCGGGGCGCGTCCACCGCTCCCGCACAGAGCGCCCCAGGAGGAGACCCCCGTCCCACAGCGGCTAACGTAAGAGAACCATGACCACATCGCTGGCCACTCCGCCTTCGTACGCCGATACCCCCACCCTCCTTGTCAAGATCTTCGGCAAGGACCGGCCCGGGATCACCGCCGGGCTCTTCGACACACTCGCCGCCTTCGCGGTCGAGGTCGTCGACATCGAGCAGCTCGTCACCCGGGGCCGCATCACACTGTGCGCCCTGGTCACCGCGCCGAGTACCGGCACCGCCACCGAGGGTGAGCTGCGTGCCACCGTGCACAGCTGGGCCGAGTCCATGAAGCTGGAGGCCGAGATCATCTCGGGCACCGGCGACAACCGTCCGCGCGGCACGGGGCGCTCCCACGTCACCGTGCTCGGCCACCCCCTCACCGCGGAGACGACCGCCGCCATAGCGGCCGCGATCACCTCCACGGGCGGCAACATCGACCGCATCTTCCGGCTCGCCAAGTACCCCGTCATCGCCGTCGAGTTCGACGTCTCCGGCACGGAGACCTCCGGGCTGCGCACCGCGCTCGCGATGGAGGGGGCACGGCACGGCGTGGACGTCGCCGTCGTCGCCTCCGGGCTCCAGCGCAGGGCGCAGCGGCTGGTCGTGATGGACGTCGACTCGACGCTGATCCAGGACGAGGTGATCGAGCTGTTCGCCGCCCACGCGGGCTGCGAGGAGCAGGTCGCCGAGGTCACGGCGCGGGCGATGCGCGGCGAGCTGGACTTCGAGCAGTCGCTGCACGCGCGCGTCGCGCTGCTGGCCGGGCTGGACGAGTCCGTGGTGGAGAAGGTGCGCACGGAGGTGCGGCTCACGCCGGGCGCGCGCACTCTCGTACGGACGCTCAAGCGCCTCGGCTACCAGGTCGGCGTCGTCTCCGGCGGCTTCACCCAGGTCACCGACGCGCTCCAGGAGGAGCTGGGCCTCGACTTCGCCCAGGCCAACACCCTGGAGGTCGTGGACGGCAAGCTCACGGGCCGGGTCACGGGCGAGATCGTCGACCGCGAGGGCAAGGCACGGCTGCTGCGGCGCTTCGCCGAGCAGGCCGGGGTGCCGCTCGCGCAGACCGTCGCCATCGGCGACGGCGCCAACGACCTGGACATGCTCAACGCGGCGGGGCTCGGCGTCGCCTTCAACGCGAAGCCGGTCGTGCGCGAGGCCGCGCACACCGCCGTCAACGTGCCCTTCCTGGACACCGTGCTCTATCTGCTCGGGATCACCAGGGAAGAGGTCGAGGCGGCGGACGGCGAGGAGGACGAGGACTGAACCCGGCCGGTTCCGGATCCGGAGCGGGGTCGGGCGGGTCCGGGCCCTGGGGCGTGACCGGGTCCGGGTTCGGGGGCGTGACCGGGTCCCGCTCGTGCGGGCACCGGCCGACGCCCCCTGTACGGGTCAGTGCGCGGGCCCTCGCGCAACCGTCGCGGGCGCGGGGCCCGTTGACGCACGGGGTGCTGCGGACACTGGGGGCACTGCGGACACTGCGCGGGGCCGCCCGGAGGGGCCCGGCGCCGGAGTGAGCGGCTCTCCTCCGGCGCGTCTGGAGCGGCTACTCCTCATGCGGTGCCCAGTAGTCGCTCAGGGTGCCGACGCCGGGCTCGACGGACTTCCAGGAGCCGCCGAAGCGAAGGACCGCGAGGGCGGAGGTCGGGAAGCCGTTGCGGGACATCCGCTCCGCCGCGTCGCCCTCGGCACTGCCCGTGAGTGCCTCGGCGACGCCCTGGATACCGGGGTTGTGTCCGACGACGAGCAGGTCCCGGACGTCCTCGGACACTTCGTTGATCACAGCGATGATCTCGCCGGGTGAGGCTTCGTAGAGCCGGTCCTCGTAAACCGTCTTGGGACGCTGCGGCAGCTGGTGCACGGCCAGCTTCCAGGTCTCACGGGTCCGGGTCGCGGTCGAGCAGAGGGTCAGTCCGGGATTGACGCCGTGGGCGGCCAGCCACTCGCCGACGGCCGGGGCATCCTTGCGGCCTCGGTCTGCGAGGGGGCGTTCGTGGTCGTCCACATCAGGCCAGTCGGCCTTGGCGTGCCGGAGAAGGACGATACTGCGGGGCACATCGACGCTCATGTTTTCCAGCTTCGCACGAAACGCGCCACCGGGCGCAGGGTGTTGGGATTGCTCGACCGGCACGGGTGACGTGCTGTAAAGGGGCCGTCACCTCAGCCGAACAGCACCCGTATCAGCCCCTGGAGAATCGCGCTGAACGGCTGCAACAGGGGCCCCGCCTGCTCGGCCGCGCCCGCCTCTCCCCCGCCCAGGAGCAGCGCCAGCAGCATCACGAAGGCGACGACGGGCAGCGCGACCGCCCACCAGGGAAGCCGCGTCTGCGCACCGCTCGCCGCGGAACTCGCCGTGGGGCTCGCCGCGGAAGGGGTCGTCGCGGAGGGTGCCGGATACACACGGGCCGTCATGGGGCTCGCCTCCGTGGGTCGGGTCGGGGTCGTCGAACGGTGCGACTCAGACGCTACGGAAGCGGCGGCGTGGCTCCCATCCGGTGACCCACCCACTTACCCCTGACCCGAACCCCCTAGGGGATGGTGGGGCCAGCCCCACCATGGACGCCCTGAAGGTGCGGGACGGGACGCTGTGCGGTGCTACGTGACGCTACGGGGCGACGATGCTGGCGATCACACCGATGACGACCAGGATGCCGATGATCGTGGCGAAGACCAGGAGCAGCTTCTTCTGCCCGTTCTGCGGATTGGGTTCAAGGACTGGCATACCCGTCAGTGTCGCACTCAGCGCCCGTCCTCGATCACCCGGTCCCGCCCCGCGAGCACGCCCATGGCGATCTGCCCGAACATCAGCACCGTCATCAGCAGCAGCGGGACGTGCCAGCCGCCGCTGGTGTCGTGCAGGGCGCCGACGAGCAGGGGTCCGGGGATCGAGATGAGGTAGCCCGTGCTCTGTGCGAAGGCGGACAGCTTGACGACGCCCGCGCTGGAACGCGACCGCATGCCGATCATCGTGAGCGCGAGCGGGAAGGCGCAGTTGGAGACGCCCAGCACCAGCGCCCACAGCCAGGCGCCCTCGGCCGGGGCGAACCACAGCCCGGCGTACCCGGCCAGACCGCAGACCCCCAGCGCGAGCACCAGCGGTCCCTGGTGCCGCATACGGGCGGCCATGCGCGGCAGCACGAAGGACAGGGGGACGCCCATGCCCATGGTCACGGCGAGCATCAGTCCGGCCGACGAGGCGGAGACACCGGCGTCGCGGAAGATCTGCGGCAGCCAGCCCATGGTGATGTAGGCGGCCGACGCCTGGAGCCCGAAGAAGATGCCCAGTGCCCAGGCGGTGGGCGAGGACGTGATGCGCACGGCGGGCTCGGCATCAGCGCCTGCGTCCGCCCGCGCGTCCGGTCCCGCATCCGGCCCAGAGCCTGCGGACCGCTCCGCGCCCTCGGCCTCCTCCGCGCGCTCGGCCGCCTCCGTACGCTCCGGGACGGCCTCCCGCGCCGCGTCCGGCTCGGGGGCGCGGGAGCCGCGGTCCCGGAGGACGGCCGCCCATGGCGCCATCGCGACCACGCCGAGCAGCGCCCAGGCTGCCAGACCGAGCTGCCAACTGCCGCCCAGCGCCTCGGTCATGGGCACGGTGACGGCGGCGGCGCTGGCGGTGCCCAGGGCGAGGGCCATGGAGTAGAGGCCGGTCATCGGGCCGACCCGGTCCGGGAACCAGTGCTTGACGACGACCGGCATCAGCACGTTGCTCACCGCGATGCCCAAGAGGGCCAGCGCGCTGGCGGCGAGGAAGCCGGCCGTGCCGCCCGCGAAGGGGCGCAGGGCGAGCCCTGCCGTGATCGCGACCATCCCCACGAGGACCACGGTGGCCGGGCCCCAGCGACGGGCCAGCCTCGGGGCCAGTCCGCCGAAGACCGCGAAGCAGAACGGGGGCACGGAGGTGAGCAGCCCGGCCACGGTGCCGTTCATGCCGAGGCCGTCGCGCACCTCCTCCATGAGGGGGCCGAGGCCGGATATCGCGGGGCGGAGGTTGAGCGCGGCGAGCACGAGCCCGACGACGACCAGGCGCAGCACCCAGGCCGACGGCTGACCGGTCTTCGCGGCACCACCGGACGCGCGGGACGCGTCGGACACATCGGGCACGCCGGATGCACCGGAGGCGCCGGCCGCCGACGCCCGAGAGGAATCGGAAGGGGGCCTGAGATCGTCGTCTTTCACTGGCATAGAGGCCATCATAGAATCATGGGACGAATTCACGCCAACAGTCGTACCGCCTCGTTCCGCCCTGGAGAGTCATGACCCTGTCCACACCGCAGCGCTCGGCGCTGGCCGCCCAAGTGATCGCCGCCCTGCGTACGCAGATCACCTCGGGGGAATGGCCCGTGGGCTCCCGCATCCCCACCGAGCCCGAACTGGTCGAGGAACTGGGCGTGGCCCGCAACACCGTGCGGGAGGCCGTACGCGCGCTGGCGCACAACGGCCTGCTCGACATCCGGCAGGGCTCCGGCACCTATGTGGTCGCGACCAGCGAACTGGCCGGGGTCATGCAGCGCCGGTTCGCCGAAGCGGACCCGCGTCACGTCGCCGAGCTGCGCGCGGCCCTGGAGACCTCGGGCGCCGAACTGGCCGCGCGACGGCGCACGGAAGCTGACCTGAACCAGCTCGACGCGCTGCTGGAGCGGCGCGAGGCGGCGTGGGAATCGCGCGAGGTGGACCGCTTCGTGGAGGCGGACGCCAACCTCCACCTGGGCATCGTCGCGGCCTCCCACAACGAGGTGCTCACGGCGGTCTACGCCGACCTCGGCGACGTGATGCGGGACTTCCTGCGCTTCGACGTCGGCGAGGAACTGCGCCCCGAGAACCACATGGACCACGAGCGGCTGGTCGAGGCCATCCGCGACGGGGACCCCGAGACGGCGGGCCGCGAGGCCGCCTCGTACACGCGGGAGTGGGGACGCGGGGTGTCGGATGACAGATGACAGGTAACGGATGACAGATCACAGATGACAACTAACAGGTAACAGATTTCAATATCTGCCACCTGTTACCCGTTAGTTGTCAGGCGTCAGCCGCCCCCTACGCCCTACGCCCCCATCATGTGGACGCCGCCGTCCACGTGGACGATCTCGCCCGTCGTGCGCGGGAAGAAGTCGGACAGCAGGGCGACCACGCCGCGGCCCGCGGGCTCCGGGTCGGTCAGCTCCCAGCCGATGGGCGCGCGGTGGTTCCACACGTCCGCCAGCTCCTCGAAGCCCGGAATGGACTTCGCGGCCATGGACTTGATGGGACCGGCCGAGATCAGGTTGCAGCGCACGTTCTTCTCGCCCAGGTCGCGGGCGAGGTAGCGGCTGGTGGACTCCAGGGCCGCCTTGGCGACGCCCATCCAGTCGTACTTCGGCCACGCGATCTGCGCGTCGAAGGTGAGGCCGACGACGGAGCCGCCGTGCGGCATCAGCGGCAGGCAGGCCATCGTGAGGGACTTCAGCGAGTACGCCGAGACGTGCACGGCGGTGCCGACGTCCTCCCAGCTCGCCTCCAGGAAGTTGAAGGCGCCCTGCGGGCCGAAGGCGATGGAGTGGACGATGCCGTCGAGGCCGTCGACGTGCTCGCGCACCTTGTCGGCAAGCCCGTCCAGGTGCTCCTGGTCGGTCACGTCCAGCTCGATGACCGGGGCCTCCTTGGGCAGCCGCTTCGCGATGCGCTGCACCAGCGAGAGGCGCCCGAAGCCGGTGAGGATGACCTCGGCGCCCTCCTCCTGGGCGACCTTGGCGGCGTGGAAGGCGATCGATCCCTCGGTCAGTACGCCGGTGACGAGGATGCGCTTGCCAGCGAGGATTCCGCTCATGTTCAGTGACCCATGCCCAATCCGCCGTCTACGGGAATGACGGCTCCAGTGATGTACGCGGCCTCGTCGGACGCCAGGAAGCGCACCGCTGAGGCGATCTCGCCGGGCTGCGCGTAACGGCCCATCGGAACCTGTCCCATGATGTTCTCGCGCTGCTCGTCGGTGAGCGCCTGCGTCATGTCGGTGTCGACGAAGCCTGGCGCGACGACGTTGCAGGTGATGCTGCGGGAGCCCAGCTCGCGGGCCAGGGAGCGGGCGAAGCCGACCAGTCCGGCCTTGGAGGCGGCGTAGTTCGACTGCCCTGCGGAGCCCAGGAGCCCGACCACGGAGGAGATCAGCACCACGCGGCCCTTGCGGGCCCGCAGCATGCCGCGCGTCGCGCGCTTGACGACCCGGAACGTGCCCGTCAGGTTGGTCTCCACCACCGAGGTGAAGTCCTCCTCGGACATCCGCAGCAGGAGCTGGTCACGCGTGACACCGGCGTTGGCGACGAGCACCTCGACCGCGCCCTGCTTCTCCTCGATCTCCTTGTAGGCCTGCTCCACCTGCTCCGGGTCGGTGATGTCGCACTTGACCGCGAGGAAGCCCGACGGCGGCTCACCGGAGCGATAGGTGATGGCGACCTTGTCGCCTGCGTCGGCGAAGGCGCTGGCGATGGCGAGGCCAATGCCGCGATTGCCTCCTGTGACGAGTACCGAGCGGCTCAAGGTGTGACCACCCTTTCTGCTGGTTCCGCGGTGACGCGGCCGAAGTCTGTCCGTACGAAAACTATCGGTTGGTCTACCCCGTCGTGGACTCGGGCAGCGACAGGGGGCCGGACAGCCTCCTGTGGAGTCCCTACAGAAAGCGGCGGCGGAAACGGCTCTGACAGGGCATGATCGGTTGCCGACGACGGGAGGACGCCTTGCCCCAGCCCATCCAGCCCAGCGGCCCCACAGGCTCCGATGAACCCACCGGCCACGTGGGCCCGACCGGTCGTGACGGCCCCACCCCCGGACCCCCCAATTCCGCCCGCGCCGGGCAGCCCCGCGCCGCACCGCCTCTCGACGAGAGTTTCCTCGCGCTCCCCCTCCGCCCCCTCGCCGACGCCGCGCTCGCGCGGGCCCGCGCGCTGGGCGCCGAGCACGCCGACTTCCGCTTCGAGCGCGTCCGCCGCGCGGCCTGGCGACTGCGCGACGCCAGACCGTCCGGCGCCTCGGACACCACGGACACGGGCTACGCGGTACGCGTCGTCCACGGCGGCGCGTGGGGCTTCGCCTCTGGCGTCGAGCCGACGATGGACGCGGCGGCCAGAGTGGCCGCGCAGGCCGTCGAGATGGCGAAGCTCTCCGCGAAGGTCGCCGAGGCGGCGAGCGCGCGGGACGCCGTGGAGCTGGCCCCCGAGCCGGTGCACGGGGAGCGGACGTGGGTCTCCTCGTACGAGGTCAACCCGTTCGAGGTACCCGACGTCGAGAAGACCGGGCTGCTGGCCGAGTGGAGCGGGCGGCTGCTGGCGGCGGAGGGCGTCAGCCACGTGGACGCCACGCTCCTCACCGTCCAGGAGAACAAGTTCTACGCCGACCTCGCGGGCACCGTCACCACCCAGCAGCGGGTGCGGCTGCATCCTCAGCTCACGGCCGTCGCGGTCACGGGGGACGGCACGTTCGACTCGATGCGGACGCTGGCGCCGCCCGTCGGCAGGGGCTGGGAGTATCTGCGCGGCACCGGCTGGGACTGGGACACGGAGCTGGAGCGGATGCCGGAGCTGCTGGCGGGGAAGCTGCGCGCGCCGAGCGTCGAGCCCGGCGCCTACGACCTGGTGGTCGACCCCTCCAACCTGTGGCTGACCATCCACGAGTCGATCGGCCACGCGACGGAGCTGGACCGCGCGCTGGGCTACGAGGCGGCGTACGCGGGCACCTCCTTCGCCACCCCCGACAAGCTGGGCACGCTGGCCTACGGCTCCGGGATCATGAACGTGACGGGTGACCGCACCGCTGAGCACGGGCTCGCCACCATCGGCTATGACGACGAGGGCGTCGAGGCCCAGTCCTGGGACCTGGTCAGAGACGGCACCCTGGTCGGCTATCAGCTCGACCGCCGCATCGCCCGCCTCACCGGGCGGGAGCGCTCGAACGGGTGCGCCTTCGCGGACTCGCCGGGGCACGTGCCCCTCCAGCGGATGGCGAACGTGTCGCTGGCGCCCGCCCCGGACGGCCCGTCGACCGAGGAGCTGATCGGCGGCGTGGAGCGCGGGATCTACGTCGTCGGCGACCGCTCGTGGTCCATCGACATGCAGCGTTACAACTTCCAGTTCACCGGGCAGCGCTTCTTCCGCATCGAGAACGGCAAGCTGGCGGGACAGTTGCGGGACGTCGCCTACCAGGCGACCACCACCGACTTCTGGGGGTCCATGGAGGCCGTCGGCGGCCCCGGTACCTATGTGCTGGGCGGCGCCTTCAACTGCGGCAAGGCGCAGCCGGGGCAGATCGCGGCCGTCTCGCACGGCTGCCCCTCGGCGCTGTTCCGCGGCGTCAACATCCTCAACACCACGCGGGAGGCGGGCCGATGACCGGCATCCGTACGGGCGGCACGAGCGGCACGAGCAGGCCGCACGAGGTCGTCGAGCGGGCCCTTGAACTGTCCCGCGCCGACGGCTGTGTGGTCATCGCCGACGAGGAGTCCAGCGCCAACCTGCGCTGGGCCCGCAACGCGCTCACGACGAACGGTGTCACCCGGGGCCGCACCCTGACCGTCGTCGCCACCGTGGACGGCGCCCGGGGCACCGCCTCCGGCGTGGTCTCGCGCGCGGCCGTGACGGCGGACGAGCTGGAGCCGCTGGTGCGGGCCGCCGAGGAGGCGGCCCGCGCCTCGGAGGCGGCCGAGGACGCCCAGCCGCTCGTCGAGGGGGTGCCCGTCTCCCCCGGTTTCACGGAGGCGCCGGACGAGACCTCCTCGCGGGTATTCGACGGCTTCGCGCCCGCGCTCGGGGAGTCCTTCGCGCGGGCCGCCGCCGGGGGCCGGGAGCTGTACGGCTTCGCGCAGCACGGCGTGGTCTCGACGTATCTGGGCTCATCGGCCGGGCTGCGGCTGCGCCACGACCAGCCCACCGGCACCCTGGAGGTGAACGGCAAGTCTCCCGGAACCGGCGGCTCCGCGTGGGTGGGGCGGGCCACGAGGGACTTCCGCGACATCGATCTGGCCGCGGTGGACGCGGAGCTGGAGCGGCGGCTGAAGTGGGCCGAGCGGAAGGTCGAGCTGCCGGCGGGGCGGTACGAGACGCTGCTGCCGCCCACGGCCGTCGCCGATCTGCTGATCTACCAGCAGTGGTCGTCCACGGCGCGGGACGCGGCGGAGGGCCGGACGGCCTTCAGCGGGCCCGCCGGGGGCACGCGGCTGGGCGAGCGGCTCTCGGAGCTGCCGCTGACGCTGCGCGGCGACCCGCACGCGCCGGGCCTGGAGGCGGCGCCGTTCGTGCTGGCGCACTCCTCCGGTGACGACGCGTCCGTCTTCGACAACGGGCTCCCGCTGGCCCCCACGGAGTGGATCAGCGAGGGCGAGCTGTCCCGGCTGCTGACCACCCGGCACAGCGCGGCGCTGACGGGCCTGCCTGTGGCGCCGCCCGTCGACAACCTGATCCTGGAGGGCGGGAACGGGCGCTCGCTGGACGAGATGGTCGCGGACACGGCCCGTGGGCTCCTGCTGACGTGCCTCTGGTACATCCGCGAGGTGGATCCGGCGACGCTGCTGCTGACGGGGCTGACCAGGGACGGCGTGTATCTGGTGGAGAACGGTGAGGTGACGGGGGAGGCCAACAACTTCCGCTTCAACGAGTCCCCGCTCGGCGTCCTCTCCCGCGCCACCGAGGCGGGCCGCACGGAGCGGACGCTGCCGCGCGAGTGGTCGGACTACTTCACCCGCGCCGCGATGCCTCCCCTGCGCGTACCGGACTTCAACATGAGTTCCGTGAGCCGGGGCGTGTGACCGCCCGTGCCCTCGTGGGTCCGCGCCCGCGTCAGCCCGCCGGTGTGACCGGCTTAGACTCGTTACCGGCCGTTTCCCGCCCGCGCGCCCGCACCGTGTGGCGCGCGGGCAGGGCCGCGGCCTTCCGACCACCGACGATCATCAGGACAGATACGTGACACGCCTCGGCGACTCCGTGCAGCGTGCCAGCGAACTGCTGGCGCAGGACCTCTCCTCCGACCAGACCGTCGAGCGGCTGCTCGCGGAGACGGGCTCGCGGCGCTATCTGGACCTGAGCGATCTCCCGGCGTCCGAGCAGGCGGCCCTCATCGCGTCCCGCGCGGTGGACGTGCTGCCCTCGGAGGAGAAGCTCACCGAGCGCATCGAGCAGCGCCGCGCGGAGGGCAAGGGCCTGCACATCAAGCTGGGCATCGACCCGACCGCCGCCGATGTCCACCTGGGCCACACCGTGCCCATGATCGTGCTCAGCCGCTTCCAGCGGATGGGGCACGACGTGACCCTCCTCATCGGCGACTTCACGGCGAAGATCGGCGACCCTTCGGGCCGTACGGCCGAGCGCCCGCCGCTCACCGACGAGGACATCGCGAAGAACCTCCAGGGCTACCGCGAGCAGGTGCGGCCCTTCTTCGACTTCGAGAAGGTCAGCTTCCGGCAGAACAGCGAGTGGCTGGCGCCCTACACGTTCCCCGAGCTGCTGTCGCTGCTGACGCAGGTCCCCGCCTCCTCGCTGCTCCAGCGCGAGGACTTCCGCAACCGGCTGGCTTCGGGCGCGGGCATCACCATGTCCGAGCTGCTGTACCCGATCGCGCAGGGCCTGGACTCGGTGGCGCTGGACTGCGACATCGAGCTGGGGGGCGTCGACCAGCTGCTGAACCTCCAGATGGGCCGCAAGCTGATGGAGGTCCGCGGCCAGAAGCCGCAGCTGGTCGCCACGGTGCCGCTGATCGAGGGCACGGACGGGTCCGGCGCGAAGATGTCGAAGTCGAAGGGCAACTACATCGGTCTGTCCGCGACCGCGGACGACGTCTTCGGCAAGATCATGTCGATCCCCGACCGGCTGATGGAGCCCTACCTGCGCGCCTGGACGGAGTGGACGGACGGCGAGATCGCCGCCGCCACGGCCCGTATCGAGGCCAGGACGCTGCACCCGATGGACCTCAAGAAGGTGCTGGCGGGCGAGGTCGTCGCGGCGCTGTACGGGGTGGAGGCGGCGATGGCTGCGCGCGCGGGCTTCGTCGCACAGTTCTCGAAGAAGTCGTTCACGGACGTGGAGTCGCTGCCCGTCGTGGATGCCGCCGAGCACGGTGCCGAGGGGATCGCGTCGATCCTCGCGAAGGTGCTCCAGTTCCAGCCGAGCGCCTCGGCGGCGCGCCGGGTCGCGAAGCAGAACGGGCTGCGGCTGATCATGGAGCCCGAGGGCGCGGAGCAGCACGCCGTCGTGCTGCCGGAGGCGGACGCGCTGCGTCCGCTGACCGAGGTGGCGCTGGAGAAGCTCGCCGAGGCCGGGCTGGTCACGAAGGACGGGGCCGGGGTGGCGGGCACCGTCTACCTCAAGGCCGGCCGCAAGATCGCCGAGATCAAGGGGCTGTAGGACCGACCGGCGGATCCCCTGAACCCCTTACCCTCCTCCGCCCCTCCCCCGGGGCGGAGGGGGTCAGCTCAGGTCCGCTCTCTGCTCTTGCCCCGGATCATCGCCCACAGCGGCGTGCCCAGCGCGACGACGACCACGGCGCCCGCGAGCTGGAGTACGTGCCGCATCCAGTCGATGCCTTTGGTGTCGTTGACGCCCACCCAGGTGGCCACGGCGTTCCCCAGGATGCTGCCCAGGATGCCGAAGATCGCCGTCAGCCACAGCGGGATGTCCTGCTTGCCCGGAAGGATGGCGCGGGCGAGGACACCCAGCACCAAACCAAGGACAATCGCCCACAACCAGCTCATGTCGCCTCCGCAGTTCGGCGCGGTTTGCGCACCCTTGTACGTATACGGGGAACACTCTCCTCCCGGCCCGACTACGCCGCATGGCGTACAGCTCCATACGGGTGATGCCGCGCCGCCACTGGTCCCGGGGATCAGCGCCCCGGTCTCGAACCCGGCTGAGCCCGGGCGTACCGTAGTGAAGGCCCGGAACCCCGCGCGGCGGACCAGAACCGGCACAGTGAGCAGGTGGTGGAAACGTGATGCGGAAGCAGCGCCGGCCCGAGGTCTTCCGGATCACCGGGGCCCGGCAGGGACTGGAAGACGACGTACGCGGCAGGCAGCGGCGCTATGTGATCTCGATGCTCGTGCGCACGGCGTCGGTTCTGCTGACCGTGCTCCTGTGGAACGTGCAACGCCCGTTGGCCGTGGTGACGCTCGTGCTGGGAGCGCTGCTTCCGTACGTGGCGGTAGTGATCGCCAACGCGGGCCGCGAGAACGCTCCTTCGCTCCCGGCCTCGTACATCCCCTCCCCCACGCGCCCCATGCTCGGCTCGGCGGAACGCGTCCCTGAAGCGGGCGTGAACAAGTCCGACGGCCCGTCAGAGGGCCCAGCCTGAAAGGCATTTGGGCCGGGCCACCGTATGAAGCTCATGAAAAGCTCAGATCAATCATGCGGTTCCGCTGCACTGCGCAGGGTCTCGCATGCCATACTTCAGAAACGCTCCGCATCCCCCGTCGGAGCGATAGACCGACGCCGGGCGGCTCCCCCCGTGGCTGCCCGGCGTCGTTTCCTTGTGCGGGCCGGGTGTTGGATGGGGGCATGATCCCCTCAGCCGAAGACCCCGAGACCCCCATCTGCTCAGCCAAGGGCTGCCGCGCCCCCGCCGTGTGGGTGCTGGCCTGGAACAACCCCAAGCTGCACACCCCCGAGCGCCGCAAGACCTGGCTGGCCTGCGACGAGCACCGCGAGCATCTGTCGGACTTCCTCGGCATGCGGGACTTCCTCAAGGAGGTCGTCACGCTGGAGGAGTGGCACCGTCGCCCGGCCTCCGGGACCGGCACGTCGGACTGACGGACCAGACGAGCCGACGGGGCCGACGCGGGCCGGACCGGCCGACGGGCAGCGGGCCCCGGACCCCGGACAGCCGCGCCGCCCGCACCTCGCACCCGCCGAAGCCGCCCGCGCCCGCCTCAGCCCCCGATGGCCGACATCGGCCGCGACGGCTGCACGAAGGACGGGTCGTCGATCCCGGCTCCCGCCTTCTTGCCCCACATGGCCACCTTCCACAGCCGGGCGATCTCCTCGTCCGCCGCGCCCGCGCGCAGCGCTCCGCGCAGATCGGACTCCTCGCTCGCGAAGAGGCAGGTGCGCACCTGGCCGTCGGCCGTGAGACGGGTGCGGTCGCAGGCGTGGCAGAAGGGGCGGGTGACGGAGGCGATGACGCCGACGGTGTGCGGTCCGCCGTCGACGACCCAGCGCTCGGCGGGGGCCGAGCCGCGCTCCTCCTCGCCCTCGGCTGTCAGCGTGAAGCGGGTGCGCAGGGACTCCAGGATGTCCCCGGCGGTGACCATGCCCTCGCGGTGCCAGCCGTGCTGCGCGTCCAGGGGCATCTGCTCGATGAAGCGCAGCTCATAGCCCTCCTCGACGGCCCAGGCCAGCAGATCGGGCGCCTCGTCGGCGTTGAGCCCCGGCATCAGGACGGCGTTGACCTTGACGGGGGTGAGGCCCGCCGAGCGTGCCGCTTCGAGACCGCGCAGCACGTCGCCGTGGCGCTTGCGGCGCGTCATGCGCTGGAAGACATCGGGCCGCAGGGTGTCGAGGGAGACGTTGACGCGGTCCAGGCCCGCCTCGCGCAGGGCCGTGGCGGTGCGCTCCAGGCCGATGCCGTTCGTCGTGAGCGACATCTGGGGCCGGGGCTCCAGCGCGGCGCAGCGTTCGACGATGCCGACGAGGCCGGGGCGCAGCAGCGGCTCACCGCCGGTGAACCTGACCTCCTCGATGCCCAGTTCCGTCACGGCGATGCGCACGAGGCGCACGATCTCGTCGTCCGTGAGGAGGTCGGGTTTGGCGAGCCACTGGAGGCCCTCTTCTGGCATGCAGTAGGTGCAGCGCAGATTGCAGCGATCGGTCAGTGATACGCGCAAGTCGGTGGCGACTCGGCCGTATGTGTCGAGCAGCATGCTGGCGGCCCTCCCACGGTTGCCTGATCTGTCTCGAAGCGTACGCGACGTGTATGACATTCAACAGATCGTTGAAGTTTCCCCGCGCGTACGCTGCGTGACGGTGCCGTGGTCGGGCCGCCGTAGCAGGCGTTGGTGCGACGGGTCAGTGCGCGCCCGTACCCGTCATGGAGCGCACCTCCAGCTCAGCGTACTTCTCGCCGCCCGCGCCCTCGTCCTTGGAGAGGACCGAGCCGAGCCAGCCGAGCAGGAAGCCGAGCGGGATCGAGATCAGGCCTGGGTTCTCCAGCGGGAACCAGGCGAAGTCGGCGTCGGGGAACATCGACGTCGGCTTGCCGGTGACCACGGGCGAGAAGAGGACGAGCAGCACCGAGGAGACGAGCCCGCCGTAGATCGACCACAGCGCGCCCTGTGTCGTGAAGCGCTTCCAGAAGAGGCTGTAGAGGATCGTCGGCAGGTTCGCGGAGGCGGCCACCGCGAAGGCGAGCGCCACCAGTCCCGCGACGTTGAGCTTGCCCGCGAAGATGCCGAGCCCGATCGCGACGGCGCCGATGATGACGGCGGAGATACGGGCTGCCGAGACTTCTTCCTTCTCGGTGGCCTCGCCCCTGCGGATGACGTTCGCGTACAGATCGTGCGCGAAGGACGAGGAGGAGGCCAGGGTGAGCCCGGCGACCACGGCGAGGATCGTCGCGAAGGCGACCGCCGAGATCATCGCGAGCAGGATCGCGCCTCCGGTCGAGTCGGCGCCGCCGCCGATCTCCTGCGCGAGCAGGGGCGCGGCCGTGTTGCCCGCCGCGTTCGACTCGACGATCTCCTTCTGCGAGAGCAGCGCTGCGGCGCCGAAGCCGAGCGCGATCGTCATCAGGTAGAAGACGCCGATGATGCCGATGGCCCAGTTCACGGACTTCCGCGCGGCCCTGGCCGTCGGGACGGTGTAGAAGCGGATCAGGATGTGCGGGAGTCCGGCGGTGCCGAGGACGAGCGCGATGCCCAGCGAGATGAAGTCGATCTTCGAGGTGGTGGTGACCCCGTACTTCAGCCCCGGCTCCAGGAAGGCGGCGCCCTTGCCGCTGTTCTCGGCCGCGGCGCCGAGGAGCGAGGAGATGTTGTAGTTGAACTTGTGGAACACCAGCACCGTGATGACGAGCGTTCCGCCGATCAGCAGGCACGCCTTGATCATCTGGACCCAGGTGGTCCCCTTCATTCCGCCGATGGTCACGTACAGAATCATGATGATGCCGACGAAGACCACGATCAGGTTCTTGCCCGTCTCGCCCGTGATGCCCAGCAGCAGCGCGACGAGCGCGCCCGCGCCGACCATCTGGGCCAGCAGGTAGAAGATCGAGACGATGATGGTGGAGACGCCCGCGGCCGTGCGGACGGGCCGCTGCCGCATCCGGTAGGCCAGGACGTCGCCCATCGTGTAGCGCCCTGAGTTGCGCAGCGGCTCGGCCACCAGCAGCAGCGCGACGAGCCAGGCGACCAGGAAGCCGATGGAGTAGAGGAAGCCGTCGTACCCGGAGAGGGCGATGGCGCCCGCGATGCCCAGGAAGGACGCGGCCGACATGTAGTCACCGGAGATCGCCAGGCCGTTCTGGAAGCCCGTGAACTGCCGCCCGCCCGCGTAGAAGTCGGTGGCGTCCTTGGTGCGGCGCCCCGCCCACACGGTGACGGCCAGGGTGGCCACCACGAAGCACGAGAAGAGCGTGATGATCAGGGTCCGGTGCTCGCTGGCGCCCTCGGCCGCGAGGGGGAACCGCGCCGGAGCCGAGGCCAGGTGCTGACTGATGCTCATGCGTCGCCCTCCAGACGGGCCTTGATCGCGTCGGCCTTCGGGTCGAGCTTCGCCGCGGCGTGCCTGGAGTACCACCAGGCGATGAGGAAGGTGGTCACGAACTGTGCGAGGCCGAAGACGAAGGCCACGTTGACGTTGCCGACGACCTTGGCCGCCATGAAGGCGTCCGCGTAGTTCGACAGCAGGACGTACAGCAGGTACCAGACGATGAAGGCGACGGTGAGCGGGAAGGCGAACGACCGGTACGTGCGCCGTAGTTCACCGAACTCGGCACTCTGTTGCACCTCCGTGTAATTCAGGCCGCGCGGGGGGCCTGAACCCTCGTGCTCTGATGCGGTGTCCACGGTGACTCCAGTCGGAATGAGTGGGTGGGGGGAGAGGACGGTGTAGGGCGTGTGGGGGTGCTTACTGGCCGTACAGTGCGCGCATCGTAGATCTTCGGCACGTGTCACAACAGGGGTCAGAGGTTGAAACCCGTAAGACACATTGTCGACTCGCTCGGACTATCTTTCGGAATCCATTGCTGAGCTGCACCAATCGGCGCTAACTTCCCACGTCTGTGGTCAACTTCAGACGACATGGAGACCCCATGGATTCAAAACCTTCCAGACGTTGGCGTGCGCTCGCGATGCCGCTCGGACTGGTCCTCACCGCTTCGGTCGGGATGGCGGGTGTCGCCGTGGCCAGCACGCAGCACGCCGCCACCGCGACCGCCGCGCAGGACGGGGAGAAGCTGAGCTACGTCGTGAACACCGCGACGGACGCCTCGACCATCGAGCGGGTGAAGAAGGAGATAACGAAGGCCGACGGCACCGTCGTCACCGCGTACAAGAAGATCGGCGTCATCGTCGCGCACTCCACGAACCCGGAGTTCGGCGACACGCTACGCGCGGTGAAGGGCGTCGACTCGGCGGGCGCGACCCGCACAGCGCCGATCCAGGCCGCGGCCACCACGGACGTCGGCAAGCCGCAGTACGTGCAGACGCCCAAGTCCACGTCGGCGGCCACCGCCCAGGCGAAGGCGCAGGGCGAGGAGCCGCTGGAGTCCCTCCAGTGGGACAAGCGGGCCATCAAGGCGGACCAGGCCCACAAGATCAGTGAGGGCAGCAAGAAGGTCACCGTCGGTGTCATCGACACCGGCGTCGACGACACGCACCCCGACCTCCAGGACAACTTCTCGGCCGAGCAGTCCGCGAGCTGCGTCGGCGGCAAGGCCGACACGAGCGAGGGGGCCTGGCGCCCCTTCGACGCGGCCAGCGACTACCACGGCACGCACGTCGCGGGCATCATCGCGGCACCGCGCAACGACGTGGGCATCGCGGGTGCGGCGCCCGGTGTGCAGGTCTCGTCCATCAAGGTGAGCGAGAAGGAGACGTCCCTCTTCTACACCGAGGCCGTCGTCTGCGCGATGGTCTTCGCCGCCGACCACGGCGTCGAGATCACCAACAACAGCTACTACATCGACCCGTGGCTCTACAACTGCCGCAACGACAAGGACCAGGGTGCCCTCGTCGACTCGGTGAGCCGGGCCCTGAAGTACGCGACGGGCAAGGGCACCGCCACGGTCTCCTCCGCCGGCAACTCCTCGCAGGACCTCGCCGCAGCGGAGCTGACGGACGACACCAGCCCGAACGACTCCACGCCGGTCGAGCGCACCATCAACCCCGCGCAGTGCCCGGACATGCCCACCATGCTGCCGGGTGTCACCTCGGTCTCGGCGACGGGCCCGGAGAACCTGAAGTCGTACTACTCCAACTACGGCGCCGGTCAGATCGACGTCGCGGGTCCCGGTGGCGACACCCGCTACCAGACGCCCGAGCCCCCGGCCAAGAGTGGTGGCGTCCTGTCCACCATGCCGGACGGTGAGTACGCGTACCTCCAGGGCACCTCGATGGCAGGACCGCAGGTCGCGGGCGTCGCCGCGCTCATCAAGAGCAAGCACCCGAAGGTGTCGCCCCAGGAGCTGGGCTGGCGTCTGAAGGCACAGGCGCAGACCGTCAAGTGCCCCACCAAGTACGACCCCGACGGCAAGGGCACCTACGCCGCCACGTGCACCGGTGTCCCCGGGAACAACAGCTTCTACGGGCACGGCCTCGTGGACGCCCTCGCGGCCGTCAAGAAGTGACCCGCAAGAAGTGACCCGCACGGAGTGACCTCCGGTCACGGGGTGAACGTCACGAAGTGACCTGCTGGGCCGGGGGCGGCGGTGACGCCGTGGCCCCCGGGCCGGTTCCGGGGCCGGGCCGCGCGAGCGGTCCGGCCCCTTCCGCCGCCGGAGACCCTTCCGCTGCCGGGCCCCCCTGCGCCGTCGCGACGGGCTGCCAGCCGGGGCCGCGGAAGACACGGCCCGCGCGCTCCCGCCAGTCGCGCGCCGCGCGCAGGTCCCTGCCGATCGCGGCGTACTCGTGGGTGGCCACCCGCAGCGGATTGTGGGTCGCGATGTTCTTGGTGAGCCCGAACACGCACGGCTGCGTCTCGGGCACGAAGGAGCCGAAGAGCCGGTCCCAGACGATGAGGATGCCGCCGAAGTTGCGGTCCAGGTAGCTGCCCTGTGAGGCGTGGTGCACGCGGTGGTGCGAGGGGGTGTTGAAGACGAACTCGAACGGCCGCGGCAGCTTCCCTATGCGCTCGGTGTGTATCCAGAACTGGTAGACGAGGTTCGCCGACGAGCAGAACGCGAGCGCGGCCGGATGGACGCCCAGGGCGATCACCGGGACGTAGAAGGGCCACACGGTCCAGGACGTCCAGGGCTGGCGCAGCGCGGTCGTCAGGTTGAACTTCCTGCTGGAGTGGTGCACCACGTGGCAGGCCCACAGGATGCGGATCACGTGGTGGCCGCGGTGCGACCAGTAGTAGAAGAAGTCCTGGGCGAGCAGCAGCAGCGGCAGCGTCCACCAGAGGACGGGGACGCGCAGCGGGGTCAGTTCGTAGACGGCCGCGTAGATCGCGACGATCGGTATCTTCCACAGCGCGTCGAAGACCAGGCTGCCGAGCCCCATGGCGAGGCTGGTCGCGGCGTCCTTGGTCTCGTAACCGGCGGAGTCCTCGTCCGGGTGGAGGCGGTAGCTGACCATCTCCAGGACCGTGAGCAGCACGAAGGCGGGGATCGACCAGAGCACGACGTCGGGCAGGTTGGACGGCATGTCAGCAAGGTAGAGCGCTCCGTGCCGCGCGGGCTAGGGGTGGTTACCCACAAGTATTCGACGTCCGTTCGACACGCCTACCAGACCCGGACCCGGCCGCCCGGTGCGAACGCCGGGCTCGTCGCGTCCTCCGGGACCCGCTCCAGCGGCTCGGCGATCTCGGCGACCGTCGGACCCACCCGGGCCGCGATCCGGCCGAGGCGCTCGAGGTCGAAGCCGTAGACGCGGGCCGCGTTGCCGCCCGCCATGGCGGCGACCTCCTCGCGCGGCAGGCCCGCGTAGGCGATGCGCAGGCCCTCGCGGGAGTAGGGCGGGGTGCCCTCGTCGTGGGGGTAGTCGCTGCCCCACATGATCTTGTCGATGCCGATCCGCTCCCGCAGCGGCACCTCGTGCGGGCGCATGAAGCTGGCGCCCACGTAGCAGTTCTCGCGCCACACCTCGCTCGGGCCCCTGCCCATCGAGGCGGCCAGCCCGGCGCCGAACTTCGACTCGGCGGTGGACGCTTCGGCGGCGTCGGAGCCCTCGTCGGCGCCGGATGTGGGATGCGTGCTCCGGGACGCGGCGGCGACCAGGCGCGCGTGGTAGTAGTCGAGCATCTCCAGGACGCCCGGTATCCAGCCCGAGCCCTGCTCGGTCAGCACCAGCCGCAGCCCGGGATGGCGGTGGAAGGCGCCGCCGAAGACGAGGTGCCACAGCGCCCGGTGCGAGAACCAGGTGGTCTCCACCATGAACACGGCGCGCGCTGCGGGCTCCTCACCCAGCGGCGGCGAAGCGGAACCGCCATGGTGGTTGACGGGCACGTCCAGCTCGTCGCACACCGCCCACAGCGGGTCGTACACCCGCGAGTACAGCTCGGGCAGGCCCGAACCCGGCGGTGTACCCGGCAGCAGGACGCCGCCCGTCAGCCCCGCCTCCTTCGCCCACCTGACCTCGCGCACCGCCTCGTCCACGTCGTGCAGGAGGATCTGTGCGACGCCCGCCCTGCGTCCGGGGGCCTCGGCGCAGAATTCGGCGAGCCAGCGGTTGTGGGCACGCAGCCCCGCCCAGCGCCGCGCGAACTCCTCGCGGGTGGGCGCGGGCGCCATCAGGGAGGCGCTGGGGAAGAAGGGCGGGATCGTGTTCGGGAAGACGACCTCCGCGACGATGCCGTCCCGCTCCTGCTCGGCCAGGCGCCGCGCCGAGTTCCAGTTGCGGTCGGCGGTGTCGGCGAGCAGGTCCTCGTACGGGTTGACGTAGTGCTCGGCCCAGACGTCGAAGTCGTCGTGGTACGCCTTCTCCAGGTACGGGCGGTAGTCCAGGAGGTCGGCGCCCGCGTGGCAGTCGGCGGAGATGACGGTGTAGCGGTCCGTGTCCCCTTGCTGTTCCGTTTGCTGTGCCGTTTGCTGTTCCGTCGCGCTCACGAGCCCGCCTCCTTCGCCGCGTGGGGCGCCGATGCGACGGGCCCAGGACCCGTTCCGACGTACGGGAAGTCGTGCCCCGTCAGCCAGTGGCGGCCGACCTCGCGCGCGCCGCGCCAGGACTCCTCGACGGCTGCCCGGCCCTCGGGATCCTCGGGCTGCCCCAGCTCGGCCGGGGTGGGCCCGATGCGCGCTGCCAGCGGTGCCAGCGCCGCCGTGTCGAACCCGAAGACCTCGGCCGCCGCACCGCCCAGCATCCGCCGGGTCTCGGCCACGGGGATGTCGTGGAAGGTGTCGCGCAGCCAGGTGCGGGTGGCGGGCCAGGTGCCCTCGGGGTGCGGGAAATCGCTGCCCCAGAGGATGTTGTCGACGCCGATCTCGTAGCGCTGCGCCAGCTCGCGCCGCTTGGTGTTGGTGGCGCAGACGAAGACCTGCCGGTCCAGGTACTCGTGCGGCGGGCGCTTCAGCTCGGCGAAGGGCGACAGCTTCTTGCCTCCGTGTGCGCCCAGATAGAGCCGGTCCATGAACCACAGCAGGTTCGGCAGCCACCAGCACCCGGACTCGGCCACCCCGAAGCGCAGCCCCGGATGCCGCTCGAACACGCCGGACCACAGGAGGAACCACAGGGGGCGCGCGGGCCACCAGGTCACCTCGCTGACGTAGATCCCCAGGTGGTCCCCGTACTCATGGCGCGGCGCGGCCCCCGAGTGGGTGACCACGGGCATCCGGGTCTCGGCCGCCGCCGCCCATACGCGGTCGTAACGGCGGTCGTGGTAGGGCGCCTTGTCCACCCACATCGACGGGATCATCAGCGCCCCGAGCCCCGACTCCTTCGCCCTGTGGATCTCCGCGACGACCTCGTCCACCGCGCCGGTGACGGGCAGCAGCGCGACGCCGCAGTGCCGTTCGGGGTGCTGGGAGCAGAAGTCCGCGAGCCAGCGGTTGTGCGCCTTCGCGCCCGCCATGCCCAGTGCGGGGTCCTGGTCGCCGGAGAGGCCAAGGCCCACGCCGAAGGGCGCGGCCGTGCGGCTGTCCACGGCGTCGGCGTCCGGGAAGACCACCTCGGCGGCCACCCCGTCCCCGTCGAGTTCCTTGACGCGCTGCGCCGCGTCCCAGCCGCCGCGCAGCCCCTCCTCGTTCTCCTCGAACCACTTGCGGGCGAAGCCCTCATTACGGATGCCCAGCCGTGTCGACTCCTCGATACGGGCGTCACGCTGCCCCAGGAAGTCGTCGAACTCCCGGTGGAACCTGGCTTCCAGATACGGCCTGTACTCCTCGGTCGGCAGCCCGGCGTGGCAGTCGGAGGAGACGATCAGATACGGGTTCCGGTACGGGTCGCCTGACCCGTACGGGTTCTGCCGTGCGGTCATCGCACACCCACAATCCCTCGGTCGGTCGCCCCTCGGTCCGGCCGTCCGGACTCCGGGAGGCCGGTTCAGTCCAGAATGAAGCTCTCCAGGTACGACGGGTCGGCGCGGTCCAGCATCGACCGCGACCTGGCCCGGATCTGCCGGTCGCTGTGCTCGCTCTCGGGGAGCATCCAGAAGCGGTCCTCGGCGATGCCTCGTACGACGAAGTCCGCCACCTCCTCCACCGGGGTGAAGGTCACCTCGTGCCCGGCCTCGCGCATGGCCGACTCCCACTGGTCCAGGGAGCGGTACGGGGTCCTGCGGGGGCGGGACTTGGCGTAGCGCGCGGGGCGGTTGCGGTGCGACTCCCACAGACCCGTGCGCAGCATGTGGGGCCCGGGGAAGAGCACCGAGCAGCCGACGGCCGCGCCCTCGGCCCGCAGATGCGCGTACAGGGACTCCGTCATGGTGACCACGGCGGCCTTGGTCACCGCGTAGACGGAGGCCGTCGGCAGGGGCGCGATGCCGCCGTCGCCGGAGGACGTGTTGACGATGTGCCCCGGCTCCCCCGACGCCAGCATGTGCGGTACAAAGCTGCGCACCCCGTGGAAGACGCCCCACACGTTGACCGCGAACGCCCAGCGCCAGTCGTTGAGGTCGTGCTCCCACATGCGGCCCTCGGCGCCCGAGCCGACGCCCGCGTTGTTGCAGAGCACGTGCACCGGGCCGAAGGCGGAGCGGGCTGCCTCGGCCAGCGCGTCGACCTCGGCCTGTTCGCTCACGTCGACGGTGTGGGCCAGCACGGTGGCGCCTTCGGCCCGCAGCCCGGCCGCGGCCTTCTCCAGGGCGCCCTCCTCCACGTCGGCGAGGACCACCCGCAGCCCCTCCGCTGCGAAGCGCCGCGCCATCGCGAGCCCGACGCCGCTCGCGGCGCCCGTGACGACGGCCGTCTGCCCTTCGCGCAGCTCCATCAGCGCTTCCCTTCCGCGATGTCCGCCGGGACCGCGCCCGCGTCCGGGGCCGCTTCCGTTTCCGCCTCCGCCCCCGCTTCCGGCGGGCCGTCGTGCACCTGGGCCGCGTCGTCGTAGCGCTGGTGCACGTACGGGAGCAGCGCACGCGCGCTCACCCGCTCGACGATCCGGCCGCTCTGGTCGGAGGTCTTCTCGCCGAGGGTGACGCTCAGCAGCCGCCGCACGGGCAGGTCGGCCACCGGGTCGTACGCCGACTCGCGCAGCGTCACCTCGCCGCCCTCGACCACCTCCAGCGCGCGCACCCGTTCCTCGCGCAGGCAGTGCACGAGGACGGGCTCGCTGTCGAAGCCCGCGCCGTCCACGCCGGGCAGGAACTTGAAGTAGAAGTCCACCTTCCGCGCCGGTTCCGGCAGCGGCAGCGGGGCGCCGACCGTGCCCGTGACCTCGACGAAGGTGACGCCGTGCCGGGCCATTCCGGCGCGCAGCGCACCCGTGTCCCGGTCCCGCTCCACGGTGACCTCGCCGAGTTTCTTCGGCTCCCCGAAGACCTCGCGCCCGCCGATCAGCGCCCGCTCGTGGGTCATCGGCATGACGAGCGGGTACCAGCCGTCCACCCCGCCGTGGTGCGCCGCGACGGAGAAGGAGCCCGCGCCGAGCGGGTATCCGGGGAGGGCGACCTGGCTGATGGTGACCCGTACGAGTGGTTCGCCCGTCGGCTCGAGCGGCGGCGGCAGCACGGCGGCGACCACGTCGGGGGCGGTCTCCCACACCGCCACCACGCCCGTCGACCAGATGTCGGGGAGCTTCGCGCGCGCCTCCCGCGCCCGCCTGATCTCGTCCTCGCCGCGCGGGCCGTACCGTACGCGCGTCATCGCGTACCACCCTTCGTCGGTGTCGGTGGAGCATCGGTCCGCCGGAGGAGCCCCGGTCGTCGTTCCGGTCCTCCGCGCTCCTTCCGGCGCCCTGCCTGTAACACAGTTACAACGGCTCGCTCGAAGGGTAAAGACACGCGCACGGTCCGGCTGAGAATGAGGGCACCATGCCGACGCCCCCCTCCCCTCGCCGCCCCGCCCAGGGGCAGCCCCGCGCCACGCTCACCCGCGAGGCCGTGCTCGACGCCGCCGCCTCGCTGGTGCGGCAGCACGGCCCCCAGGGGCTGACCATGCGCAAGCTCGCCGCCGAGCTGGGCACCGCCGTCACCTCGATCTACTGGCACGTGGGCAACCGCGAGTCCCTCCTGGACGCACTCGTCGAGCGCACCGTGCGGGAACTGGACGAGATCCGGGCGCGCGGCGCCACTCCGCGCGCCCGCGTCCTCTCCCTCGCCCGCACGCTCCGGCGCGAACTCCTCGCGCGCCCGCACCTCGTCGCGATGGTCCACGAACGCGGCCTGACGGAGCGGATGTTCCTGAGCGCCCAGCAGGCGCTGCTCCACGAGGTCCACGCGGCGGGTCTGCGCGGGGCCCGCGCAGCCGAGGCGGTACGTGCCGTGCAGTTCACGGTCATCGGGCACGTGCTGGTGGAGCGCAACCGCGAACGCGCCCCCATACAGCGTCCTGGCGAACCGGACTTGTGGGACACACGGACCGCCGAGGACGACCGTGCTCTCGCGCGGGCGCTGGCGCGAGCGCCGGACGCGGAGCGAGTCTTCACCGCGTCGCTGCGGGCACTCGTCAACGGCCTGCTGCCGACGGGCGCCGACGGTTCCGCGGGTTCGCAGGACGGTTCTTCGGGCGGCACCTCCGACGGCCCTTCCGACGGGCCGTGAACGGCGGAAGAACCCGCTCCTCCCGCCGCGCTTCGAGCGCTGTCAGTCCGGCCCCGTATTCTCTGGGACCATGCTCGAAGACCAGACGGCACTCCCGGAAGAGACAGCCGGGACACCACAACTGCCCGCGCAGTCAACCGCGCCCGACGCCCAATGGCCGTCCGCCTATCCGGACGGCTATGCGGTGGTGGACGTCGAGACCACGGGCCTCGCGCGAGACGATCGGATCGTCTCCGCCGCCGTCTATCGTCTGGACGCCCAGGGCAACGTCGAGGACCACTGGTATTCGCCGGTGAACCCCCAGCGCGATCCCGGGCCCACCTGGATCCACGGTCTCACCGCGAGCATGCTCGCGGACGCACCGCTCTTCCCGGACATCGCCGATGATTTCGCCGCCCGCCTGGAGGGCCGCGTCCTCGTCGCGCACAACGCCATCTTCGACTGGTCCATGATCGCCAGGGAGTACGCACGGGCCGAGCGCACCGCACCCGTGCGCCAGCGGCTGTGCACCATCGCGCTCTCCAAGGAGCTGTCGCTCCCCCTCCCCAACCACAAGCTGGAGACGCTCGCCGCGCACTACGGCGTGGTCCAGCAGCGCGCGCACCACGCGCTGGACGACGCCCGCGTGCTGGCCGAGGCGTTCCGGCCGAGCCTCCACCTCGCGGCGCGCCAGCAGGTCCGGCTCCCGCTGCTCGCCTGCCAGCCGCTCTCCGAGTGGACGGACTCGGTGGTGAGGGGCGGCCAGGGAAACGGTGGCGGCAACGGCGGCAACGGAACGGGCGGTGGCTACGGCTATCGCGGCGCCCGCGCCTACTCCAGCACCTGGCGCACCTCGCGCAAGCGCCCCGCCTGCCCCTATCCGAACCCCGGGCGCTATGAACCGGGCGGCCCCCTCGTCCAGGGCATGCGGGTGGCCATCTCGGGTGACACCTCCGTGGACAGGGAGCTGCTGGAGGACCGCGCGATCGAGGCCGGGCTCCACATCGCCACCAGCGTCTCCCGGCTCACGAGCCTGCTGGTCACCAACGATCCGGACTCCCCCACGTCCAAGGTCAGCAAGGCCCGCTCGTTCGGCACCCCCGTCATCGACGAGGCCGCTTTCAGCCAGCTCCTCCAGGACGTGGCCCCCGCGCCGGGGAGCTGACGGGGGGCGGGTACCGTCAAAGGCGTGTACCGCTTCCTGTTGTCCCGGCAGTGGGTGATCCTCACCCTCCTCGGCCTCGTTCTCATCCCCGTGATGATCAAGCTGGGCTTCTGGCAGTTGCACCGCCACGAGGACAAGGTCGCCCACAACGAGCTGATCTCGTCCAGCCTCGCGTCCCCCGCGGTGCCGTTCTCGAAGCTCACCGGGGTGGGGCGCGGTCCCGCCGAGGACGACCAGTTCCGTACGGTCACGGCGACGGGCACGTACGACACACGGCACGAGGTCGTCGTCCGCCACCGCACGGCGGCCGACGAGCAGACCATCGGCTATTTCATCGTCACGCCGCTGGTCCAGAAGGACGGCAGGGCCGTCCTGGTCAACCGTGGCTGGATCGAGGCCGACCGCGATCTCACGAGCTTCCCCAAGGTGCCCGACGCGCCGAAGGGCGAGGTGACCGTCACAGGGCGGATCATGGCCGACGAGACGAGCGAGGCCAGCGGTATCAAGGACACCAAGGGGCTGCCGCCGCGCCAGGTCATGCTGATCAACAGCAAGCAGCAGGCGAAGACCCTCGGCAAGCCCGTGCTGGGCGGGTACCTCCAGCTCACGAAGACGTCCCCGGCGTCGGCCCTCCCGAAGGGCAAGCAGCCGGAGCAGATCCCCGAGCCCGACCACAGCGGCATCGGGCCGCACATGGCGTACGCGGTCCAGTGGTGGCTGTTCGCCGCGGCGGTACCGGTCGGCTGGGTCGTCCTCGTCCGCCGCGAGCGCCGCGACCGCCTCGCGGCGAAGACCTCGCCCGAGGATTCCGGTCCCGACGGCGGTAGCGGTTCCGATTCCGGTTCCGGCGGTGACGGCGGTCCGCCCGACGAGGCTCCGGCGGATGCGGAGACGGATGCGGATGCCGAGGCTCCGGCTGCCGCCGCCTCGGACGACGACAACGCTTCCGGCACGCACGACGCACCCCTGGCGCGGGGCGGGCGCTGAGCTGAGGGGTACCCCGCGCGGGCGCGCGGGGCGAGAGGCAGACTGGGGCCATGGATCTTGGCCTGAAAGACCGTGTCTACGTCATCACAGGTGCCACCCGCGGCCTCGGCTTCGCGACCGCGGAGCGCCTTGTCGCCGACGGCGCCAAAGTGATCGTCTCAGGACGTACGGAGGAAGCCGCCTCCGCAGCGGCTGCCCGCCTCGGCGAGGACTCCGCGGCGGGCATCGCCGCGGACAACGCCGACCCGGACGCCGCTGCCCGCCTCATCGAGGCGGCCCGCTCCCACTTCGGCCGCTTCGACGGCGTCCTCATCAGCGTCGGCGGCCCGCCCGCCGGCGTCCCCTCCGACGCGCTCACCGACGAACAGTGGCAGTCCGCCTTCGAGACGGTCTTCCTCGGCGCGGTGCGCATCGCCCGTACCGCCTCGGGCGAGCTGGGCGAGGGCGGCGTCATCGGCTTCGTCCTGTCGATGTCCGTGCACGAGCCGATCCCGGGGCTCACCCTCTCCAACGGCCTGCGCCCCGGCCTCGCGGGCTACGCGAAGACCCTCGCGAACGAGCTGGGCCCGCGCGGCATCCGCGTCTTCGGACTGCTGCCAGGGCGCATCGGCACCGAGCGGCTCCAGTACCTGGACTCGCTCTCCGGCGACGGCGAGGCCACCCGCCGCCACAACGAGAGCGCCATTCCGCTGCGGCGGTACGGCGAGCCGGAGGAGTTCGGCCGTACGGCCGCGTTCGCGCTGTCGCCCGCAGCCTCCTACCTCACGGGCTTCATGCTCCCCGTGGACGGCGGCTCCTCGCACGGCTTCTGAGCCTCCGAGCCTCTGAGCCTCCGCACTTCCGACGACCGGACGACGGTGTGGCCGTCGCACCCCGCGTCGTGTCCCGGACGGGGCACGACGCGAGGGGTACGGCGGCCCACGGCTCGACGCCGCCGCGAGGATCCTCGCGGCGGCGCGCGCCCGTCAACTGACCCGTTCGGCCCGGTGCCGCGCACACCGCAGCCGCACCTCGGCCGGCAGCCGCTCCAGCCCGGCCGAGGCCCGCGCGTGCTCCAGCGCCTCCGCGCCCAGTTGCCGTACCGCCGCACCCGGCTCCGCGTGCGGCTCCAGCAGCAGCCCCACCCGCGCGCCCGGCTGCGAACGCCGCCCCGTCAGGGCGACCCGTGCCTTGCCGACGCCCTTCATCGACTCGGCCTCGGCCGCCAGCACGTCCTCCAGCGCGCGCCCGCGCAGCAGCGCGCCCGCGCCGTCACCGCTGTCGACCAGGACCTCGCCGAGCCTGCGCCGCCGCAGCTGCGCCAGCAGCCACCACAGCAGCAGGACGACCAGGACGGCGAGCACGGCGAGGACGACCGGCCACCACCAGCCCTCGGCGCGCCACTTCGTACGGTCGCCGTCGGAGAGCGCCACATCGTCCGGGCCCTGCCACGGCCAGGCCGAGGGCAGGTCCAGGCCCCAGCGGCTCGCCAGGTCGAGGCCGCCCAGCAGCAGGGCGAGCCCCAGTGCCAGCAGCACCACTCCGACCAGGCCCAGCAGCACGCGGTTCACAGCACGCAGCATCCCGCTCACCTCACCCTCGGCTTCGGCTTCGGCTTCGGCACCCGAACGTCCGCCCGCGCCTCCGGCGCCCGGCCCGCGCCGCTCACCGCTTCTTCCCCGGCCGTCGTACGCGCACGGACAGGCCCAGCCTGCGGGCGAGGCCGAGCTGGCGGATGCCGTCGTCGAGCGCGTCATCGAGGTCGGTGCGCACCTCGTCCAGGTCCCTGAAGTGCGACTGCGCCCGCGCCTTCACCTTGCGCCGCTTCACCTTGACCTGCACGGACTGGACGCCCGACACCTCCATCGCGCGGTCCCGCAGTACCAGTGCCGCCGCCTTGCGCTCCAGGCCGGCGCGTACGTGGGGGACGTCCCGGCGCATCGGCAGCAGCTTTCGCCGCCCGGGGGTGAGCGCGAGCAGCAGCAGCCAAAGCCCCAGCACCGCGGCCACCGCCGCGCCCACGATCAGCGCGGTGTCGTCCAGCCGCCTGCTCGCCAGCTCGTCCGCGAGGGTGCGGCGCCAGGCCATGCCGGGCCGCCCGGCCCGTACGGAGGCGACGTCGTACAGCAGCACCCCCGTCCCCGCGAGCAGCAGCAGCGCGACGATCGCCGCGGGGACGCGGCGCGCCGACCAGAAGCGGGCAGCGCTGCCGCCGATGCCCTTGGTTCCCTCGCCGGGTTCGTACGCGGCGGCCGATGCCGACTGCTCCAGATCGCCGCCGTCCCCGGCCTCCCCGCCGTATCCGCCGCGTCCGCCGTCGCGCGCGTGCGCGGCGTGTCCGGGGCCTTTCTCCAGTGTCGGCATCCGCTGTGTGCTCTCGTCACTCACCGGACCCTCCCGAGGGTCTCGCCGTCGAGATGCGGGGAGTGGAGCCGCTCGACCTCCACGGCCACGTCCGGCACCTCCATCCCGACCAGTTCCCGTACCCGCGAAGCGACTTGTCGACGCACAGCGCTGCACTGGGCACCGATGTCGGAGGGGTAGCCCAGCTCGACCGACACCTTCACGCGTGCGCTCGACTCGCGGACGTCGACCGTCGCGCGCGGCGCCGAGCGCTTCCCGCGCGGCAGCTTGCGCGCGTCGGGCCCCGTGCGCAGGGCCTCGTGCGCGGCGCGTCCGGCGACCTTCGCGACCACGCGGTCGGCGATCGTCGTCTCGCCCCGTTCCGCGACGGAGTCGCCGCCGCCGTCCGCGTCATGGCCCTCGGCCACCACGTCCGCCCTCGTGCTCGCGCCGGACGCCGCTCCCGCCTCCTGCCCCGACCCCGGCTCTGGCTCCGGTCCCTTCACCGGGCCCGGTCTCTTGCCCAGGTCCGGTCCCTTGCCGTCGCCCGGGTCCGAGTCGCCCGCCGATCCCGTCACCGCTCGCGCTCCGGACACCGGCTCACCCGCGTCGGCCGTCGTCGCGCCTGCGGAAGAACTCGCCTGGCTCCAGGTCCCCGTCGAGGAACCTGCCCGCCACGAAGCCGATGGCGCCCAGCGCCGCCACCAGCAGAAAGGCCCCGAATCCGCCGAAGAATCCGGCGAAGCCCAGCGCCATACCGGCAATCATGCCGACCACGGCCATGCTCATCGTGCGCTCCTTCGCTCAGTGCCCGTGCGGCGCCCGGGCCGTGCCCTCGCGGTGCCCCTGCCGTGCGCCACCGCACGGGCACCGCGAGAGCTACCGCAGTCGCGGCTTCTTCGGCTCGTCGCTGTCGCCTTCGTCCTCATCCTCATCGTCGTCGGGGAGCTTGACGTCGCTGACCGCGATGTTGACCTCCACGACCTCCAGCCCCGTCATCCGCTCGACCGCGCTGATCACGTTGCCGCGGACGGTGCGGGCCAGCTCCTGGACGGATACCCCGTACTCGACGACGATCTCCAGGTCGAGCGCCGTCTGGACCTCACCGACCTCGGCCTTCACCCCGCGCGTCACCGATCTGCCGCCGGGTACCCGGTCCCGTACCGCGCCGAACGTGCGGGCCAGACCACCGCCCATCGCGTGCACTCCGGTGACATCGCGGGCCGCGAGCCCGGCGATCTTCTCGACGACGCCGTCCGCGATGGTCGTACGGCCCCGCTCCGTCCGTCCGGCGCCGTCCCCGTGGGAACGGCGGGCCCCCGGACCGGGCCCCGAACCCGGTCCGGGCCCTGGTCCCGGCTCCTGCGACGCGTCGGCGTTCGCACGCTCGCGGGACGCGGTGTCGGACATCGCCTTCACACCCTTCCGAGGAATCCGGGAAACAGAGCGGCCTGCCGCTCCGCGATTCACACTAAGCGTGTCCAGGCGATCGCGCCTCGTGCACGGATACCGAACGGGTGACCCGCGCTTCCCCGGCGCCCACGCGGGAACTGGAAGCCGGAGCCGGAAGCCGAAGAAGAGAGGGAAGGGGTGAGCGCCGTGGACACTGACCGGCTGGCGCAGGCCGTACGGCATCAACTCGGCATCGGGCGGCTGCTGCCACTCGGCGGGGCGGACGACGGCGCATGGCTGACGGAGCGGGCGGCACGGGCAGCGCTCCGCTCCGTCACGACGCCCGCGCACGCGCACACGCACACGCAGGCGCTGTCAGGGGTACGGATCGATGCGCTCCGGCTCTCCCTGGCGGACCCCGGTGACCCCGCTCCCCCGGCCGTCCCCGCGCCGCCGTCGGCGCTGCCGCCCGGCCCCCTCCGCGTCGAGTCGGAGTGCGCCGTTCCCGTCGGCGAGCCGCTTCCGGTGGTGACGGAGCGGCTGCGCGCGGCGCTGTTCGCCGTCGCGGAGGGGAAGTTGGGGCTGCGCCTGGCCGCGGTGGACATCCGGGTGACGGACCTGCTGGATCCGTGGGACGGGAGCGCACGGCGTACGGCGGACGGGAACGCCGGGACCCGATCCGGCACCGCGACGGAAGCGGAAGGGGAAGCGGAAGCGAGAACGGAAGCAGCGCCGGGCGGGGGAACGGAGGGGACGGTACGGGCGGTGGCCGACGCCGTCGTCGCCGTACCCGGAGTCGCACGGCTCGCCCCGGTCCTCGGCCGCCCCTTCCCCCGTTCGGGTGACGGCTCGGGGGACGGCCCCGCTCACGCCGTCCAGATCACCGGGCGGGAGGGGCGCCACGTCCAGGTGGAACTGGCCGTCGCGGCGGGCCACCGGGCGCTGGACGTCGCCCGCGCGGCCCGCGCGGCGGCGACCGCGGCCGCGGTGCCGGAGGTGACCGTCGCGATCCTGGTCACCGCCGTCGACGGCTTCCCGGAGGACGAGGACTGAGCGTGGTGGCGGGCGGGCACGGGCCCACCCGCCGCCACGTACGACCCACCGCGTACGCGACGCGACGTCAGTCCGAGAGCCCCGCGAGGTCGCGGAGGCGACGGCCCTGAGCGGCGCGCTCGGCGGCCCGCTGCTCCTCGTACGTACGGGAGACGGCCCCCGTCAGCAGGGCCTTGGTCTCGATGACCGCGTCACGCGGCGCGGCGAGGAGGGCGGCGGTCAGATCGGAGACGGCGCCGTCGAGCTGCTCGCCGGGGACGACGAGGTTGGCCAGGCCCGTACGCTCGGCCTCGTCCGCGCGCACGAAGCGGCCCGTGGCGCAGATCTCCAGCGCACGCGCGTATCCGACAAGGCCGACCAAGGGGTGGGTGCCCGTCAGATCGGGGACCAGGCCGAGGCTGGTCTCCTTCATGGCGAACTGGACATCCTCAGCGCACACCCGCAGGTCACAGGCGAGCGCGAGCTGGAAGCCCGCGCCGATGGCGTGCCCCTGCACGGCGGCGATGGTGATCACGTCGGAACGCCGCCACCAGGTGAACGCCTCCTGGTACTCGGCGATGATCGCGTCCAGCTCGGCCTCGGGCCCGCGCGCCATGTCCAGGAACGACGGCTCGCCGTCGAAGCCCTCGGGCGTGAACGCCTGCCTGTCCAGCCCCGCGGAGAAGGACTTGCCCTCACCGCGCAGGACGACGACGCGTACGTCACCGGGCAGAACACGGCCCGCCTCGGTCAGTGCCCGCCACAGGGCGGGCGACTGCGCGTTGCGCTTGTCCGGGTTGGCGAGCGTGACCGTGGCCACGGCGCCTTCCACGGTCAGCCGTACGCCGTCCTTGTCGAGCAGGGTCATCGCGCATCCTCCGGTGGTTACTCCGTAGTTAAGTTAACTGAAGAGTAACCACCGGGATCGGATACGTGGAAGCCCTGCCGGAACATGGGGCAGCACCCGTCAGGACGAGGCGGACTTCTTTCCGCGGGTCGCTCCGCCGCGACCACGGAGGGTCACGCCGGATTCGCTGAGCATCCGGTGGACGAACCCGTACGAACGACCCGTCTCTTCGGCCAGCGCCCGGATGCTCGCACCGGAGTCGTACTTCTTCTTGAGGTCTGCCGCGAGCTTCTCGCGCGCGGCGCCGGTCACCCGGCTGCCCTTCTTCAGAGTCTCGGCCACCCGTGCCTCCTCATGGGAAGTGCGCTCTGTGACTCTCATGATCACCCCTCCTCCCACTTCTGGCCACCCATTCGGCAAGGTCCGTCGAACTGCCTCGCCCGTGGACGGGTGACCCGATTCGGCCGGAACGACTGATTCCGCTGAGCTGTGAGTGGCCTCGCGCGACGGTGCTTCCGAGAAGGGGCAGGTCAGCGCGGCGTACCCGGCTCACGCCCGCGCCGCGGGCGGCGCATCCCGCAGTCGCGCACGCCCGGCGCGGAGGCACGCCGAGGTACGAGCCACCCTCACTCAGATGAAGGATCACGCGTCGGCCGAATGATCCAGAAGAGATTGATCAAGCTCTGACACGGGCGTCCGCGCACGGGTGCGGCATGGGAAAGGGCCCGGCGCGCGACGGCGGCCGGGCCCTTGCGGGAAGCAGGTGGAGGCGGTCAGGAGCGGGTGCGAGCGGGCGGGGGACGCCTACGCGAGGGCGACCAGATCCGCGTACTCGTCGCCCCACAGGTCCTCGACACCGTCGGGCAGGAGGATGATCCGCTCCGGCTCCAGCGCCTCCACGGCGCCCTCGTCGTGCGTGACGAGCACGACAGCGCCGGTGTAGGTGTGCAGCGCGCCGAGGATCTCCTCGCGGCTGGCGGGGTCGAGGTTGTTCGTGGGCTCGTCGAGGAGCAGCACGTTGGCCGAGGAGACGACGAGGGTGGCCAGCGCCAGCCGCGTCTTCTCGCCGCCCGAGAGCACCCCGGCCGGCTTGTCCACGTCGTCACCGGAGAAGAGGAAGGAGCCCAGCGTCTTGCGGATCGCGACAAGGTCCATGTCGGGCGCGGACGAGCGCATGTTCTCCAGCACCGTGCGGTCCGGGTCCAGGGTCTCGTGCTCCTGCGCGTAGTACCCGAGCTTGAGTCCGTGACCAGGGACGACCTTGCCGGTGTCCGGCTCCTCGATGCCGCCGAGCAGCCGCAGCAGGGTGGTCTTGCCCGCGCCGTTGAGGCCCAGGATGACGACCCGCGAACCCTTGTCGATGGCGAGATCGACACCCGTGAAGATCTCCAGCGAGCCGTACGACTTCGACAGGTCCTCGGCCATGAGCGGCGTCTTGCCGCAGGGCGCGGGCTCCGGAAAGCGCAGCTTGGCGACCTTGTCGTCCTGGCGCTGCGCCTCCAGCCCCGAGAGCAGCTTCTCCGCGCGCCGTGCCATGTTCTTGGCCGCGACGGCCTTCGTCGCCTTGGCGCCCATCTTGGCGGCCTGCGAGGAGAGCGCCGCCGCCTTCTTCTCGGCGTTGGCCCGCTCGCGCTTGCGGCGCTTCTCGTCGTCGGCGCGCTGGGTCTGGTACTGCTTCCAGCCCATGTTGTAGGTGTCGATGGCCGCGCGGTTGGCGTCGAGATAGAAGACCTTGTTGACGACGGTCTCGATGAGCGCCACATCGTGGGAGATCACGATCAGGCCGCCCCGGTAGGTCTTGAGGAAGTCCCTGAGCCAGACGATGGAGTCCGCGTCCAGGTGGTTCGTCGGCTCGTCGAGGAGCAGGGTGTCCGCGTCCGAGAAGAGGATGCGGGCCAGCTCGACCCGGCGCCGCTGACCGCCGGAGAGGGTGTGCAGGGGCTGGCCGAGCACGCGGTCGGGCAGTCCGAGGCTGGCCGCGATGGTGGCGGCCTCGGCCTCCGCCGCGTAGCCGCCCTTGGTCAGGAACTCGGTCTCCAGGCGCTCGTACCGCTTCAGCGCCTTCTCGCGGGTGGCCCCCTGGCCCGACGCGATGCGGTTCTCGTTCTCGCGCATCTTGCGGATGACGGAATCGAGCCCGCGGGCCGACAGGACGCGGTCACGTGCCAGGACGTCGAGATCGCCCGTGCGCGGGTCCTGCGGGAGATAGCCGACCTCGCCGCTGCTCGTGATGGTGCCCGCGGCGGGGACGGCCTCGCCCGCGAGGCACTTGGTGAGGGTGGTCTTGCCCGCGCCGTTGCGGCCGATGAGGCCGATGCGGTCGCCCCGCGCGATGCGGAAGGTGGCGGACTCGATGAGGACGCGGGCTCCGGCGCGCAGCTCAAGACCGGTGGCGGTGATCACGAAGGCTCCAAGGCAGGGATGACGGACGTACGGACGACCGAGGACTGGGTGTCGGGCGACGGTGGACGTACGACCGCTAATGCACGAGGAGGCAAGACATGCCACCAGTCTAACGGCGGGCCGCAACCGGATTTCCCGCAGGCGGTCCCCCGCGCCTTCCCGCGCTCCTCCCGGGGCGGAGCCCGGCACGGCCCGGCACGGTTCCGTCCTGGTCCCGGCCATTGACGGAACGAATGAGCCGTCGCGTGTTATTCCGCCCATAATCGAGATACCGGGACCAGGACGCCGGAACGCCGGGCCGGGGCTCCCGCGCCGCTCAGCTGCGGTACGGGCGGGATTGTCAGTGGCCGCTGCGAGACTGCGATCAGGTTCTGACGAGCGGAAGAAGGTGATCGGCATGGCAGGCGGACCGACGATCTGCCCCACGCTGCTGTACGAGGACGCGCAGGCCGCCATCGCCCAGCTGAAGGACGCCTTCGGCTTCACCGTCGCCGGGGTGTACGAGGCGGAGGACGGCGCCGTGCTCCACGCCGAACTCACGCACGGCGGCGGCACGGTGATGCTGGGCAGCAAGGGCGGGGAGGGCGCCTTCGTCCAGGCGATGAAGGGCGCGGGCCCCGTGGGGGTCTATGTGGCCGTCGAGGACGTGGACGCGCACTGCGCGCGGGCACGGCAGGCGGGCGCGGAGATCCTGACGGAGCCCACGGACCAGGACTACGGCGCGCGGGACTACATGGCGCGTGATCTGGAGGGCAACGTGTGGAGCTTCGGCACCTACATACCGGGCCAGGCCGACGCCTGATCCCGCGCCGCCCCTGACCCGGTGCGCGGCTGGGGCGTGTGGCCCTGGAACGCGGCGCGGCGGACGGCGCTACTTCCGCAACACGCCCTAGCCCTCGCCCGTGTGGACCTGGAACGCGGCGCGGCGGACGGCCTTGGCCAGCGCTGGGTCGGGGTGCGCCGCGGCGAGGGCCACGAGGATCTGGACCGTGCGGGGGTGCCCCGTGGCGCGCACCTCTTCGAGGAGCTTGGGGACGGTGCCCTGGACGGCCGTCTCCAAGTGGTCCACGAGGAGCCGCTGTTCGCCGTGGTCCGTGACGGCCGCCGCGGTGTCCACCCAGAGCCAGGTCGCCTCTTCCCTGGTGAGGACGCCCTCCGCGCCGCCCGCGAGGTCCTCGGGGTCGACGCCCTCCAGCTCGGCGAGCCAGAGCAGGGCGTACGGGCGCAGGGTGGGCTCGGCGGAGGCCAGGCGGACCTCGCCCTCGGCCGGGGCGCCGACGACGCGCAGCGCCTCGAAGGCCAGGCCGCGGATCAGGGCGTCGTCGCCGCGTGCCGCTTCCAGCAGCTCGGCGACGGCGGGGCCTGTGGGGCGGGCGGCCAGCCAGGCGCGGTACTCGTCGCGGGCCGGGCCAGGGGTGAGGCGGGCGCAGCCGCGGAGCATGTCCTCGGCCGACTGCTCGATGTTGCCCGCCGGGCTCTGCGCGGCGACGCAGATCTGCTCCAGCTTGGTCCACACGGCCCAGTTGCCCAGGGGGGTGAGCACGGCGGAGCCCTGCCGTACGCCGGTCTCCTCGTCGGGGCAGCGGGTCAGCGCGCCGACGGCGGCGAGGCCGTCGAGCGCCCAGTCGAGCAGGCCGGGCAGCGCGGGCAGCTCGGCGGCGCCCGGGTCGGCGCCGAGCTCGGCGCCGGTGCCAGGGGCCTCGCGTTCGGCGCGGAGTTCCGCGATGCGCTGGACGAGCAGGTCGTGCAGCGAGGGGAAGGTGAGCGGACCGGCGGTCAGGTGCATGACCGACAACAACTGAGGCGCGGCCTCCACGACTTCCGCCACCAGGGAGGGGTCGGCGGGTGTGGGCGCGGGATAGGCGAGGGACCAGGCGTCGAAGAGGGCGACCCAGCCGCGCAGCACGGCGCCGTCGTCGCGGTCCCAGGCGCGCAGCCGCCAGCCCGCGCGGGCGACGTCGCCGTGCAGCTCGATGAGCCCGGCGAGCCTGGCGCGGTCCCAGTGGGTGCGCACGTGCCGGCTGGGCATCCGCAGCTCGCTTCCGGCGCGCTCGGCGTCCGGGGTGGATTCCGGGAGCGAGCCGTCCTGTTCGACCCAGCGCGCGACGGCCACGGCATCGGCGAGCGCCGCGCGCGCCTGGCGGGCCAACTGGTCGCGCGGCAGCACGCCCTCGGGCGGCCGGGGCGCGGGCCGTGGTCGCCGGGCCGTCACGGTGCGGCGGGCGGCGGCGACCGGCCGTCTGGGGACGAGGCGGAGCCGGTTGTCACGCGGAGTACGGGACGACGTCACAAGGAGCAGTCTTCATGGTGTGACGGCAAAACCCAAACACGGGACCGGAATCGGGGTCCCCGGCCTCTCGCGGAGGGCCCCGGGCAGGGCCCGTTTCCGGGAGGCGGGGCGCCCGTTTCCGGGCCCGGTGTGCGGTGCCCCGGTGCGGGAGGCCGCCATGCCTCCGGGTGCCCGCGCCCTCGTGGCGGTCCGGCGTCGTGGCAGGTGGGGAGGAGATGGGGGTGTCTACATGAGGGGGACGAGGAAGCGGCGCAGGGCCTCTTCGTAGGGGCGGGGGGACGCGTTCCACATGGCCGCGTGGGGGGCGTGGCCGACCGTGTGGAGGGTGACGAGGTCGTCGCGGGCCGCCGCGAAGTCCTGGGAGCGGGACCAGGGCGCGATGGTGTCGTCGGGCCCGTGCACCAGCAGCGCGGGCACCCTCAGCAGGGACGGGTCGGCGACAGAGGAGAGCCGGTCGGTGGTGAGCCCGGTGCGGCCCTGGGCCGCCCGTACGGCCAGGGGCAGCAGGGGGCGCGGGGTGCGGCGCGCCGAGGCGAGGGCGCGGAGGGTGACCTGCCAGTCCAGTACGGGCGAGTCCAGCACCAGCCCGCTGACGCGGTCGCGCAGCGCGGAGTTCGCAGCGGCGTGCAGCGCCATGGAGGCGCCCGTCGACCAGCCGTGGAGGATGACGCGGCGGGCGCCGTGGCGGACGGCGTAGCGGATCGCGGCGTCGAGATCGCGCCATTCGGCGTCGCCGAGGTGTCCGAAACCGTCGGACGGGCTGGGCGCGCCCGGATCGCCCCGGTAGGCGAGGACGAGCACCGGCAGGCGCAGCCGTGCCAGTGCCGGTACCACGTTCAGGGGCTGCTCGCGGGTCGCGCCGAGGCCGTGCACGGCGATGACCCAGGTGTCGCGCTCGCCGGGCACGAACCAGGCGGGCAGCATGCCGAGTTCGCCGGGGACCTCCACGTCGGCGCAGTGCAGGCCGAGCGCGTCGCGCGGGTTGCCCGTGTGGAGCTGGGGGGTGAGCCAGACGCGGTCGCCGGGGTTCAGGCTGCCGCTCTGGATCCGCTCCAGGCGCCGTACCACCGTGTCGGCGCCGGAGTCCGTGGACTCCGCCTCCAGCACGGGGCCGACGACAGCGTGGCTGCCGCGCCCGGCGAGCCCGTAGGTGCCGGGCAGCCGGGCGGCCAGCGAGCGGGTCAGCGCGACGTGGTCGGGGCCGCTGGAGTGCACGGTGAGCGCCGGGCGCTCGAACCCCGCGGGCAGCGCGGCCCTGCCCGCCTTGGGCCGGGCCGGTCGGAGGGCAGCCCCCGCCGCGTACCGGCCCGCCGCCATGGCGGCGGCACCGGCACCCAGTGCGGAGGTGGCGGCGAGGGCCGCTGACGTACGCAGGCGCATTCCGCCCAGTGTCGTGCGAACGGCGGCCGGGGGCCAGTGGGCCGCGTCGGCCGGGTGACCGGGCCCGGTCCGGCGGGCCCCCGGGCCGGGCGAGCCGCGCGGGCCGGGCCCGTCAGGCCGTGGCCCATCAGGCCGTGGGCTCGGCGCCCTCGGCACGCCGCTGCCCGTAGCCGCTGAGCTTGCGCGCCACGCGGTCCAGCTCGTCCCGGGGGATCAGGCTGGGCTCGCGCCCCGGCAGGGAGGAGGCCGTGAGCCAGACGCGGCACATCCACTCCAACTGCGCGGTGCGGTCGTACGCCTGCTCCAGGCTGTCGCCGTACACGACCGTGCCGTGGTTCTGGAGCAGGCAGCCGCTGCGGTCCTTCAGCGCCTCCACCATGTGCGCGGCCAGTTCGTCGCTGCCGTAGGTGGCGTACGGGGCGACGCGCACCGGGCCGCCGAGGGCCGCCGTCATGTAGTGGATCGCGGGCAGCTCGTCGACGAGCGTGGAGACGGCGGTGGCGTGCACGGCGTGGGTGTGCACGACGGCCCGCGCGTCCGTGTGCCGGTAGACGGCGAGGTGCATCGGCAGCTCGCTCGTGGGCCGCATGTCCCCGGCCGTGACCCGTCCCTCCAGGTCGACGGCGCACAGCTCGTCGGCACCGAGACGGTCGTACGGGACTCCGGTCGGGGTCACCAGCACCGTGTCGCCGACACGCACCGAGACATTGCCCGACGTGCCCACGACAAGACCGTCCTCAACCGTCCGACGGGCCGTTTCCACCAGCTGCTGCCAGGCGTTCTGCATATGCCGCACCTCCGGCGGGGCACTGTAGCGCGGACCGCTGAACGCCTCATCACACGTATGGGTTATGGGGATACTTCATGGCTTTGGCCGGAGAACGCCTATCTTCTCCACCACATCCCCTAATCTCGGGCGCCTTCCGCACCCGCTTCGGTGCACTTCGGTTTGCTTCCGCACCAGAGGAGAGAAATGGCCCCATCCCGCCGCCTTCCGCGACGGTCCCCGCTCCCCCTCCCCCTCTCCCTCCCCCACCCGCTCCCGCAGGGCCCCCGCGCCACCGGGACGGCGCGGTCGCTGGCCGTGGCCGCCGTCGCCCTCGCGCTCGCGGGCGGCGCGCTCGCCGCACCGGGGCCCGCCGGAGCCTCGGCCAAGCCCAAGGGGCACGACGTCTCCTCGCACCAGGGCACCGTGAACTGGGTGCGCGCGAAGGCGAACGGCGCGCGGTTCGTATACGTCAAGGCCACCGAGGGCACCCACTACAAGAACCCCTACTTCGCGCGGCAGTTCCGCGGCGCGCGCAAGGCGGGCATCCTGCACGGCACGTACCACTTCGCACGCGCCGACAAGTCCTCGGGCAAGCGCCAGGCGGCCTATTTCACGGCCAACGGCGGCACGTGGAAGCGCGACGGCTGGACACTGCCCCCCGCCGTGGACCTGGAGGCGGCGTACGGGAGCAGGTGCCACGGCCTGAGCAAGGCGCGGATGCGCGCGTGGATCCGCGCGTTCAGCGAGGAGACACGGCGGCGCACGGGCCGCTATCCGGCCATCTACACCTCCACCCGCTGGTGGAAGAGCTGCACGGGCAACAGCCGCGCGTTCGCGGCCCGGCATCCGCTGTGGCTGGCGGACTGGAGCAGGAGCGCGGGGCCGCTCCCGGCCGGATGGGGTACGCGTACCATCTGGCAGTACGCGAACAAGGGCAAGCTGCCGGGTGACCAGAATCTCTTCAACGGTTCGATGGCCCAGCTCAGACGCTACGCGCGCGGCTGACCAGCGCCCCTTCCCCTAAGTTTCCCCAAGGGGCCACCGGGGCCCCGGCGGTGATCTCAGAACACACGGGAGGGCGCGCGCAAGCGCCCCGGAAGCGCCGCTCACAACAGGCGTCAGGTAGTGACACTCCGACGCCTGCCGCAGTTCACCTTCCGTTCACCCGTGCTTCTTACGTTCACCGAGTCATCAACCTTCGAACTGATTGTGGCCTGGGTGAATGGAACACATCACGCTTCTCATCGGGATCGTGATCGTCACGGCCTTGGTGTTCGACTTTACGAACGGCTTCCACGACACGGCCAACGCCATGGCCACCACCATTTCCACGGGGGCTCTCAAGCCCAAGACCGCGGTGGCGATGTCGGCGGCCCTCAACCTCGTCGGCGCGTTCCTCTCGGTCGAGGTGGCCAAGACCATCTCGTCGGGAATCATTGACGAAGGCTCCGGTATCCGGCCCGAAGTGATCTTCGCGGGTCTCGTCGGCGCCATCATCTGGAACCTGCTGACCTGGCTGGCGGGCCTCCCCTCCAGCTCCTCCCACGCCCTGATGGGCGGCCTCATCGGCGCCACCGTCGCCTCCGTCGGCCTCGGGGCCGTCAACGCCGACGTCGTCGTGATGAAGGTCCTCATCCCGGCACTCGCGGCGCCGCTCGTCGCGGGCATCGCAGCGCTCGTCGCGACGCGGCTGACGTACCGGCTCGCCCGGCACGCCGACGAGGGCCAGACCGCCAAGGGCTACCGCGCGGGCCAGATCACCTCGGCCGCGCTCGTCTCCCTCGCGCACGGCACCAACGACGCGCAGAAGACCATGGGTGTGATCACGCTCGCGCTGATCACCGGCGGCGCCCTCGCGCCGAGCGCCGACCCGCCGGTGTGGGTCATCGCCGCCGCCGGCATCGCCATAGCGGCCGGTACGTACCTCGGCGGCTGGCGGATCATCCGCACCATGGGCAAGGGCATCACCGACATCCAGCCCCCGCAGGGCTTCGCGGCCCAGACCAGCGCGGCGGCCACCATCCTGGCCTCCTCGCACATCGGCTTCTCCCTCTCGACCACCCACGTCTGCTCCGGCGCCGTCATGGGCTCCGGGCTCGGCCGCAAGGGCGGCGTCGTGCGCTGGTCGACGGCGGGCCGGATGGTCACGGGCTGGGCACTGACCCTCCCCGCGGCCGGTCTCGTCGCCGCGGGTTCGGCCCTGCTGGCCGACCAGGGCGACTGGGGCGTGGCCACGGTCGCGGTCCTCGCGCTGGCGATCTGCCTCACCATCTGGGCGCTCTCGCGGCGCCAGCCGGTGGACCACACCAACGTGAACGACGTCCACGACGGCGCGACCCCCGCACCGGCCGACGGCTCCGGTGTTCCCGGCGTTCTCGGCGGCGCGGACGAGCCCGCCGGTGTCGTCACCGCGGCCATGCGCTCCGTCGCACCGCCTCCGGCCCCCGGCACGCCCGTCACCTCCGAGGCGGCGGCAGCGGCCCTGGGCGCGGACACGGCCGACGGGACCTCGTCCGACGAGACCGACGAGACCGCCTCCGAGCCCCGGCCCGAGCATGTGCCGTTCGCAGGAGCGGAGCCCACGCTTCCGGAGCCTCGCCCGCGCGCGGGCACCGCACGTCCCCGGTCCGGCGTCCCCTCCTAGAGGCCCCGGCACCCCACCCCGTCCAGGAAGTCAGAAGGAAGACCGCTATGAACATCGACTGGGCCGCTCTCGGCCAGGTCTTCGGCGTCAGCCTCGTGGCGACGGTCGGCCTGGTGGGCGTGTTCACGCTCGGCATCGTCGGCTCCTCGGCCCGCAAGGCGGACGGCACCGGCGCCCCGGCGCTCGCCCGCACCGGTGCCTACGCCTGCTTCGCGCTGTGCGCGGCGGCCGTGGCGTTCGGCATCTACCTCATCGCCGCCTAGCGACGACAGCGGACGACAGCGTCCGTCCGTCCGCACACGACGGCATCCTGACGAGGGGTACGAGCGGTTGCTCGTACCCCTCGTCCATGTGCGCCCGTGTGTCTCCTCACACTCTCCCGTCGCAGGTCAGGGCGAGTTGACGCCCTCTCGTGAACCGTGGTGGACTTCCCGTTGCCCAACGGCGGCAGGAGAGGAAGCCGGTGCGAATCCGGCGCGGTCCCGCCACTGTCACCGGGGAGCGCTCCCCAACCAGAAGGTCACGGCCCACGCGCACATGCGGGCTGGAAGGCCGGGGAGGGGGTCCGTACGACACCCCCTGAGCGCCGATCCGGGAGCCAGGAGACTCTCACCGCCGGTCACGTCGAGCCAGGGCGAGGACCCTGAGTGAGGACACCGCCATGCCCGGCTTCACCGCCAACCAACTCCTGGCCGCACGCCCTGACGTGGGCACGGCACGCCCGGTGCCCACCACGGCACCGGCCCTACGAGGCATGACGGCGCGCTGACGGATGCGGGCCCCACGCGCCCACGCCTGTGGCGCAGCCCTCGGATTCCTCGGCGACCTGCTGCTCGGTGACCCCCGGCGCGGCCACCCCGTGGCCGCCTTCGGGCGCGCCGCCGGTGCGGCCGAGCGCCGCCTGTGGCGCGACCGGCGCGACAGCGGCGCCGCCTACACGGCCCTGTGCGTCGCGGGCGCCGTCGCCGCTGCGACGGCGCTGACGCGCGCCGCGCGTGCGGCGGACCGCCGTACGAACAGCGCTGACACCGTGGCCCACGGCCCCGCGAGCGTCGCCCTCACCGCGGGCGTCACCTGGACCGTGCTCGGCGGCGCCGGGCTGGTCCGCGAGGCACGCGCCGTCGGCGCCGCACTGGAGGCGGGCGATCTGGCGGCGGCGCGGCGGCGGCTGCCCCATCTGTGCGGACGCGACCCCCAGGCGCTGGACGCCGACGGGATCGCGCGCGCCGTGGTCGAGTCCGTCGCCGAGAACACCTCGGACGCGGTCGTCGGCGCCCTCGTGTGGGGCGCGCTGGCCGGAGTGCCCGGGATGGCGGGCTTCCGCGCCGTCAACACGCTCGACGCGATGGTCGGCCACCGCTCCCCCCGCCATCTGCGCTTCGGCTGGGCTTCGGCCCGGCTCGACGATGTCGCGGGCTGGCCCGGTGCCCGGCTCACCGCCGTCCTCGCAGCGCTCGCGGGCCCGGACCCGCGCGGCGCGCTGCGCGCCTGGCGTACGGACGCGCACCGCCACCCGAGCCCCAACGCGGGCCCCGTGGAGGCCGCGTTCGCCGGTGCGCTGGGCGTGCGGCTGGGCGGAACGCTCTCCTACGGCGGGCGGACCGAGCACAGGCCCGTACTCAACTCGCCCGGACGCGCCGTGGAGACCGGTGACATCGCGCGCGCGGCGCGGCTGTCGCGTCGCGTCGGCGTGCTCGCGCTCGCGGTGACCGCGGCGGGGCGGCTCGCCGCCGGGGCTGCGCATTCCCGGTACTCCCGCGTGCGCGGGCCACGGAAGGGGACCTCATGAGCGGCACGGCCGACAGCGGCAACGGCAACGGCAGAAACGGCAACGGCGGCAACGCCGGACCGCGCCCGACCACCAGGGGCGGCGGCCTCCTCGTCGCGGGCACGACCTCCGACGCGGGCAAGAGCGTCGTCACCGCGGGCATCTGCCGCTGGCTGGCCCGCAAGGGCGTGAAGGTCGCCCCGTTCAAGGCCCAGAACATGTCGCTGAACTCCTTCGTCACCCGCGAGGGCGCCGAGATCGGCCGCGCCCAGGCCATGCAGGCCGCGGCGGCCAGGGTGGAGCCCAGCGCGCTGATGAACCCCGTACTGCTGAAGCCGGGCGGCGACCGCACCAGCCAGGTCGTGCTGCTGGGCAGGCCCGTGGGCGAACTCAGCGCACGCGGCTACCACGAGGGCCGCCAGGAGAAGCTGCTGGCCACGGTCACCGACTGCCTCGACGAGCTGCGCCGCACCCACGACGCCGTCATCTGCGAGGGCGCGGGCAGCCCCGCCGAGATCAACCTGCGGCGCAGCGACATCGTCAACATGGGCCTCGCCCGCGCCGGACGGCTGCCCGTCGTGGTCGTCGGCGACATCGACCGGGGCGGCGTCTTCGCGTCCTTCTTCGGCACGACGGCGCTGCTGGCCCCCGAGGACCAGGAACTCCTCGCGGGCTACCTCGTCAACAAGTTCCGCGGCGACGTGTCCCTGCTGGAGCCCGGTCTCGACATGCTGCGCCGCATCACGGGGCGGCGGTCCTTCGGGGTGCTGCCCTTCCGGCACGGTCTGGGCATCGACGAGGAGGACGGGCTGCGCGTGTCGCTGCGCGGCACCGTGCGCGAGTCCACCGTCGCGCCCCCGCACGGCACCGACGTGCTGCGGGTCGCGGTGCTGCCCGTGCCGCTGATGTCGAACTTCACCGACGTGGACGCGCTGGCCGCCGAGCCCGGCGTCGTCGTCCGCTTCACCGACAGACCGGAGGAGCTGGCCGACGCCGATCTCGTCGTCGTGCCCGGCACCCGCGGCACCGTGCGCGCGCTGGAGTGGCTGCGGGAGCGCGGCCTGGCGGAAGCGCTGGTGCGGCGCGCCGCCGAGGGGCGCCCCGTGCTGGGCATCTGCGGCGGCTACCAGTTGCTGGGCGAGCGCATCGAGGACGAGGTCGAGTCGCGGGCCGGGACCGTCGAGGGGCTGGGGCTGCTGCCCCTGCGGGTGCGGTTCGCTGCGGAGAAGACCCTCGCGCGGCCGAGCGGCACGGCGCTGGGCGAGCACGTCGAGGGATACGAGATCCATCACGGTGTGGCCGAGGTGCTGGGCGGGGACGCATTCTTCTCGGACCCCCTGGGCAACAGCCTGGACGGGTGCCGGGTGGGCGCCGTCGGGGGGACGCACTGGCACGGATCGCTGGAGAGCGACGGTTTCCGGCGTGCGCTGCTGCGCCGGGTCGCGGAGGAGGCGGGCCGCGACGGCTTCGTCCCCGCACCGGACACAAGCTTCGCCGCGCTGCGCGAGGAGCAGTTGGATCGCCTCGGCGATCTGATCGAGGAACACGCCGATACGGACGCGCTGCTGCGGCTGATCGAGTCGGGCCCGCCCAAGGGCCTGCCGTTCATCGCCCCGGGAGCGCCCGACGCTGGAGACGCGGGAGTACGCGCATGAGCACTGCGGACGCCAAGGACGCCAAGGGCACCGAGGAAACCGAGGACACCGAGGGCGCTGTGGACACCAGGAGCACCGAGGACGCGCGGGGCGCGGAGGACGCCCCGGGCACCGTCCTGCTGCTGTCCACCTCCGACACGGACCTGCTCGCCGCCCGCGCCTCGGCCGCCGGATACCGGATCGCCAACCCCACCCGGGTGGACGCCGCCGAGGACCTGCCGGGGCTCCTGGAGGGCGCCGACGTCGCGGTCGTACGGCTGCTCGGCGGGAAGCGGGCCTGGGAGGACGGGCTCGCGGCGCTGAAGGCGTCCGGGGTGCCGACCGTGCTGCTGGGCGGCGAGTCCGTGCCGGACGCGGAGCTGATGGCCGAGTCCAGCGTCCCGGCCGGACTGGTCGCGGAGGCGCTGAAGTACCTGGTCGAAGGCGGCCCGGAGAACCTGACGCAGCTCGCGCGGTTCCTCTCCGACACGGTGCTGATGAGCGGCGAGGGGTTTGAACCGCCCGCCGCCATGCCGCAGTACGGGGTGCACGGCTCGTACGTGCCGGAGCCGGGGCGTCCCACGGTGGGCGTGCTCTTCTACCGGGCGCACGAGATGTCCGGCAACACCGCATTCGTCGAGACGCTGTGCGACGCCATCGAGGCACGCGGCGTCAACGCGCTGCCCGTCTACTGCGGTTCGCTGCGCGGCGCCGACCAGGGGCTCTACGACCTGCTCGGCCAGACCGACGCGATCGTCGCCACCGTGCTCGCCTCCGGCGGCACCCGGGCCAGCGACGCGTCCGCCGGGGGCGACGACGAGGCGTGGGACATCGGCGCGCTGGCCGAGCTGGACGTGCCGCTGATCCAGGGCATGTGCCTGACCGGCTCGCGCAAGGCGTGGTCCGAGTCGGACGCGGCGCTCTCGCCGATGGACGCGGCCATGCAGGTCGCGATCCCCGAGTTCGACGGACGGATCATCAGCGTCCCCTTCTCCTTCAAGGAGGACGGGCCCGACGGGGTGCCGGTCTACACCGCCGACCCGGAGCGTGCGGCGCGCGTCGCGGGCATCGCCGCACGGCACGCCGCGCTGCGGCACAAGCCGAACGCCGAGAAGAGGATCGCCCTCGTCTTCACCGCGTACCCGACGAAGCACTCGCGCGTCGGCAACGCCGTCGGTCTTGACACTCCCGCCTCCGCCGTGAAGGTCCTCGACGCGCTGCGCGAGGCCGGTTACGGCGTCTCCGGCTACCCCGACAACGGCGACGAGCTGATCCACCGCCTCATCGCGGCGGGCGGCCACGACGTGGAGTGGCTGACCGAGGAGCAGTTGGCCGCCGCGCCCGCGCGTGTCCCGCTCGCCGACTACCGGCAGTGGTTCGCCTCGCTGGACCCGGAGCTGCGCGACAGCATGACCGAGGCGTGGGGCGAGCCGCCCGGCGAGCTGTACGTGGACGGCGAGGACATCGTGCTCGCCTCGCTCCGGTTCGGGAACGTCGTGGTCATGATCCAGCCGCCGCGCGGCTTCGGCGAGAACCCGATCGCGATCTACCACGACCCGGACATGGCGCCCTCGCACCACTACATGGCCGCCTACCGGTGGATGGAGCACACCTTCGGCGCCGACGCCGTGGTGCACATGGGCAAGCACGGCACCATGGAGTGGCTGCCGGGCAAGGGCCTGGGCATGTCCGCCTCCTGCGCGCCCGACGCGGTGCTGGGCGACCTGCCGCTGATCTACCCCTTCATCGTCAACGACCCGGGCGAGGGCACCCAGGCCAAGCGGCGCGGCCACGCGACCGTCGTGGACCACCTGGTGCCGCCGATGGCCCGCGCCGACTCCTACGGCGACCTGGCCAAGCTGGAGCAGTTGCTCGACGAGTACGCGCTCGTCTCCGACCTGGACCCGGACAAGGCGCCGGCCGTGCGCAGCCAGATCTGGACGCTGGTGCGGGCCGCCGAACTGCACCACGACCTGCACGTGGACGAGCAGCCGGGCGAGGACGAGTTCGACGACTTCGTCATGCACATCGACGGCTGGCTGTGCGAGATCAAGGACGTGCAGATCCGCGACGGGCTGCACATCCTGGGCGGAGGCCCCGAGGGCGAGCCCCGCGTCAACCTGGCGCTGGCCGTGCTGCGTTCCGCGCAGGTGTGGGGCGGCGTCGGCGGGGCCCTGCCGGGCCTGCGGGCCGCGCTCGCCGAGCACTTCGGGCTGACGGAGTCCGAGCTGCTGGCCGAGCCGGGCGCGCGGATCGCGGTGCCCCAGGCGCTGACGGCGCTGGCCGAGGGCCCGGCCCGTACGGCCTCGGACGCCGTCGATCTGCTGGAGCGGCTGGCGCGCGATCTGGCCGAGGCGATGGAGGCCCGCGGCTGGGAGACCGAGGCAGCGGCGCCCGTGGTGGCCTCGGTGCTGGGCGTGGAACTCGCGGACGCGGTGCGGGTGCTGGAGTTCGCGGCCGAGGAGCTGGTGCCCCGGCTGGAGCGTACGACCGACGAGATCGGCAACGTGCTGCACGCGCTGGAGGGCGGCTACGTCCCCGCCGGGCCCTCGGGCTCGCCGACGCGCGGCCTGGTCAACGTGCTGCCGACGGGTCGCAACTTCTACTCCGTCGACCCCAAGGCCATCCCCTCGCGGCTGTCCTGGGACGTGGGCTCGGCGCTGGCCGAGTCGCTGGTGAAGCGGCACCTGGACGACAACGGCAGCTACCCGAAGTCCGTCGGGCTCACCGTGTGGGGCACGGCCTGCATGCGTACGCAGGGCGACGACATCGCGGAGATCCTCGCCCTGCTGGGCTGCCGCCCGGTGTGGGACGACGCGTCGCGGCGCGTGACGGGCTTCGAGGTGATGCCGCTGGCGGAGCTGGGGCGGCCCCGTATCGACGTGACGGTGCGCATCTCGGGCTTCTTCCGTGACGCGTTCCCGCACGTGGTGGGGCTCGTGGACGACGCGGTGCGCGCGGTGGCCGAGCTGGACGAGAGCCCCGAGGACAACTACGTACGGGCGCACGCCGACGAGGACACCGCCGAGCACGGCGACCGGCGGCGCGCGACGGCCCGCATCTTCGGCTCGAAGCCGGGCGCGTACGGCGCGGGCCTGCTGCCCCTGATCGACGCGCGCAACTGGCGCTCGGACGCGGACCTCGCCGAGGTCTACGCGGTGTGGGGCGGCTACGCGTACGGGCGCGGTCTGGACGGGCGCGCGGCGCGGGGCGACATGGAGGCGGCGTTCCGGCGCATCCAGGTGGCGGCGAAAAATGTCGACACCAGGGAGCACGACATCCACGACGCCGACGACTACTTCCAGTACCACGGCGGCATGGTCGCCATGGTCCGCCATCTGACGGGCGACTCCCCCGAGGCGTACATCGGCGACTCGGCCGTCCCCGACCAGGTCAAGACACGCACCCTGGGCGAGGAGACGCACCGCGTCTTCCGCGCCCGTGTCGTCAACCCGCGCTGGATGGCGGCGATGAGGCGGCACGGCTACAAGGGCGCCTTCGAGATGGCCGCGACCGTCGACTACCTCTTCGGGTACGACGCGACGGCGGGCGTCGTGGACGACTGGATGTACGAGAAGCTCGCGTCCGAGTACGTCTTCGACGAGACCAACCGCGACTTCATGAAGAAGTCCAACCCCTGGGCGCTGCGCGGCATCAGCGAGCGGCTGCTGGAGGCCGCCGAGCGCGGCCTGTGGGAGGAGCCGGACCGGCGGACGCTGGAGCGGCTGCGCGAGACGTACCTGGAGCTGGAAGGCGACCTGGAGGGGGACGGCGAGTGAGCGCCCCCGCAACCCCCGAACCCTCCCCGCGCGCCCCGCACGCCTTCCGTTCACCCGAAGGAGGAACAGCCGCATGAGTGCCCCTTTCCCGTTCACCGCCCTCGTCGGCCAGGACGATCTACGGCTCGGCCTGCTGCTCAACGCCGTCTCGCCCTCCATCGGCGGCGTGCTCGTGCGCGGCGAGAAGGGGACCGCGAAGTCGACGGCGGTGCGGGCGCTGGCCGCGCTGCTCCCCCGGCTCGACGTGGTGCCCGGCTGCCGCTTCTCCTGCGACCCGGCCGCGCCCGACCCCCGGTGCCCCGACGGGCCGCACGAGCCGGGCACCGGCGCCGTGCGCGCCGGTGAGCTGGTGGAGCTGCCCGTCGGCGCCTCCGAGGACCGGCTCGTCGGATCGCTGGACATCGAGCGGGCGCTGGCCGAAGGGGTCAAGGCGTTCGAGCCGGGGCTCCTCGCCAAGGCGCACCGGGGCATCCTCTACGTCGACGAGGTCAACCTCCTCCAGGACTTCCTCATCGACTCGCTCCTGGACGCCGCCGCCATGGGCGTCAACCACATCGAGCGGGAGGGCGTGTCCGTGCGGCACGCCTCCAGGTTCCTTCTCGTCGGCACGATGAACCCCGAGGAGGGCGAGCTGCGCCCGCAGCTCCTGGACAGGTTCGGGCTGACGGTGGAGGTCACGGCGTCGCGGGAGACCGACGAGCGCGTGGAGGTCGTACGGCGGCGCCTCGCCTACGACGACGCGCCCGAGGAGTTCGCCGCGCGCTGGGCCGACGAGGAGCGGGCGCTGCGCGAGCGGATCGTCGCGGCACGCGCGCTGCTGCCGAAGGTGCGGCTCGGGGACGCGGCACTGCGCCAGATCGCGGCGACGTGCGCGGCGTTCGAGGTCGACGGGATGCGCGCCGACATCGTCATGTCGCGCACCGCGACGGCGCTGGCCGCGTGGGCGGGACGCACGGACGTCATGGCCGAGGACGTGCGGCAGGCGGCGCTCCTGGCGCTGCCGCACCGCAAGCGGCGCAACCCGTTCGACTCGCCCGACCTGGACGAGGACAAGCTCGACGAGACACTGCGCCGGCACAGCGGCGAGGACGACGACCCGGACCCGGACGGGCCCGACGGCGGTCCCGGCGGGCAGCCCCCCGAGGGCGAGCCGCCCCAGGACCCGCCCGGCGACTCCTCGGGCGCCGACGTGCCCGAGCAGCGGGACCAGGAGCCGGAACCGGGTCAGGAGCAGCCGGACCAGGAGCGCCCCGAGCCGCAGCCGTCCCGCTCGGACGCGCGCCCCGACGAGGACCCCCGCGACGAGGAGGCGCAGGACACCGAGGGCGGCCACGCCAAGGAGAAGGCACCGGCGGCGGCGACCGAGCCGTTCAAGGCGCGCACCCTCTCGGTGCCCGGACTCGGCGAGGGCGCGCAGGGCCGCCGCTCGCGGGCCCGTACACCGCACGGCCGCACCACGGGAGCCCGCCGCCCCAGCGGCACGCTCGGCAAGCTGCACCTGTCCGCGACGATGCACGCGGCGGCGCCGCACCAGCGGGCGCGGGGGCGCAGCGGGCGCGGTCTCGTCGTGCGCCGCGACGATCTGCGCGAGGCGGTGCGCGAGGGGCGCGAGGGCAACCTCGTGCTGTTCGTGGTGGACGCTTCGGGCTCGATGGCGGCGCGGCAGCGGATGAGCGCGGTGAAGGGCGCGGTGCTGTCGCTGCTGCTGGACGCCTATCAGCGGCGCGACAAGGTCGGGCTGATCTCGTTCCGTCGCAGCGAGGCCGAACTGGCCCTGCCGCCCACCTCGTCGGTGGACACGGCCGCAGCGCGTCTTGAGTCACTGCCGACGGGCGGGCGCACCCCGCTCGCGGCGGGGCTGCTGCGGGCGCACGAGGTGCTGCGCGTCGAGCGGCTGCGCGATCCGTCGCGGCGTCCGCTGCTGGTCACGGTCACGGACGGCAGGGCGACGGGCGGCCCGGAGCCGGTGGCACGCGCGCACCGGGCGGCGCGGCTGCTGGCCGGGGAGGGCACGGCCTCGGTGGTCGTGGACTGCGAGTCGGGTCCGGTGCGTCTTGGCCTCGCGGGCGCGCTGGCGCGGGAGCTGGGCGGCCCGGCCGTCACGCTGGACGAGCTGCGCGCCGACGCGGTGACCGACCTCGTCCGCGCGGTGCGGGGCACGCACACGGGCAAGGGCACGGGAGCGAACAGGGGCGCCAACACGGGCACACGGAGGGCCGCGTAATGCCGAAGGGACAGCCGAGCGTCGTACCGGACGACGGGCTGACGACACGTCAGCGCCGCAACAGGCCGCTGGTCGCCGTGCACACGGGCATCGGCAAGGGCAAGTCGACGGCGGCCTTCGGGCTGGCGCTGCGGGCCTGGAATCAGGGCTGGCCGATCGGGGTCTTCCAGTTCGTGAAGTCCGCGAAGTGGAAGGTCGGCGAGGAGCGGGCGCTGCGCGTGCTGGGCGCGAGCGGCGAGGGCGGCACCGTCGCCTGGCACAAGATGGGCGAGGGCTGGTCGTGGATCCAGCGCGACGGCGAGATGAGCAGCGAGGACGCGGCGCGCGAGGGCTGGGAGCAGGTCAAGCGGGACCTGGCGGCCGAGACGTACCGCATGTACGTGCTCGACGAGTTCGCGTACCCCATGCACTGGGGCTGGGTGGACACCGACGAGGTGGTCGCGGCGCTGCGCGAGCGCCCAGGCAACCAGCACGTGGTCATCACGGGCCGCAACGCGCCGCAGGCGCTGGTGGACGCCGCCGATCTGGTCACGGACATGTCGAAGGTCAAGCACCCGATGGACGCGGGGCAGAAGGGCCAGCGGGGCATCGAATGGTGAACATGGCCACCGGGTCGCGCTCGCGCGGCGCGCGCACGGGGGTGGGCGCGGCGTGACCGTGTCCATCCCCCGGCTCGTCGTCGCCGCGCCGTCCTCCGGGAGCGGCAAGACCACGGTGGCGACGGGCCTGATGGCGGCGTTCTCCGGGCGCGGTCTCGCCGTGTCCCCGCACAAGGTGGGCCCCGACTACATCGACCCCGGCTACCACGCGCTGGCGACGGGCCGCCCTGGCCGCAACCTCGACGCGTACCTGAGCGGTACCGAGCTGATCGGGCCGCTGTTCGCGCACGGCGCGGCGGGCACGGAGCTGGCGGTGGTCGAGGGCGTGATGGGCCTCTACGACGGTGCGGGCGGCGAGGGCGAACTCGCCTCGACGGCGCAGGTGGCGAAGCTGCTGCGGGCCCCGGTCGTGCTGGTCGTGGACGCCTCGTCGCAGTCCCGCTCGGTGGCGGCGCTGGTGCACGGCTTCGCCTCGTGGGATCCGGAGGTGCGGGTCGCGGGCGTCATCCTGAACAAGGTCGCCTCCGACCGCCACGAGGAGCTGCTGCGCGAGGCGCTGGACACGTCGGGTGTGCCGGTGCTGGGTGTGCTGCGGCGCGTCGGTGCCGTGCGGACGCCGAGCCGTCACCTGGGGCTCGTGCCGGTCGCCGAGCGCGCCGACGAGGCCGTCGAGGCGGTGGCCGCGCTCGCGGAACGGGTGCGCGAGGGGGTCGATCTCGACGCGCTGCTGGCGCTGGCACGGAGCGCGCCGCCGCTGGACTGCGCGCCGTGGGACCCGGCGGGGGCGGGGCTTGGAGCGGGCGACGGTCCGGCCGCCGCGACCGGTGCCGGTGACCGGCCCGTGGTGGCCGTCGCGGGAGGTGCCGCGTTCACCTTCTCGTACGCCGAACACGCCGAACTGCTGCGTGCGGCGGGCGCCGAGGTCGTCACCTTCGACCCGCTGCGCGACGAGACGCTGCCCGAGGGCACCCGCGGCCTCGTCATCGGCGGCGGGTTCCCGGAGGTGTACGCGCCGGAGCTGTCGGCGAACGAGCTGCTGCGCAAGGAGGTCGCCTCGCTCGCCGCCTCGGGCGCGCCCGTCGCGGCCGAGTGCGCCGGGCTGCTGTATCTGGCGCGGGAGCTGGACGGTGCGCCGATGTGCGGGGTGCTGGACGCGAGCGCGCGGATGACGGAGCGGCTGACCCTCGGCTACCGCCAGGCCGTCGCCGTGACCGACAGCGCGCTCGCCCCGGCCGGACTCCGCGTCGCCGGGCACGAGTTCCACCGCACCGCACTGGAGCCCGGCACCGGCACGGCCCCCGCCTGGGGCCTGACGACTCCGACGCACCGCGCCGAGGGCTTCGCGCAGAGCGGCGTGCACGCCTCCTACCTCCACGTCCACTGGGCCGCCACTCCCGAACTCGCCCACCGATTCGTGAGGAGCTGCTGATGCCGGAGCAACCGACACCCGGCCACCGCCAGGCCGCCACCGCAACCGCAACCGGCACAGCGCCCACCCGACACCGCACCAAAGGCTTCGCGCAGGGCAGCGTGCACGCCTCCTCCCCGCACGTCCACTGGGCCGCCACTCCCGAACTCGCCCACCGATTCGTGAGGAGCTGCTGATGCCGGAGCGGATGCCGGATCCGGTGCCGGTGGCCGGTGC
>NZ_JBSHAO010000040.1:0-20168 GCF_053611545.1 Streptomyces sp. NPDC054796 | reverse complement strand
CACGTCCACTGGGCCGCCACTCCCGAACTCGCCCACCGATTCGTGAGGAGCTGCTGATGCCGGAGCGGATGCCGGATCCGGTGCCGGTGGCCGGTGCGTCGGTGCTGGATCACCTCGTCTACGCGACGCCCGATCTGGAGCGGACGGTCGAGGAGGTCGCCGAGCTGACCGGGGTGCGCCCTGCGGCCGGGGGCAGCCATCCCGGCATGGGTACCCGGAACGTGCTGCTGGGCCTGGGCGGGGGACGGTACTTCGAGATCGTCGGCCCCGACCGCGAACAGCCGGAGCCCGACGGGCCGCGCTGGTTCGGCATCGACGCGCTGGACGGGCCTCGGCTCGTCCACTGGGCCGTGCGGACCACGGACATCGACGCGACGGTGGCGGGGGCGCGCGAGCGCGGTTACGAGCCGGGCGAGCCCGTGGCCATGCCACGGCACACGCCCGAGGGCGACGTGCTGTCCTGGCGGCTCACCCTGCCGCCGACGCGACCGCAGGGCGCCGACGGACTCGTCCCGTTCCTGCTCGACTGGGGCACCACCACCCACCCGTCCGCGCGGGACCTGCCCGTACTGCCGCTGATCTCGTTCACGGCCACCCACCCCGAACCCGCCGCCGTGCGCGCCGCGCTGGCCGCGCTCGACGTGGCGGGGGACGAGGCAGGGCCCGGCGCCGGACTCGACGTACGAACCGGGCCCGTGCCCGGACTCACCGCCGTGCTGGAGGGCCACCACGGGCCCGTGACCTTCGGCAGAGGCACAGCCGAAGGAGCGACCGCATGACGTCCGTACCCGAACCCGTTTCCGCTGGTAGCGGGCAGACGCGCCCGCTGCTGGTCGGCGTGGGCGTCGGCCCCGGCGACCCCGAACTCGTCACCGTCAAGGGCGTGAACGCGCTGCGCGCGGCCGACGCCGTCGTCGTTCCCGTCATGGAGGACGGCGGCACGGGCAGGGCCGAGGCGACGGTGCTGCACTACGTCGAGGCGGACAAGATCGTGCGCGTCGTCTTCGCGCTGAACGAGCGCAGCGACCGCGCCCGCCGCGAGGCGGCCTGGGACGCGGCGGGCACGCGCGTCGCCGAACTGCTGCGCGCGCACGGGAGCGTCGCCTTCGCGACGATCGGCGACCCCAACGTCTACTCCACGTTCACCTACCTCGCTCAGACCGTCGGCGAGCTGGTGCCGGGTCTGGCCGTCGAGACGGTGCCGGGCGTCACCGCCATGCAGGACCTCGCGGCACGCAGCGGCGCGGTGCTCACGGAGGGGACGGAGCCGTTGACGCTCGTCCCTGTGACGGCGGGTTCCGCGGTGCTGAAGGAGGCGCTGGAGGGGCCCGGCACGGTGGTGGCGTACAAGTTCGGGCGGCAGGCCGCCGAGGTGGCGGGCGCGCTGCGCGACACGGGCCGCACGGAGGGCGCGGTGTGGGGCTCGGCCCTGGGCCTGCCCGGTGAATCGATCCGCCCGGCCGCCGAGCTGGAGTCCGAACTCGCGCACGGCGAGGGCGGATCAGCCGCACTGCCGTATCTCTCCACTCTCATCTCTCCCGCGCGCAGGGAATCCCGAGGAGGCAAGCTGTGACCGAGGCGAAGCCGACGACAACGGCGATACGGGCGATACGGGCGGCCGAAGCGGACGGTCCCCGCGCCAAGGTGACCATCGTGGGCGCCGGGCCCGGAGCGGCCGATCTGCTCACCTACCGCGCGGGCGACGCCATCGCGCGGGCCGACATCGTCATCTGGGCGGCGAGCCTCGTCCAGGAGGAAGTCCTCACGCACGCGCGCGATGACGCCGAGATCCTCGACTCCGCGACGATGTCCCTGGAGGACGTCATCGCCGTGTACGAGCGCGCGCTGCGCGAGGGCCTGCGCGTGGCCCGTATCCACTCCGGGGACCCGGCGCTGTGGGGCGGCACGCAGGAACAGGTGGACCGTTGCCACGCGCTGGGCATCGACGTCGAGATCATCCCCGGCGTCTCCGCCTTCTCCGCCGTGGCCGCGCTGGCGGGCCGCGAGCTGACGATCCCCGAGGTCGCGCAGTCCGTGATCCTGACCCGGCTGGGCGGCGGCAAGACGCCGATGCCGCCCGGCGAGGAGGTGCGCGAGTTCGCGCGGCACGGCACGACGATGGCCCTCTTCCTGTCCGCGGCCCGCTCGGGGCAGTTGGTGACCGAGCTGCTGGAGGGCGGCTATCCGACGGACACGCCCGTCGTGATCGCCTACCAGGCGACGTGGCCGGAGGAGCTGGTGCTGCGCTGCACCGTCGGCACGCTGGAGGAGACGGTCAAGGAGCACAAGCTCTGGAAGCACACGCTCTTCCTCGTCGGCCCCGCGCTCTCGGCCTCCGGCACCCGCTCGCACCTGTACCACCCGGGCCACTTCCACGGTTTCCGCCGCGCGGACCCCGAGGCACGCCGCGAGCTGCGTGCCGCGCGGAAGGCCGGGCGGGACTGATCCGTGTCCGCGCACACGGCGGGCCCAGGACGGGGCCCCGGCACGACGGAAGCGACGGCACTGCGCCACACCGCTCCCCGGCACCCCCTGCCCTGGCGGCTCCCGCCTGGACTGCCCCCGATCACCGGCCACGGGAGCGGGCCCGGCACCCCGGACCGGCCGGGAGCACGGCCCGCCGTGTCCGCGCACACGGCGGGCCCGGGACGGGGCCCCGGCACGACGGAAGCGACGGCACCGCGCCACACCGCTCCCCGGCACCACCTGCCCGAGCGCGGGACGCTCCGACGGGCGGGGGCCACGTCAGGGCCCGGGGCCGAGCCCCACGGCCACGTCGCAGTCCGTGCCCTGGACCGGCCTGGCCCCGGCCGGGCGCCAGGCGACACGACCGGGGCGGCGGCACGCGGCACGGACCCGCACAGCCTGCCCGGCCGGGCAACCGGCTTCACGGCCCGGCCCGGCCCGTGCCAGGCGTCCCGCCCGCCCCGGCAGGCCCCGCGCGGCCGGGCCCGGACCGCGCTCTGGCCCCGTCACGCGCGTCGCGGCATGCTCTGTCCGCCGGTGTGCGGCGGGCTCGGGGGCCGCGGGGTGCGTCGCGCGAACCCCGTGACGACGTGCCGCGTCCTGCCGACCCGCCCGGCCACACCGTCCGTCCGCCCGCCCACTCATCCGTTCCGCCCCCTCCCCCGACCCCTGCCGGGCACCCCGCCCGGCGCCCCCGAAGGAGCTACACGTTGATCGGCCTGATCTCCGCCACCGCGGCGGGTGCCGCCGCACGCGACCGGTTGGCCGCCGCGTGGCCGGACCGTACGCGCGTCTACGAAGGGCCGGGCGTCCGCGAAGCCGTCACCCGCGCGTTCGGCGAGTGCGACCAGCTCGTCTGCTTCCTCGCCACCGGCGCCACGGTCCGCCTGCTCGCGCCGCTGCTCGCCGACAAGACCGACGATCCCGGCGTCGTCTGCGTCGACGAGGCGCAGCAGCACGCGGTGTCCCTCCTCGGCGGGCACGCGGGCGGCGCGAACGCGCTGGCCCGTGAGGTGGCCGACGTCCTCTCCGGCTGCCGCCCCGTGGTGACCACGGCGACCGACGCCGTCGGCGTGCCGGGTCTTGACACGCTCGGCTGGCCCGTCGAGGGCGCGGTGGCGGCGGTGAGCCGGGCGCTTCTCGACGGCGCCACGGTCCCGGTGCGCGCCGACGCGCGGTGGCCGCTGCCCGCGCTGCCGCCGAACGCCGTACCTGCCGTACCTGCGGGATCCGCGCACGGCGCACCTGCCGCGTCCGGCGCCGACGGCGCCACCCTCTGGGTCACCGACAAGGTCATCCCGCTCGGCCTGTCCGAGGCCGTGCTGCGCCCGCCGTCCCTCGCCGTGGGGGTCGGCGCCAGCCGGGGCGTGACCGCGGACGAGGTGCTGCTCCTCGTCGAGGAGGCCCTGGACGAGGCGGGCCTGTCCGTCCGCTCGGTCACCGAGCTGGCCACCGTCGACGCGAAGGCGAACGAGCCGGGGCTGCTCGCTGCGGCGGAGCGGCTGGGCGTGCCGCTGCGCACGTATCCGGCCGAGGCGCTCTCGGCCGTCGAGGTGCCCAACCCCTCCGACGCGCCGCGCGCCGCCGTCGGCACCCCCTCCGTCGCGGAGGCCGCCGCACTGCTGGCCGCCGCTCCCCGCGCCGCCACGGCGGGCGTCGTCACGACGAGCGGCCACGGCAGTGGCCTTAGCGGCCTCGGCGAACTCGTCGTCCCCAAGACCAAGTCGGCCCCGATCGACGGCAGCCCCGCCATGGCGACGGCCGCCGTGGCGCGCCGCAGCCCGCGCGGGCGGCTGGCCGTCGTGGGCCTCGGACCCGGCGCCCGCGACCTGGTCACCCCGCGCGCCCGCGAGGAACTGCGGCGCGCCTCGGTGCTCGTGGGGCTCGACCAGTACGTCGACCAGATCCGCGACCTGCTGCGCCCCGGCACCCGCGTCGTCGAGTCGGGGCTCGGCGCCGAGGAGGAGCGGGCCCGTACCGCCGTCGCGGAGGCCCGCGCGGGGCACGCCGTCGCGCTGATCGGCAGCGGCGACGCCGGCGTCTACGCGATGGCCTCGCCCGCGCTGGCCGAGGCGAGCGACGACATCGACGTCGTCGGCGTGCCGGGTGTGACGGCGGCGCTCGCCGCCGCCGCGATCCTGGGCGCGCCGCTGGGGCACGACCACGTGTCCATCAGCCTCTCCGACCTGCACACGCCGTGGGAGGTGATCGAGCGTCGCGTACGCGCGGCGGCCGAGGCGGACATCGTCGTCACCTTCTACAACCCGCGCTCACGCGGCCGGGACTGGCAGTTGCCGAAGGCGCTCGGCATCCTCGCCGAGCACCGCGAGGGGCGCACCCCGGTGGGTGTCGTCCGCGGCGCGACCCGTCCCGACGAGTACGCGACGCTCACCACGCTGGCCGAACTCGCCCCCGAGAGCGTCGACATGATGACCGTCGTCACCGTCGGCAACACCGCGACCCGCGAGATCGCGGGCCGCATGGTGACGCCGCGCGGCTACCGGTGGCAGGCATGACGGGCCCGCGCCCGCTCCCGCTTCCGGGCCGCGCGCCCAGCAGCACGGGCCCGCGCCCGCCCGCCCCCTCGTCCGTCCCCTTCCGTACGCGCCGCCACAGCGCGGCGCACCGCACCACCCCCAAGGAGAAACCGTGACCACCCCGCCCGCCCTGCTCCTCGTCGGCCATGGGACCCGTGACGACGACGGCGCCGAGGCGTTCCGCTCCTTCGTCGGTGAACTCGGCAAACGGAACCCGGAGATCCCGGTGTCCGGCGGATTCATCGAGCTGTCCCCTCCCCCGCTCGCCGACTCGGTCTCGGAGCTGGTGGACAGCGGCGTGTCGAACTTCGCCGCCGTGCCGCTGATGCTGGTCTCCGCCGGGCACGCCAAGGGCGACATCCCGGCCGCGCTCGCCCGCGAGAAGGAGCGGCACCCGGGCATCTCGTACACCTACGGGCGCCCGCTCGGGCCGCACCCCTCGCTGCTGTCCGTGCTGGAGCGCCGCCTCGACGAGGCGCTGGGCGGCGACGGCGAGTCCCCCCGCACGCCCGAGGACCTGGCCGATGTGACGGTGCTGCTGGTGGGCCGAGGTTCGACGGACCCGGACGCCAACGCCGAGGTGCACAAGGCCGCCAGGCTGCTGTGGGAGGGGCGGGGCTACGCGGGCGTGGAGACCGCCTTCGTCTCGCTCGCCGCGCCCGACGTGCCCTCTGGCCTGGAGCGCTGCCGCAAGCTGGGCGCGCGGCGGATCGTCGTCCTGCCGTACTTCCTGTTCACCGGCATCCTCCCCGAGCGCGTGAAGCAGCAGGCCGAGGGCTGGTCGGCGGCCAACCCGGACACCGAGGTGATCAACGCCGACGTCATCGGCGCCACCGACGAACTGGCCGACCTCGTGCTGGAGCGCTACCGCGAGGCCGTCAAGGGCGATCTGCGCATGAACTGCGACTCCTGCGTCTACCGGATCGCGATGCCGGGCTTCGAGGACAAGGTCGGCGCGCCGCAGCAGCCGCACTACCACCCGGACGACGACGACAGCCATCACCACCACGGCGGTCACGGACACGGGCACGGACATGGGCACGGTCACGGGCACGGACATGGGCATGCCCACTCCCACTGAGGCCGGGGCGGGCGGGGCGCCCGAGCACGATCTGCGGCACCACGGTGACGCCGAAGTACGGGACAGCGGCGCTGAGCTGACCGACCTCGCGGTGAACGTGCGTACCGGCACTCCCCCCGGCTGGCTCAAGGCGCGCGTCGCCGCCTCGCTCGACGGGCTCGCCGCGTACCCCGACGGGCGCGCGGCGCGCCGCGCCGTCGCCGCGCGGCACGGGCTGCCCGAGGACCATGTGCTGCTGACGGCGGGTGCCGCCGAGGCGTTCGTGCTGCTGGCACGGGCGCTTCCGGCGGCGCGCGCCGTCGTGGTGCACCCGCAGTTCACGGAGCCGGAGGCCGCGCTGCGCGACGCGGGCAAGCCGGTGGAACGCGTCCTGCTGCGCCCCGAGGACGGCTTCCGGCTCGGCACGGGCGCCGTGCCCGAGGACGCCGACCTGGTGGTGGTCGGCAACCCCACCAACCCCACGTCGGTGCTCCACCCGGCCGACGCGCTGGCGGCGCTCGCACGCCCTGGCCGCGCGCTCGTCGTCGACGAGGCGTTCATCGACGCGGTACCCGGCGAGCGCGAGTCCCTCGTACCCCGGCTCACCGGGCTGCCGGGACAGGTCCTCGTGCTGCGCAGCCTCACCAAGACCTGGGGGCTGGCCGGGCTGCGCGTCGGCTATGTGCTGGCCGGGCCCGGCACGGTGGCGGCGCTCGCCGCGCAACAGCCGCTGTGGCCCGTCTCGTCGCCCGCGCTGGCCGCCGCCGAGGCGTGCTGCGAGCCGGGGGCGCTGGCCGAGGCGGAGCGCGCCGCGCGGGACGTGGCCGAGGACCGCGCGTATCTCCTCGCCCGGCTGGCCGAGTTCGGTGACCTGACCTCGGCCGGACACGCCGAGGCGCCCTTCGTGCTGGTGCGGCATCCCCATGCGCGGTGGCTGCGCGAGGGGCTGCGCGAGCTGGGGTTCGCCGTGCGGCGGGGCGACACGTTTCCCGGCCTGGGCCCGGAGTGGCTGCGGCTCGCCGTCCGCTCCCGCGATGTGACGGACGCCCTGTCCGCGGCCCTCGCGAAGCTCCTGCCCTCCGACGGGGAAGCGCCCACCGGCACGCCCGGCGCCCCACGCCCCGGGGTTGGGGAACATCGGTACAGCCGTTAACGCCAAGCACTTGATCATGGTCAGCTCGTCGTGACCCATTAGCACGAGCGATCCGTTTCGCCCCGCGGTGAGAGGACCACGAGCATGACCACGACCGGTTGGTTCGTCGTTCGTCAACGGCACCCCTGGCGAGGGGCACGAAGCAGAACGAACTGAATGCCGTTGGGGAATAGGCTCAACGCAGTTCAGACGCCTGTTGTCTGAGGGCGGCGACAGCCGCGTCGGCCTCCGCCGAGCGCTGTTCGTTTGTCACGGCGAGGGTTGCGCGTCCCTGCCAGTGGCGGTCCTCGACCCGGACGATTCTCACGCCGGATGGAGCGGAGGGGACCGCCATGCCCGGCAGCAGACAGACCCCGAGGCCCGCAGCCACCATTCCCAGGCGCGTGGACCATTCGCGCGCCTGATGGGTGACCGTTGGCCGGACGAGGGTCGGCCAGGCGCCGTAGTACGGGGTGTCGCCGTTGGCGTTCTCGACGATCCAGCTGTCGTGGCGCAGTTCGTCGGCCCTCACCGTGTGCCGGGTGGCCAATGGGTGATGCCGGGGCAGGGCGACGCGTAGATCGTCTTCCAGGAGCGTTTCCTGGCGCAGCCCGTCGAGGTCACGCTCCTGTGGCCCGGCGCACACGCCCACGACGGCGATGTCCAGCCGCTGGGAACGTAGCTGCCGCAAAAGGCTGGGGGTGGAATCCTCCACGAAGCCGACAGTCACATGGGGGTGTTCGTCCGCCAGCTGCGCGAGGGCACGGGGAGCCAGCGCCACAGCCGCGGCCGGGGTGGCGCCGACTGTGACACAGCCCGTGATGTGTTGACTCAGTGCGCTGACCTCACGGACGGCGGCGTCGATGCCTGACAGCACGTCGGCCGCGTGCCGTGCGAACGCCACACCGGCCTGCGTGGGTGCCACCCCGCGCGCCCTCCTCTCGAAAAGGGCCGCGCCCACGGCGGACTCGACAACTTTCACCTGCCGGGACACAGCCGATTGCGTGTAGCCGAGGGAAGCTGCCGCCTCGCTGAAGGACCCCGTCGCAGCGACCTCGCGCACTACCCGCAGTCCAACGAGAGTCACATCCGCCATAGCCCTCACCCTACAGCCGAGGTATTCCCAAAAGGCATACCTGGAGTGTTCAACCATCATTTGTGCGCGCATCTGCGCTCGTGCACGCTGAGTGGCACACACTCGCCACCAGCCACATGAAGTCGGAGACACGTGATGGACGACACACAGAAGAGGGCAATCGTCGAACACTTTCTGGGCCTCTACGCCAAGGGCCGGTGGGGAGCGGCCGACAACACGGAAGCGCTGGAGGAGCTCCTGAGCTGTCTCACTGATGACGTTGAATGGTGGATGAGCGGGGCTCCGGGAGACGGTTACATCACCAAGGAGCAGTTCCGCGCCATGCTCAAGCCTCTCGACACGCTCACGGACGGCCCGCTGGTCATCACGCCGACCGCGTGGACCATCCAAGGTGCTCGGGTCGCCGTAGAGGCGTACTCGACAATGAAACTGAAGAACAGGCGCGATTACCGCAACCACTATCACTTCCTCTTCGAGATCAGCGGAGGAAAGATCAGCACATATCACGAGCACCACGACACGGCGCATGTGAACAGCACCATGTGGGCGGGCTGACGCCTCATCACCCGGCGCGTTCCGTCTGGCCCCGCCGCCCCTGCTCTGACCCACGGCGCAAAGTAGCCGTCCGCACTCCGGATCCCGGCGCGGCGGGACTGCCGGTGCTGGTGTGGATCCCCGTGGGCGGCTACCTCTCGGCGGCGTCGAGCGACCCGATGTACGACCCGGCAGCGCTGGCCGAGGCGAACGCCGCGACCCCGTCGCGTTCACCGGCCCGCGCGTACGGGCACGAACGGTTCAGCCGTCGCCAGGGGTCGTGCCAGGGGTCGTGCCGGGCTTCGTGTGGAGGATCTCGCGGGCCTGGTCAGCGGCCCGTGCAGTGCTCTCGCTGACGAAGTCGAGGAAGCGGGCGATGTTCTCCAGGCGGGCGGCGGCCGGGGTGCCGGAGCCGAGGACACCGACGCCCTGCCGCGCGGTCTCGACCACCTGGGCGATGGACCGGGCGCTGGCCATCATCGACTGGTACCAGACGTCATCGTCGACGACATAGCGCTCGCGGCGGCGTTCGTCGCGTTCCCGGCGGATGAGGCCCTGTTCGTCGAGGAACGCGACCGCCTTGGAGACGGACGCCGGGCTGACCTGGAGGCGCTGGACGAGTTCGGACGCGGTGAGGCTGCCCGAGTCCGTGGTGCAGAGGCAGGCCTGCACCCGGGCCATCATCTTGGCCATCCCCGACTGCATGAAGACGGTGGTGAGCGTCTCCTCGTACTCGCGCACGGCTTCGGCGTCGCGTCCGTGTGCCTGCGGGGCCGTCTTCGCGTCCCGGGGCGCGGCCTGCCTGCGGTGGCGGGCGCGGCGTTCGGTGGCGCGGTGGGCGAGGTCGGCGCGGTAGGCGGTGGGGCCGCCGTTGCGCATCACCTCGCGCGTGACCGTCGAGGTGGGGCGGTCCAGACGCCGGGCGATCTCCGCATAGGCGAGCCCGTCGGCCACCCCCAGCGCGATCTGCTGGCGTTCCTGCTGGGTGAGTCTGCCTCCGGGCACCGCTGTCTCCTCTCACGCTTCCTTGGTGCCCGCAGAATAGCGTTCACTCTCAATACATTGCAACGAGCGAAGGAATCTCGTTGCATTATGCGTCATCCCGTTGCAACAGTTTTACAGCTCTGAGCTGCAATGATTCCGATTCAACGCAATGCTTTTATTGCTGTCACCGTGAACGCAACGTAGCTTTTCCCTCATCGGAAACAGCGGTCCAGAAGGAGCGCACGATGCAGATGAAGGAGAGCACGATGCAGAAGTTCGCCACCCCCGTCCCGGTCTCCGCCACCCTCGACATCCCCGCGGGACGCATCCGGTTCATCGCCGCCGACCGGGCCGACACCACGGTCGAGGTCCTGCCCGCTGACGCCTCCAAGAGCCGCGATGTGAAGGCGGCGGAGCAGACCGAGGTCGCCTACGACGACGGCATCCTGCGGATCGGGGTCCCGGCGCCCAGGAACCGGATCCTCGGCGCTTCCGGGGCCATCGAGGTGACGGTCCAGTTGCCCGCCGGGTCCCGCGTCGAAGCGAAGGCGGCCAGCGCCGAGTTGCGGGGCGTCGGACGCCTCGGGGACGTCACCTTCGAGGGCCAGCAGGCCACGGTCAAGCTCGACGAGACCGGGGACACCCGTCTCACCCTCCAGGACGGCGACATCTCCGTCGGCCGTCTGAGCGGCCCGGCGCAGATCCGCACCCAGAAGGGCGACCTCCGCATCACCGAGGCGGTGCGCGGCACGGTCACACTGCGCACCGAGCAGGGCGAGATCTCGGTCGGCGCCGCCCGCGGAGTCTCCGCCTCCCTGGACGCGGGCACCGCCTACGGCCGGATCCACAACACCCTCAAGAACGCCGACGGCACCACCGCCGGTCTGAACATCCACGCCACCACCGCCTATGGCGACATCACCGCCCGCAGCCTCTGAAGACCCGCGTGCCTCTGAAGAGGCACGCCCCGCGGGAACCCCGTCCGTTCAGCTGATTCCGTAACAGATCTCAAGGAGCGCACCGCCATGTCCCTCACCCTTACCGGCCAGGACCGCCCGGAGTTGCAGAAGGCCATCGAGGAGGTGGTCGAGTCAGGATTCACCGGCGTGACGATGCGCGTGCACGACGAGCGGGGCGAGTGGACCGGCAGCGCCGGGGCCAGCAAGCTGGGCGAGGCCGCGAAGCCGCCGGTGAACGGGCACGTCCGGATAGGCAGCAACACCAAGACCTTCACCGCGACCGTGGTACTGCGGCTGGTGGACGAGGGCACGGTCGGGCTGGACGCCCCTGTGGCCGACTACCTGCCCGGGTTCGGGCTGGACCCGAGGATCACGGTGCGGATGCTGCTCCAGCACACCAGTGGCGTCTTCAACTTCACCGGCGAGTACTACGACGACGGGACGTTCGCAGCGGGGATCCCCGCCACGACCTCGGGCCAGGAGTGGGTGGACAACCGGTTCAAGACCTACCGGCCGGAAGAGCTGGTACGGCTGGCGCTGTCCAGGCCCGCGCGGTTCGAGCCGGGGACGGACTGGAGCTACTCCAACACCAACTACGTGCTGGCCAGACTGCTCATCGAGAAGGTCACCGGCTGCTCGTTCGCCGAGGAGATGCGGCGGCTGATCCTGGGGCCGCTCGGGCTGTCGGGCACCGTGGTGCCGGACACCAGCCCGGACGTCCCCGAGCCGCACGCCCACGCCTACTACCGCTACGAGGAAGCGGACCAGCAGAAAACGGTCGACGTCACCCGCCAGAACCCCTCCTGGATCTCCACCGGCGGAGACATGATCTCCACCACCCAGGACCTCCACACCTTCATCTCCGCGCTGATGGGCGGCAAGCTCCTGTCGGCGCCACTGCTGGCCGAGATGTGCAAGCCGCATCCCAAGGCCGGATACGGGCTGGGGGTGTTCGTGCAGGACGCGGGCGGGAACGGCGGCACCCTCATCACCCACAACGGCGGCATGGCGGGCCACGGGGCCCTGATGTACAGCACGCCCGACGGCAGCAAGACCCTCACCGCCGCGCTGAACTACGCCGACGACGCCGCACTGTCCCTGGCCGCGGCGTTCCAGAAGTCGACGCAAATGCTCGTCAAGGAGGTGTTCGGCAGCGGACAGGCGGGGCCGGCCGACGCTGCCGAGTCAGCTCGGTAGTCAGGGCCGGGCGGCACGGACCCGCACGGGCCGAGCCAGCTCACCCAGCCCGGCCGACGCCGGGGGCACCTCGGTGCCCCCGGCGTCAGTGCGTGACCCGCCCCCGGAGGACAACGTGGCGGGGGGCCGCCAGCACGGCGACGTTCTCGCGCGGGTCCGTCTCGTAGACGACGAGGTCGGCGGGGGCGCCCTCTTCCAGTGCTGGGCGGCCCAGCCAGCGCCGCGCGCCCCAGGTGGCGGCAGAGATCGCCTCCACGGCGGGGATGCCGGCGGTGACCAGCTCGGCGATCTCGTCGGCGACGAGCCCGTGCGGCAGCGTGCCGCCCGCGTCGGTGCCGACGAAGACGGGGACGCCCGCGTCGTACGCGGACCGCACCGTGTCGTAGCGGCGTGCGTGCAGTTGCCGCATGTGCGCCGACCAGCGCGGGTACTTCTCGTCGCCGCCGTCGGCGAGCCGGGGGAACGTCGCGATGTTCACCAGGGTGGGCACGATCGCGACCCTGCGCTCCGCGAAGAGCGGGATCGTGTCCTCGGTGAGCCCCGTGGCGTGTTCGACGCAGTCGATGCCCGCCTCCACGAGGTCGCGCAACGAGTCCTCCGCGAAGCAGTGCGCGGTGACCCGCGCCCCCTCCTCGTGCGCTGCCGCGAAGGCTTCCTCGACGGCCCAGCGCGGCCAGCACGCGCTGAGGTCGCCCTCGGCGCGGTCGATCCAGTCGCCGACCAGCTTGACCCAGCCGTCGCCCCTGCGGGCCTCGTGCCGTACGTAGGCGGCGAGGTCGCCGGGCTCGATCTCATGGGCGAAGTTGCGGATGTAACGCTTCGTCCGGGCGATATGGCGGCCCGCGCGGATGATCCGGGGCAGGTCCTCGCGCTCGTCCACCCAGCGGGTGTCGGAGGGCGAGCCCGCGTCACGGATGAGCAGCGCGCCCGCGCCCCTGTCCGTCAGCGCCTGCTTCTCGGCCGTGGCGGCGTCCACGGGTCCGTGCGCGCCGAGACCGACGTGACAGTGCGCGTCGACCAGTCCCGGCAGCACCCAGCCCTCCAGGAGCAGCGGGTCGCCCGAGCCACCGCGCTGCCGTTCGAAGGTGATCCGGCCGTCCACGACCCACAGTTCGTCCCTGACGTCCTCGGGCCCGGCCAGCACCCGCCCCTTGATATGCAGATTTTCGCCGTCGCTCATGTCCCGCACTGTACGAGTCCCCTGCTACGCTCACGCACCCACCGGGGGCGAACGCGGCTACGGACATTGACCGGGATTTCGAACCGGGCGGCGTGCCGCCCGTCGAGCGTGAGGAGGCCGGCGTGGGCACCCCCACCGAAGAGTTCCACGCCTTCTTCGAGAAGCACCATGCCGAATTAGCCCGCCTGGCAAGCCTGTTGCTCGGCGGCTCGGACGGCGCCGACGACCTGGCGGCGGACGCGCTGGCCGCGGTCTGGCACCGCTGGGACCGGGTGCGCGCCGCCGACCATCCGGCCGCGTACGCGCGGGGCATCGTGGCGAACCTCGCCCGCACCCGCATCCGCGGCATCGTCCGCGAGCGGCGCAGGGTCGCCCTGTTCTGGTCGCGGGAGGCGGAGCGCACGGACGGGCCCGACGTGCCCGCCGTGCTCGACGTGCGCGCCGCGCTCACCCGACTTCCCTTCCGCAAGCGCGCGTGCGTCGTCCTGCGGCACGCGTTCGACCTCTCCGAGAAGGACACGGCCCGCACCCTCGGCGTCTCCGTCGGTACGGTGAAGAGCCAGACGTCGAAGGGGATGGCGGAGCTGGAGCGGCTGCTGACGCCCGCACCCGCGCCCGCTTACGCGTACGGGAACGGAAACGGGTACGGCCGCGGATCCGGGGCACCCTCGGGCGCGGCGGCCTCGGGAACGGCGGCCTCCGCCGCGCACCGGGGCGCCGACGCGGTGCGGGCACTGCGCGCCGGGCCCGCGGGAACGGGACGGAGCGGCTGATGGGCGAGGAGACGGAGCTGCGCGCGCGGCTGCGCGCCGCCGCGTCGGAGCACCGGCCCGACCGCGCGCGGATGCTGGCCCGGGTGACCGGTGCGGCCGACACGACGGGCGCGACCGGCGCGGCAGGCGCGGCCGAGGAGCGCGCTGGCGGCCCGGACCGCGACCGGATTCCCCGTCCCGCGCGGCGCGCCTTCCCCGCCTGGGCGCGCGCGGCGGGCGCCGCGGCCGGGCTCGTCGGGGCGCTGGGCGCCGGCGGGGTCGCCGTGTGGGCGGCGCAGGGCGGTGAGCCGCCTCAGACGGTGCGCACGTCGCCGAAACCGGCCGCGCCGCCCGAAACGCCGTCGAAGGAGCCGCGGGGCGCGCAGAGCGCGCCTGAGCGCGTGGCGGACGGGCCCCTGTGGTCGGACGGCTCCGTGGATCCCGGCAGCAACGCTTACTGGGCGCAGAGCAATGTGACCGTCAAGACCACGGAGCGGCTCTCCTCCCTGGTCGTCGAACTGCGTGTCGCTCGTACGGGCGATGTCAGCGCCACCGGTTCGTGGCGCACGCGGCCCGCGAAGGACTTCGAGGTGACGGTGCGCGTACGGGGGGACGCGCTGGTGTACCGGTGGGTGCTGAAGCCGGGGCGCACGGTGCCCGCGGGCGAGCACGTCTTCGCGGGGCAGTACGACCACGCGCGGGGGGAGCGGGACGCGGGGCGCGACCGCTACTCCGTGGCGGCGAGGGGGCCGAGCGGGGAGCTGTCGGTGCGGGGTGACTTCTTCTGAGCGGCACGCCCGGCGCGGGCCCCGGATGCCCTGACGCGTTGCCGAACGCCTCTCGCTGCTCAGTAACTTCACCGCGCATCTCAAGACTTCTCAAGGCTTCTCAAGAAAACACAGACACGGCTTGCTCCGTGAAATAGGATGCAATCCAGGCGCTTTATTGAGCACAGCTTCCCGTATTCTTCTGCCCGCTCTTGACCTCCTTAAACGCAAAGATTTCGCTAGTGTCAACCGCCTGAATTCGGACGGGTCTCGTAGTCGTTACGGCACTGTGACAGACCCCACAGCGGGCCCGCCTTGCCCGGGAAAACCGCCATATAACGGCACCAAACCCGGCTGCGTTGCGCGCAGGCGCGCCCCCGCGCGATAACACAGAACACCCCTGTCGCGTAACCCCTACTGGCCGTGCGTTTTCAGATTCTGCTGGGTAAATTCAATCTGCATGACCGCCGCACAAGCAGACCTTGCACGTGCCCATAGCGAAATCCTAGAAATGCCGGAGGGGCTGAAGCTCGACACTCCACGCGTGGAGGACGGAGCCGCGATCTGGCGTATTGCCCGCGACTCCCGGACGCTCGATCTCAACTCCTCCTACAGCTACCTCCTGTGGTGTCGCGACTTCGCCGCCACTTCCGTAGTGGCCAGGGACGCGAACGGCGAGCCGGTCGGCTTCATCACCGGCTACGTGCGCCCCCAGCGCCCGCGGACCCTCGTCGTGTGGCAGGTCGCCGTCGACGAGGCGGCACGAGGACGCGGCCTCGCTGCGGCGATGCTGGACGGGCTGACCACCCGGGCCGCCGAGGAGCTGGGCATCGACGTCGTCGAGACGACCGTGACCCCGGACAACACCCCGTCGAACCGGCTGTTCACCTCCTTCGCGGAGCGCCACGGCGCCCCGTCGGCCAAGGAGGTGCTCTTCGACGCGGGAGTGTTCCCTTCGAGCGGGCACGAGCCCGAAGTGCTGTACCGGATCGGGCCTGTCGCCCACTTGGTGGAGGCGGGGTCCGGCGCCGAGCGCTGACCCGCACGACCCCGCGCCCGAGTCCGACCCCCGCACAACCCTCATCATCAGACTTCTTCTGCCACGCGACTCACTCCCAGGAGCATGCTGTGACCATCACCCAGCCGGACCTGAGCGTCTTCGAGACCGTCGAGTCGGAGGTGCGCAGCTACTGCCGTGGCTGGCCCACCGTGTTCGACCGCGCCCAGGGCGCCCACATGTACGACGAGGACGGCCACACCTACCTCGACTTCTTCGCCGGCGCGGGCTCACTCAACTACGGGCACAACAACCCGGTGCTGAAACGAGCCCTGCTGGACTACCTGGAGCGGGACGGCGTCACCCACGGCCTGGACATGAGCACCACCGCCAAGCGGGCCTTCCTGGAGACCTTCCAGCGCACGATCCTGGCGCCGCGCGGCCTGGACCACAAGGTCATGTTCCCCGGCCCGACCGGCACCAACGCCGTCGAGGCCGCGCTGAAGCTGGCCCGTAAGGTCAAGGGCCGCGAGTCGATCGTCTCGTTCACCAACGCGTTCCACGGCATGTCGCTCGGCTCGCTCGCCGTCACCGGCAACGCCTTCAAGCGCGCGGGCGCCGGCATCCCGCTGGTGCACGGCACCCCGATGCCCTTCGACGACTACCTCGACGGCACGACCGCCGACTTCGTCTGGTTCGAGCGGCTGCTGGAGGACCAGGGCTCGGGCCTGAACAAGCCCGCCGCCGTGATCGTCGAGACGGTGCAGGGCGAGGGCGGCATCAACGTCGCCCGCGCCGACTGGCTGCGCGCGCTCCAGGACCTGTGCAAGCGGCACGACATGCTGCTGATCGTCGACGACATCCAGATGGGCTGCGGCCGTACGGGCCCGTTCTTCTCGTTCGAGGACGCGGGCATCAAGCCGGACATCATCACGCTGTCCAAGTCCATCGGCGGCTACGGCATGCCGATGGCGCTCACCCTCTTCAAGCCCGAGCTGGACATCTGGGCGCCGGGCGAGCACAACGGCACCTTCCGCGGCAACAACCCCGCGTTCGTCACGGCGACCGCCGCGATCGAGACGTACTGGAACGACGCACAGATGGAGAAGCAGACCCTCGCCCGCGGCGAGCAGGTCGAGCAGGCGCTGCGCGCCATCGCCGAGGAGCACGGCGAGGCCGTCGCCGGGTACCGAGGCCGCGGTCTGGCCTGGGGCCTGGAGTTCCACGACAAGGACCGCGCCGGCCAGATCTGCAAGCGGGCCTTCGAACTGGGCCTGCTGCTGGAGGACTGCGGTCCGCAGAGCGAGACCGTCAAGCTCCTGCCGTCACTGACCATCACCCCCGAGGAGCTGGACGAGGGTCTGCGGACCCTGGCCCGAGCGGTGCGCGAAACCGCGTAGCTCCGCAGTACACGGCCCGCTCCGGTTGCGTCCGGGGCGGGCCGCCCCCGTAATGAGAGAAAGGCACCATCACACCGTGATCGTTCGATCCTTCAAGGACATCGAGGGCACCGACCGCCACATCAAGTCGAAGTCGGGCACCTGGGAGAGCAAGCGCATCGTGCTGGCGAAGGAGCGTGTGGGCTTCTCGCTGCACGAGACGATTCTCTACGCGGGCACGGAAACATCGATGTGGTACGCCAATCACATCGAGGCCGTACTCTGCGTCGAGGGCGAGGCCGAACTCACCAACGACGAGACCGGTGAGAAGCACTGGATCACCCCCGGCACCATGTACCTGCTCAACGGGCACGAGAAGCACACGATGCGCCCGAAGACCGACTTCCGGTGCGTGTGTGTCTTCAACCCGCCCGTGACGGGCCGGGAGGACCACGACGAGAACGGCGTCTACCCGCTTCTCACCGAGCCGGACGAGAGCTGAGCCGCTTGCGCTGAGCGCACGCGCTTGAGCCGTACTCGCTCGAGCCTCACATGCTCGAGCGGCGGCTGAGCACTCGGCCGGTATCGGCCGGGCCGGACCGGTTGACCGACCGGTTCGGCCTTTCGCCCATCAGACAGGGCCGTACGAGAGGAGAGGAAGGCAAACCCATGACCACCGCACCCGAGCGCACCGCCGACCTGTACCCGACGCGCGGAGTCACCGAGGTGGCTGTTCCGCGGATGGACCCCGTCGTGTGGTCCGATCCGGGTACCCCGGGGCCCATCGGGGCCGCGGATCTGGCGGGCTTCGAGCGGGACGGGTTCCTCGCCATGGACGAGCTGCTCACCTCCGACGAGGTGGACGTCCTGCGCAGGGAACTGGAACGGCTCACCACGGATCCGGAGATCCGTGCCGACGAGCGCTCGATCGTCGAGCCCTCCTCGGAGGAGATCCGGACCGTGTTCGAGGTGCACAAGATCAGCGAGGTCTTCGCCAACCTGGTGAAGGACCCGCGTGTAGTGGGCCGGGCACGGCAGATCCTGGGCTCGGACGTCTACGTCCACCAGTCCCGGATCAACGTCAAGCCGGGCTTCGGTGCCACCGGTTTCTACTGGCACTCCGACTTCGAGACCTGGCACGCGGAAGACGGTCTGCCGAACATGCGGACCGTGTCGGTCTCGATCGCGCTGACCCGTAACTACGACACCAACGGCGGCCTGATGATCATGCCGGGGTCGCACAAGACCTTCCTCGGCTGCGCGGGTGAGACGCCGAAGGACAACTACAAGAAGTCCTTGCAGATGCAGGACGCGGGCACGCCGTCCGACGAGGCGCTGAGCAAGTTCGCGGACGCGCACGGCATCAAGCTCTTCACGGGCAAGGCCGGTTCGGCGACGTGGTTCGACTGCAACTGCATGCACGGGAGCGGTGACAACATCACTCCGTACGCACGGAGCAATGTCTTCATCGTCTTCAACAGCGTCGAGAACGAGGCAGTGGAGCCCTTCGCGGCACCCGTCCGACGCCCCGAGTTCATCGGGGCGCGGGACTTCACCCCGGTGAAGTGACGTCCGCAGCGCGCGACCGCGTCGCGTACTGAGCCCACTGGACGAGGGGCGGGGCCGCGTGGACGGCCTCGCCCCTGGTCTGTGTCACGGGGCCCGTCTCACGGGGCCAGCAGATCCAGCACGCGGGACACGTCGCCGTCCGTGTTGTAGAGGTGGAAAGCCACCCGGAGATTGCCGTCGCGAACGGCGATCTTGACGTCGGCCGCGGACAGCCGCTCCGCCGCGTGCCCAAGACCCGGCACGGCGACGACGGCCGAATCCTCCCGCACCGGCTCGTACCCCAGCCCCCGCAGACCCTCGCGGAACCGCGCCGCCAGCGCCCTGTTGTGCGCCCCGATCGCCTCCTGGCCCAGCTCCTCGACGAGGGACAGCGCGTGCTCCGCGCCCAGATACGGGAGGAACGGGACGCTCTCGTCGAAGCGCCGCGCGTCCGGCGCGAGCCGCGAGATCGGCCCGTAGCAGCTGTCCCACGGCAGCTCCGCCGCGACCCAGCCCGCGTGCAGCGGCAGCAGCGCGCCCGACTCCCGCGCCTCCTCCGAGACGGTCAGGAAGGAGGTACCGCGCGGGCACAGCAGCCACTTGTAGGCACCGCACACCGTGTAGTCGAAGGCCGCCGCGCTCAGCGGCAGCCAGCCCGTGGCCTGGGTGGTGTCGATCAGCGTGCGGGCGCCCGCCTCGCGGGCCGCCTCCCTGATCGCGGCCAGATCGGCGATCCGGCCGTCCGCCGACTGGACCGCGGAGACCGCGATCAGCGCGGTGCCCGCGTCCACGGCGCCCGCCAGCGACTCCAGCGGGGCGGTGCGCAGCTTCAGATCACCGCGCACCGTGAAGGGGTTGACCACGGAGCTGAAGTCGCCCTCCGCGACGAGGACTTCGGCACCCGTGGGCAGCGAAGCGGCGATCATCCCGACGTGGGTGGAGACGGCAGTGCCCACCGCGACCCGCTCGACGGGCACACCGGCGAGCCGTCCGAAAGCGGCCCGTGCCCGGTCGACGGCGGCGAAGGTGGCGACCATGTCCAGGGTGCCCGCCGCCATGCGGTTCACGGCGGCTCGCAGCGGGTCGGTTGCGCGGGCGGGGAGGAGGCCGCTCGACGCGGTGTTCAGGTAGGTGGTCTCGGGCGCGAACTCGGCCGCGCTCAGGGTGGCGATCCGGTTGTCCATGCCCGTCAGTCTCCCCACCAGGGGTACCCACGTCCACGGGTCCCCTTCGCGGGGTGCGGAAGGAAACGGTGGGTTCCCGCTTCACGGGGTGGTTGCGCGGGACGGTTCGCCGGTGTGGTGGGCACCGTAGGGTCCCGCGCTGATTTTTGCGCCGCGTCACGGGGGCGCGGGGCGCTGCGCTGGGCGGTGCGTTGTGTTCCGGGTGCGGCTGTGTGGCTTCGGCGCGGCGTGTGGTTGCGGTGCGATGCGGCTTGCGCCGCGTGATTCCGGGTTCCTGTTGGGGTTGTGGGCGCGTGGGTGCGGGGTGTCCGGTGCCGCGGTGGGGTGTCTCCTCGGCGTGAAGCTTTCGTCGTCGCCTCTCGGCCGGTGACTTTCTCGACCTGCGGGGACACCCCA
>NZ_JBSHAO010000039.1:0-83037 GCF_053611545.1 Streptomyces sp. NPDC054796 | reverse complement strand
CTGCATGCGGGAGCGTGTGGGAGAGTAGGACGCCGCCGAACTCCTTTTATGTTGAGGGCCCTTGAGCGGGTTCCCGGTGACAGTGTCACTAGGGATCCTGCTCGGGGGCCCTTTTCGCATGCCCGAAACCGGAGGTCACCAGCGGCTGGTCCACTGCGGCTGCCTGGGAGGGATCGTGTCCTTCGACCGCGGAATGTGCGCGCTTGCCGCGCCTTGATGTACGTGTGGAACGCGAAGACCGGATCGGACTGTTCGGCCACACCGGAGGATCCGGCCCGGGCGAGGGAGGGACCGAAGGGGGTCAGGGAGCCGGGGGGTGGAGCGGGGCGCTCGGGTCCATGGCGAGGACCGTGGTGAGTGGCGGGTCGAGCCGGGCGGCGGAGGGGCGCACGGACACGCGGCGGCCGTGCTCGGCCACGCTCTGCGTGAGCGCGTTCAGGATCGGCATGACCTCGGGGTCCTCGCCCACGACGTAGAGCGTGCCCGTCTCGTCGAGGAAGGACTCCAGTGCGACGCGGTCGGCCCGTGCCGCCGTGCAGGCGTTGCGGACGTGGAGCTGGGCGAGCGGGGCGAGGGCCTGCCGGATCAGCTCCGTGGCGGCGCGACGGCGTTCGGGGTGCGCCGTGAGGGTGGCCTCCAGCTCACCGGCCGAGCCGGGGGACGCCTTGCGGTGTGTGCGCAGTGTCTGCACGGGGTCCGACGGGGGCGTCTTCGCGAGGGCCCAGCGGTGCACCTCGCGGAACGGCCTGTCCTCCAGCGCCGCCGCGTGGAGCCAGCAGCGCAGCAGCGTCACTGCGGCAGCGTGGGCCTCGGCGTCGATGGGGCGGGGCGAGCGAAGGGGCTCCAGCAGGGCCGTCGCGCGGGCCGCCGCTGTGGTCTTGTCCGCGCAGTTGTGGTGCGGGGCCCAGCGGATGCGGTTGGGGGTGTCGCAGAGGTGGGTGGGGTCGAAGACGTGGACGGGGCCCAGCTTGGCCCGTCCGTCCTTGGTGTCCTCCCAGAGCGTGGCGTCGCGGGTGACGACGAGGGCGGCGCCCGGCGCGTCCTGGACGAGGGTGCGGGGGTCGGCGTCGGCGCCCGGGGCGGCGACCATGCCGATTCCGGACCCGATTCCGGACCCGATTCCGGTTCCGGTGCCCATGAGCGCGCCCACACCCGCGCCGGTCGCCGTTCCGGCCTCGGCGCCGGTGCCGGTCGCGTCCTGCGTCGGCGTCGGCTCCTGGGGCTGTTCGACGGGCGGTGGCGCGGGCGCCGGCGCCGGTGTCGGCGTCGGTACGGGCGTCTCGGCCGCCTCGCGCGCCGGGGGCGGCTGCTCGTGGGGCCGCCGCGGCCGGACGAGGAGGCCGTCGCGACGGGCGGCCCGTACGGCGCGGGCGCGCGCGACCGTACCCACCACGAAGACCGTCACGACGAGCAGCACCAGCAACTGGCTGATGAAGACGCCCCAGAACAGCCCGTACCCCGACAACTGCCCGTCCGGCGCGTCCGGCCAAGCGCCCGCGAGGTCGTGGGGCTCGGTGGCCAGCGCGCGTATGGCCAGGGGCGTACGGCCGAAGGTCACACCCTCGGGCCAGGAGCCGTGGCTGAAGAGGCCCGCCAGGCCCGTCGCCGTCCAGGTGAACACCGTCAGCCCGAGGAGGAAGGCGAGGCCGCCCACGAGCAGGCTGTCAGGGACGCCTCGGTTCCCCGGGCCCGTACGGGTGCGCCGAGGGCCGCCGGGGCGCGGTCCCCGGCCGTCGTACGGGGGGCCGTATCCGTCGCCCTGCCCGTCGCCGTACCCGTCGTCGTGTCCGTCGCCGTAGGGGCCCCGCGTGCCCCGTGCCCGGTGCTCTTCGTGTCCTCCGCGCATGTCAGGCGACGGTGGAGTTTCTCGTGGCCCTGCCCTGCTCGATGGCCAGGGCTCGGGCCTCGGACTCGGCTTCCAGATCCGCTTCCAGTACGGCGTCGAAGTCGACGGCCTCCTCCACGGCGGAGGACTCGGTCATGGCGCGGTCGGTGAAGACGAGGGGGCGTTCGTCCTCGGTGATCAAGTGCTTGACGACCTGGACGTTGCCGTTGACGTCCCAGACCGCGATGCCGGGGGAGAGCGTGGGGATGATCTCGACGGCCCAGCGCGGCAGCCCGAGCACCTTGCCCGTCGCGCGTGCCTCGTCGGCCTTCTGGGCGTAGATGGTGCGCGTCGAGGCCATCTTGAGGATCGCGGCGGCCTCCTTCGCCGCCGCGCCGTCCACGACGTCGGAGAGGTGGTGGACCACCGCGACGAAGGAGAGGCCGAGCCGTCGGCCGAACTTCAGCAGGCGCTGGAAGAGCTGCGCCACGAAGGGGCTGTTGATGATGTGCCACGCCTCTTCCACCAGGAAGATGCGTTTCTTCCGGTCGGGCCTGATCCAGGTGTGTTCCAGCCACACGCCGACGATGGCCATGAGGATCGGCATCGCGATCGAGTTGCGGTCGATGTGGGAGAGGTCGAAGACGATCAGCGGCGCGTCGAGGTCGATGCCGACCGTCGTCGGCCCGTCGAACATGCCGCGCAGGTCGCCGTCCACCAGCCGGTCCAGGACGAGGGCCACGTCGAGGCCCCAGGCCCGCACGTCGTCCAGCGCGACGTTCATCGCCTCGGCCGCCTCCGGCTTGGGGTGGCGGAGCTGGTCGACGATGTCGGTGAGGATCGGCTGGCGGTCGGCGATGGTGGCGTTGACGTAGGAGTGCGCGACCTTCAGCGCGAAGCCCGAGCGCTCGTCGAGACCGTGGCCGAGCGCCACCTCGATGATGGTGCGCAGCAGGGCGAGCTGGCCCGTGGTGGTGATGGCAGGGTCGAGGGGGTTGAGGCGGATGCCCTGGTCCAGGGCCGCCGTCGGGTCGAGACGGATGGGGGTGATGCCCATCTCCTCGGCGATGAGGTTCCACTCGCCGACGCCGTCCTCGCCCTGCGCGTCCAGCACGACGACCTGGCGGTCGCGGAAGCGCAACTGGCGCAGCACGTACGTCTTCTCCAGCGCCGACTTGCCGTTGCCCGACTCGCCGAGCACCAGCCAGTGCGGCGCGGGCAGTTGCTGGCCGTAGAGCTGGAAGGGGTCGTAGATGTAGCCCTTGCCGCTGTAGACCTCGCGGCCGATGATGACGCCGGAATCGCCGAGTCCGGGCGCGGCGGTGGGGAGGTACACCGCCTGGGCCTGGCCCGTCGAGGTGCGGACGGGGAGGCGGGTGGTCTCGGTCTTGCCGAAGAGGAAGCTGGTGAACGCCTCGGTGACGGCGGTCAGTGGATCGAGCGCGGCCATGGCCGTTACCTCCGGGTCGTCTTCGGCGGCGTGACTGTCGTGCTGGTCGGCCTCGTCGTCGTGGTCCTCGTGGTGGTCCTCGGCGTCGTTCCCGTGGTCGTGGTCGTCGTCGCACTCGTACTCGTGAGGGTCGTCATCGTCGGATCCCGGTGGCGAACGGCAGCGTGTTGACGAACGCCCGATGATGTTCCCTGTCGCACCACTCCAGCTTCAAGTAGCTCTTTCCGGCCGAGGCGCGGATCGTGCGCTTGTCGCGGGCGAGCGCCTCGGGGGAGCGGGAGGAGACGGTGATGTAGCCGACGATGTTGACTCCGGCCGCGCCCGAGGCCAGGTCCTCGCCGCGCTGGTCGACGCGGCCGTGCGCGGCGACGTCCCGGGGGTCGACGGTCCGGTTCATCTTCGCGGCGCGGCTCGCCTCCGCGTCGTCGTTGGTCTTCTCCGTGAGCATGCGCTCGATCGCCAGCTCCGTCGGCTCCAGGTCCATGGCGACGGCGACCGTACGGATCACGTCCGGCGTGTGGACGAGGAGCGGGGCCAGGAAGTTGACGCCGACGGGCGTCAGCGGCCACTCCTTGATCCAGGCCGTGGAGTGGCACCAGGGGGCGCGGGTCGTGGACTCGCGGGTCTTGGCCTGGAGGTAGGTCGGCTCCGTCGCGTCCAGCTCGGCGGGCCACGCGTTCCGCTTCGACATCGCCTGGATGTGGTCGATGGGGTGGTCGGGGTCGTACATCGAGTGGATCAGCGAGGCGAGCCTGGCCTGGCCCAGGGGCTGCCGTACGCGGATGTCGGCCTCCGCCAGGCGGGCGCAGATGTCGGTGAGTTCGCGGGCCATGACGATGGCCATGCCCTCGTCCTTGGTCAGCTTCCGGCCCGCGCCCCGGCGCGCCGCCTTGGCGATCGTCGCGCCCTCGGTGGCCAGTTCGCGGGTGTAGTGCATGCACGCGACGAGATAGGCGCGGTGCTGCTCGCTCGACGTGGACACCATCGACTGGAGCTGGTCGTAGGAGCGCCGGAGCCAGGGCGCGGCCCTGTGGTCGCCGCGCTGCTCCACGTCCTTGGCGTGCGCGTCCGGGTCGGCGGGGAGGGTGCGGGCGAGCATCTGGAGGCGGGTGACGAAGCCGTCGCCGTTCGCGACGTGCTTGAGGAGGGTGCCGAAGCGGTCGACGAGCGCCTCCTGGTCCTCGCTGTCCCGCAGCCCGACGCCCGGGCCCTCGATCTCTATGGCGGCGGTGACGGTGCGCCGGTCGGCGTGGAGCAGTACGGCGATCTCGTCGGGGCCGAAGGGCGCGGAGAGCCAGTTGATGCGGCCGACGCCGGGGGGCGCACCGACCTCGACCTCACGCCCTTCGAGCGAGGTGCCCGCCTCGGCGGCGGCGGAGCGGTACTGGGTGGCGTTCTTGCGCAGCATTCTCTTGTATGAGCGGTTGATCTCGAACCACCTGTAGAAGGTACGACCCTTGTACGGCACGTAGATCGCGGCCAGCGCGAGCATCGGGAAGCCGACCAGGGCGGGGATGCGGAAGGAGAGGACCGGGATCAGCAGACCGCTCATCATGCCGAGGAAGGCACCGGCGATGATCAGCGCGATCTCGCCGGTCTCGCGGTTCTTGCCGATGATCGCGTTCGGCCTGGCGCGGCCGATCATGTACGTGCGGCGCGGACCGCCGACCGGGGGAGAGGAGGTCGTCATCCGCGATCACCTCCGGAACTGTTGGGCCGGGACGAGGTCCCGCGGTCGGTGTGGGCGCGCTGCGCCGGGGCCGAGCGGGAAGCGGGGGCGCCGCCTCCGCTGCCGCGGGCGCCCGCGCCTCCGGTGCCGCCCCCGCCGCCCCCGCCGCGGGAGCTGTGGGCCGCCACGCCGCCGCTGACGGGGTTCGCGGGCTTGGCGCCGCCGCCCCCGCCTCCGCCGTCACCGCCGCCTCCGCTGCCGCGGGCGCTGTGCGTGTTGATGCCCTGGCGCACGAGCGCGGCGGGCGAGGAGACCACGGCGGCCGCCGCACGGGAGGCGGGGTCGCGGCTGGCGTTGCGGTGGTTGACGATCTCGTCGCCGAAGCCGGGGACGAAGCGGTAGATCATGGCGCTCGCGAAGATCGCCAGGAGGATGATGGCGAGCCCCGAGACGATCGCGGAGAACGCGTTGGGCCCGTCGGACGACGAGAGCGCCCCGGCCAGCCCGAGCACGATCACGATGACGGGCTTCACCAGGATCACCGCGATCATGATGCCCGCCCAGCGGCGGACGTGGCCCCACATGTTCTTGTCCACCAGGCCCGCGTAGACGGCGGTGCCGAGCAGGGCGCCGACGTACAGGAGCGCTGCCCTGACGACGAGTTCGAGATACAGCACGCCGGCGGCGAGCACGGACACCAGCGAGACCACGATCAGCATGATCGGCCCGCCGCCGATGTCCTCGCCCTCCTTGAGGGCCTCGGAGAACGTGCCGAAGAACTTGTCCGTCTTATCTGATGTGCCGCTCGCGATGACGTCCGTGACGGCGTCGGTCGCCGAGACGATCGTGTAGAGGATCAGCGGCGTGAAAGCGGACGCGATGACCGTCAGCCACAGGAACCCGATCGCCTCGGTCAGCGCCTCGGTGAGCGGCACCCCCCGGATCGCCCGCTTGGCGACCGCGAGGAGCCAGAGGGTGAGCGTGAGGATCGTCGAGGCGGCGAAGACGACCGCGTACTGGCGGAGGAAGTCGGGGTTGGTGAAGTCGACCTTCGACGTGTCCTCGACGAGGTCCGAGAGCTTGTCCACGGTCCAGGCGGCGGCTTCGGCGCAGCCCTTGGCGAGGGAGGCGAGGGGGTCGAGGGCGGAGGTGGGGTCATCGGCGGGGTTGCCTCCGCCGCTCCCGCCACCGGACTCGCCGCGTTCGCAGTAGTCCTTGGCGGGCCCTGTGACCAGGTCGCAGTCATCGTTGGGCTCGGGTGAGGGGGCCGCCAGGGCACGTGTGGCGAAGAGAAGGACGGCCGACTGGATGCCTGCGAACGCGGCCGTGACCGTGACGGCTCGGCGTCGAGGGCTAGCGGGCATACGTGAACCCTCCGTACTTCTTGACTGCGTCAGCGATCTGGTCCGCACTGGATGCCTTGTTGTCGCCGTTGACCGGCGCGGGGCCCTCCTTCTGCTCGAAGGACGACACCTTCCAGTCCCCGTCCGTCCAGCGCAGGTCCATCCGCATGGTGAACCAGTCGCTCGTCACGGGGTTGGTGGACTTCGTTCCGGCGGTGCCGAAGACGCCGGTGCACCAGACGTCGAGCTTCGCCCTGGTGCCCTCGAATTCGGTGACCTTGGTGCCCATCGGTGCCGTACGGGAGACGTAGGTCAGGCCGCTCTCGGGCTCGCCGTTCTCGTCGAGGCCCAGCTCCGAGAGCACGCGGGAGTTGTAGGCCCTGTCCATCTTGGTCTGCATCTCCTCGGTCTTTCCGGGGACGAAGACCTGCTGGACGATGTCGCGGCGCTCGTCGGGCTTCACGATGTCCGTGGAGACCAGCGCCACGGCGAAGTTCGCCGCCGCGCTCTGCGCCCCCTGCTCCGTCTTCGGGAACCCCGCCGGAATCCCGCCCGAGCCGCCCTCCACCGGTTTCGTGCCGGTGGGCGCTGTGGGCCGGGCCGTGTCGGCCTTCTTGCCGTCCGCGCTGTCGCCGTCGCCGCCGCCTCTGTTGGCGAAGGCGATGGCGGCGACGAGCAGCACCACGACGCCCACCACGGTGACCACGCTGCGCCCCGGCCTGGCCGGAGGTCTGCCGCCGCTGCCGGTCTCGCCGTCGGGGAGTCGCGTGCGGGTGGTGAGGCGGCCTGAGCCATGACCGTCGTACGGGCTGTCCTCGCCCCCACGATCACGCTCGCCGTAACCGTCTCCGCCGCCGATGCTCATGCCGGACGTGCCCCCTCGACCTCTACCGCTCAACTGCCGTCAGTGCATTGTCTCCTCACATGACGTTAGCGGGGGTACCGGCCATGTGGGCCCAGAGGGCAAAGGGTGCTGGCTCCGTCTTACGAATTGATACGCGACATATGCGCAATGCGCCCCACGTGGCACACGAACGCACAGGTGACGGGGCCTTGATGGGGCGTACGGCTGGGCCCGTCGCGATTCCGTTTCGGTTCCGGGGCGGCGGACGTGGAGGTGTGCGGACGTGATCTCGTTGCTCCGGGGATGATGAGGTGACGAACGCACCCCCTCGCCCCCCTCTCCTCGCGCCTTCCTTCGCGCCGCCCCGCCGACGAACGGAACCCCCATGAGCACCCCTCCCCCACCCGGCTTCGGCCCTCCGCAGAACGGCCCCGGTGCCCCCTCGCCGTACGGCGGCCCGCCGCAGCCGCCGTACGGGGCGCCGCCGCAGGCTTACGGGCCGGGGTGGGGCCCTGGGCCTGGCCCTGGGCCCGGGGGCCCGCAAGGGCCGTGGGGGCAGCCGCCCATGGGGCCGCCGCCTCCGCCGAAGGGCAGCGGCACCGGCAAGGTCATCGCCATCGTCGCGGCCAGCCTCGTGGGGCTCTTCATCCTGGGCTTCGGCGCCATGGGCGTGATCCGGGCCATGAGCGGAGGCGGCGGAGGCGGCGGCGCGGGCGGCGGGGGCTCGGCGGCCGGGCCCGGCTACGAGGTGACGCTGCCCAAGACCCTGGAGGGCGGAAAGCTCACGCTCGCCGAGGATCTGAGCGACCAGACGAACTCCCAGAATCCCGACCTTGGTTCGGGCGACACCGGCTACACCGGGTTCTACAAGGACGGCTCGGGCACCGACCAGCTTCTCTTCGCCGGGGTCAACTCCTCGGCCAGCGACGAGTCCTCGGGCAGGGACATGCTCGACGGGATGGAGCAGGACTCCACCACGGACGTGGCCGTACCCCGGCGGGACATCACTCCCGACGGCGCGGAGGACCCCCTCACCTGTGAGGTGCTGACCAAGGAGGAGAGTGGCCAGCAGCTCACCATGGCCGTCTGCGCCTGGGGCGACAACGGCTCGGGCGGCTCCGTCACCGACAGCGGCGCCGACGCGCTGACGGCCGACCCCGCCTCCGTCGACCTCGACGCCTTCGCCGAGCGCGTCGACGGCATCCGGGACGAGGTCCGCGTCCCCGCGAAGTGAGCGCACGGAGGGGCGCCGGGCCGTCGCCCGGTGTGTTTATCCACAGGGGTGTGGATGAAGACTCGGAGCGCGTACGCGGTGGTCGTGGACGTGCGGGGCCACGGTTCCGTCGCGCGGCCACCACCCCTACCGGGCCGGGGTGAACCCGCGCAAGACCCGTACAGGCGAGACGGAGAGGGGGCGGAGGGGGACGGAAAAGGCGAGGCGGCAAGGTCGGTTCGCACCGAACTGTCCCCCTCTACCCGTTTCTCGTCGACGGTTTTCCGCCACGGGCGTGCCATGCGCCGCACGCCCGCTCCACCCGGCAGGATCGTGCCGACGCCTCGGGCGCAATGCCCGTGATTCGGCCCCGGGACGCGGGCGACGGGGCGGTCCCGTCGGGCCCGGAGTGGCGAAATCCCGTTCTCTGTCCACAGGCTGTGGACAGAGAATGCCGCAGGGCGGACGTTGATACGGCGAAAGGGCTCCCCGATCATGGAAGTCCAGCGCCGCGCCCTGCCCAACCTCTCTTCCACGCCGGAGGACACCACCGTGCCCAGTCAGAAGCAGCGGATGCTCGCGGGCGAGCTGTACCTTGCCGACGATCCGGAGATCGCCGCCGACCAGCTCCGCTCCGAACGGCTCGCCGAGCGCTACAACTCCGGACCCGCGGACGACCAGGCCGGGCGCGACGCGATCCTCAAGGAGTGGCTGGGCGACGTGGGCGAGGACGTCGTCGTACGGACCCCGCTCCGCGCCGACTACGGCTACCAGGTGACCATCGGCCCCCGCACCTTCGCCAACTGGGGCCTGGTGCTCGCCGACGTCGCCCGCATCACCATCGGCGCCGACGTCCAGATCGGCCCCCACGTGCAGTTGCTCACCCCGACGCACCCCCTCGAGCCGGAACCGCGCCGCGCCAAGTGGGAGAGCGCGAAGCCCATCACGATCGGCGACAACGTGTGGCTCGGCGGCGGCGTCATCGTCTGCCCCGGCGTGACCATCGGCGAGGACACCGTCGTGGGCGCCGGGAGTGTGGTGACCCGCGATCTGCCGCCGGGCGTCCTGGCCGTCGGCAACCCGGCGCGCGTCATCCGCGAACTGACCCCGGCCGACGGCTGAGCCGAACAGCCCTGGCCCCCTTTACCAGCAACGCTCAGCCGAAACTGACCACTTCCAGCCACAGGTCCAGCAGCTCGGCCTCTCCCAGGACCTGAACCCGGTCGCTTTCGCGGGGCAGCCGGCGGTAGAGGACGCACAGGACGTCCGCTACGGGGCCGCGCAGCGCGACCGTCGCCTTCTCGTGCGCGTGCCGGAAGGCGAGCCCGTCCGCGCCGACGTCGATCAGCCACTCGGCGGACGGCGCGACCCCCTCGCCGCCCTCGCCGTCCCCGTCCTCGCTGCCCCCGCCCTCGGGCGCACGGACGTCCGTCGCGTGCAGATGGAGCGTGCTGCCCGCGCGCGGCGTCAGCTTGTGCAGATTCGGGTTGTACTGCCACATCACCGGGCTGGTGGCGATCTCCAGCCACTCGTCCAGGCAGTCGGCCGCCACGACCTGGCCCACCGTGAACTCGGTGCCCGTCGCGAGACACGCGTCCGCGCGGTGGATCACCGTCTCGTGGGTGGCCCTGCGCGCCCAGAAGCCCGCACGGCCGTCCCCTGACCACGACCACACGGGTTCGTCGGGCCCGGCGGCGAGCAACTGCTCGACGAGCAGCAGCGCGCCCTCGGAGAACCAGTCGCCCAGCGCTTCGGCGGACGGCGCCCGCCCGTCCGGGGCGGTCCCGGGGCCCGCGAAGGCGGGTACGTCCTCGTCCGGGACGTTCGCTGAGGCCCGCGTCCTGACGATCTCCGCCATCCAGCGGTACGCGCCCCCGAGGTGCACGGTCAGTTCCCGGAGCGTCCACTCCGGGCAGGTCGGCACGGGCGCGCCCAGATCGGCGTCCCGTACGACGGCGTGGAACTGCCGGGCCTGCTCGGTGAGTTCGGCGCAGTAACGGGCGTGGTCCAGCGCTCCCGGTCGTTCCGGCCGTTCCGGGCGCGGTAAAGGTGTCGGCATGGCAGAGAGGCTAAGCGCCCGGCCCTCACGGGGCACCTCACCGGACGGGCACCTGCACAGGAACCCGCGAGGGTCACCGCTTCCGTACGAGCGTGACCCCGTCCCGTACCGGCAGCATCACGGACTCGACGCGCGCGTCGGCGGTGATCGTGTCGTTGGTCTGGCGGATGGCGAGGACGGCGTCGTCCTGGGCCGACGGATCGACGACCAGCCCCGTGCGCAGCACGTTGTCCAGGACGATGAGCCCGCCGGGGCGCATGCGCGGCACCAGTTCCTCGTAGTACGTCGGATAGCCGACCTTGTCCGCGTCGATGAACGCGAAGTCCACGGCCGGCTCCTCGGGAAGGGCACGGAGCGTGTCGGCCGCGGGGCCGAGCCGGAGGTCGATCCTGTCGGTGGCCCCGGCGCGGTCCCAGTAGCGGCGTGCGATGGACGTCCACTCGTCGGAGACGTCGCAGGCGAGGAGGCGGCCGTCCTCGGGCAGCCCGCGCGCGATGCAGAGCGAGGAGTAGCCGGTGAAGACGCCGATCTCGACGGCCGAGCGCGCGCCCGTCAGCCTGACGAGCATCGTGAGCAGCACGCCCTCGTCATGGCTGACCTGCATCTCCGTGCCCGGAACGGCCTGCTGCGTCTCCTCCACGAGGTCGCGCAGCACGTCGTCGGCCGGCGTGCAGTGCGCCAGCAGATAGTCGTGGAGAGCGGGATTCACGATGTCCATGGGCTCCTCCGGCGGCTCGTGCCGCCACCCTAAGCGGGACGGAGGAGCCCGGACTAGACCGCCATGCCGTAGACGATCGTGAAGAGCGTGCCGAGCGAGCCGATGATGAACACGCCTGTCAGTCCGGCGACGATCAGCCCCTTGCCCTGCTCGGCGCTGAAGGTGTCGCGCAGGGCCGTTGCTCCGATGCGCTGCTTGGCCGCGCCCCAGATGGCGATGCCCAGGCAGAGGAGGATGGCGACCGCCATCACGACCTCGATCATCACCCGGGCCTCGCTGCCGAGGGTCCCGAAAGGTCCCCAGTCGGGAGCGATTCCGCCGATGATGGTGGTGATGTCGCCCTTGTCGGCTGCCAGGAACATGGTGAACTCACCGCCCCATGTCGGATGTTGGAGTGGAATGTCCGTGTGGACCGTCCGCGGGTGCGCGCCTGCGCCGTGGACGACGACGCGCTTCTCCCGGATTCTGTCATGAGTCGGAGCGGATCGGCACTGAACGGCTCGCGGATGGGGGAAGGTTGAGACGTGCGGGAGCGTCGGAAAAAGATATGGCTGCTGGGTGTCGGCGGCGGGCTCGGCCTGCTCGCGGGCTTCGTCGCGCTGCTCGTGGTCGGTACGTACGTGGCGGCGGCGAACCTCGCGGGAGGGGCCACGGGCGCCGCCGTGGGCCTCGCGAAGGGCGCCGTTCCGTCGGCGTACCAGGGGCTGGTGCAGAAGTGGGGCAACCTGTGCCCGGCGCTCAATCCCGCGCTGCTGGCGGCCCAGCTCTACCAGGAGAGCGGCTGGAAACCGGACGCGCAGAGCCATGCCGCGGCGCAGGGCATCGCGCAGTTCATCCCCGGCACCTGGGCGGCGCACGGCATCGACGGCGACGGCGACGGGGACCGCGATGTGTGGGATCCCAAGGACGCCATCCCGTCGGCCGCCAGCTACGACTGCAAGCTGGCCTCGTATGTGAAGGACGCGCCGGGCGACAAGACGGACAACATGCTGGCCGCGTACAACGCGGGCGCCTACGCGGTGATCAAGTACGGCGGGGTGCCGCCGTACGAGGAGACGAAGAACTACGTCTCGACGATCCGCAAGCTGGAGCAGAGCTTCGCCGCCAAGAAGGGCCGCGTCGACCCGTCCAAGCAGGCGGCGGGCGCCATCTACTTCGCCCAGCAGAAGCTGGGCACGCCCTACCTCTGGGGCGGCAACGGCACTCCGGAGCAGGGTGGCAGGTTCGACTGCTCGGGGCTGACGAAGGCGGCGTACAAGAGCGTCGGGATCGAGCTGCCGCGTGTCGCCAACGACCAGTGGAATTCGGGCCCGCACCCTAAACGTGATGAACTTCTCCCCGGCGATCTCGTCTTCTTCGGCACGGACTTGAACAACTCGCGGTCGATCGACCACGTCGGCATCTACGTCGGCGGCGGCCACATGATCGACGCGCCCTACACCGGCGCGAAGATCCGCTTCGATCCGATCGATACGCCGAAGTACTTTGGCGCGACTCGGCCTACGGCCGGATGATGTCCGGGTGTGTAATGTGCTGTGAACGCTGAGTGACGCGTGGGGCCTGAGCTGCGACGACGGGTCACCCTTCGATAACGTCCGGGTGATCGTTCGGTAAGAGCGGAACGCCAGGTGCGCCACGTGTCGTTCTATGGTGCGGAACGGATATTCCGCACCGCGACCACGGGGGTCGGCAGCGCAGAAGAGCGACGAGCAGAGCAGAGTGAGGGGCCGCACCGCGATGGCTGTTTGGGACAACCCTGATGTCGACCTGCTCTATGAGATCAACGGGCTGGCGAAGGAAGCCCCCACCTGGGCCGATCACACCATGGAGTACGTCGGCGAGTACGGCATCGTGTTCGGGCTCGTCCTGCTCGGGCTGTGGGCCTGGTGGCGGATCACCCGCCGCCGCGAGACCCGTGACGAGGCCGTGGCCGGTTTCGCGGGGCTGATGTGGGCGCCGCTCGCCGCCGCCGTCGCGCTGCTGGTGAACATCCCCATCCGCGGCTTCGTGGAGCGCCCCCGCCCCTTCTTCGACCACCACGGTCTGGAAGTCCTGATCGACGGCAAGTCCGACTACTCGTTCGTGAGCGACCACTCCACGCTGGCCATGGCCCTGGCCGTCGGCATCTTCATGGTCAACAGGAAGTTCGGCCTCATCGGCATCGTGCTCGCCGTCGCGGCCGGTTTCAGCCGGGTCTACATGGGCGTGCACTATCCGACGGACGTCATCGGCGGGCTCGCGCTCGGCACGGCCGTCTCCCTGCTGCTGGCCCCGGCCGCGATGTGGCTGCTGACCCCCGTCGTGCGCGCCGTCGCGGGCTCCCCGCGGGTGGGCGTGCTGGTGTGGGCGGGTGCGAAGGGCGGCGCCGACGAAGCGGGCGCCGAGGCCACCGCGTCGGCGGACGGCCGCCGGGGCGGTCAGGACGGGCCGGGCGCGGACGCGGCGGCGGAGTCGGGCACGCGCAGGGGCCGGGACCGCGATCTGGCGGCGTGACGGCCTTGTCGTGACGTGACGGCGCGACGGCCGCGACGGCACCGTCGCGCCCCTTGAGCCCGGACGGCGGCCCCCCCCGAAACGGCCGCGCTGGATCGGCGGCACCTGAGCGTGGTGTCAGTCCTCGAGGCCCCGCAGGTGTGCGGCGGCGTCCGCGCGGGCCTTGTCGCGGGCCCTGCGCGCCGGACCCCGCCAGCCGCAGTCGCATCTCGCGCTGGTGAAGGAGCCCCGCTCATCGGTCGACGTACGGTGTCCGTCCTGCTCTTCGAGCTTCCGCTCGGGGGCTAGCTCTCGCACGTGACAACCGTACCGGCCCGTGACGGCCCGGCAGTGACCCTCGTTAGCAGAACAAGTTTCAGCGACGGCTTGGCTGCATGGGGGTCGGCACAGATGGCGGTGCGACGGCGCGGACGGCGCAGGGCGGGGGTCTCGGCCGTCGCGGTGGGCACGGCGGGAGCCGTGGGAGTGGTGCTGGTCACGGCGACGGGCTGCTCCGGAAGGGGCGCGGCGGCGGCCGAGGAGAAGGTGCCCCGCGATCCGCTCCGCGCCGTGCGCGAGGCCCCGGACGTGCTGGCCAGGTCGGGCACGTCGAGCACGGTCACCGCCATGGAGATGACCAGCGGCGGTACCCGCGTCACCATCGACGGCACGGGCGCCTTCGACTACGCGAAGCGGGCCGGACGGCTCAGGATCCTGCTGCCGGAGGGTGCTTCGGGTGCCGCGGTGGGGCAGCGCAGGCCCATCACCGAACTGATCACGCCGGACGCGGTCTACATGAAGAACCGCGGCGCGGGGGTCCCCAGCGACAAGTGGGTGCGCGTCGAGACCGCCTCGCTCTCGGACGGCAACCTCGTCACCAGCGGCGCCACCGACCCCGTCAGCGCGGCCGAGCTGCTGCGCGGGGCGCGTCAGGTCTCCTACGAGGGCGAGCGGACGCTGGACGGCGAGACCGTCAGCCACTACGAGGGCACGCTGGACCTCAGGGCAGCCGCGAAGGCCGCGTCCCCGCACTCCCGCAGGCAACTGGAGGCGGCGGCGAAAGGGTTCTCCACGAAGGCGGTGCCCTTCGAGGCGGACATCGACGAGCGGGGCAGACTGCGCAAGGTGCGGCACGAGTTCACCGTCGTCAACGGCGAGCACGACCGGCATGACGCGCATGACGCGCACGGCGAGAGCAGGGAGGGCGCCCCGGGGGTGGCCGTCTCCTCGACGGTCAGACTGCGCGATTTCGGTACACCGGTGCGAATCGGAATGCCCGAGTCCCGTGACATCTACGCGGGAACGATCGCGTCCCCGTAACGTCGTGCGGTGGGCGGTCGCCTGTGGCCGGGTGCGCGGGAGTGCGTACGCGTGCGCGCGGGCCACGCCGTCCGACCGCCGTGCTCCTGTCCTCCCGGCTCCCGGGCGGGGTTTGGGGCCCGGGCCGACGGGCTAGCCGCCGCGATGGGGAACGAAATGGTTCGGAAGTGCCATGCGCGGAGGGTGCGCCCCTCCCTACTCTGGGGATACACGAGGAGGTGGTGCGTGTGCCTGGCAGTGCTCGCGGGTCGAAGGGCTCGGTGGTCCAGGACCACGTGGCCCTCGCCGAGATCGAGCTGTGCGGCGAACTGATGATCGCGGCCTCCGCGGCCGAGGCGGCCGGCGAGGAGCGGCTGAGCCTGGCGCGGATCGACGAGGTGCTGAGGGCGGTCACGGGGGACTTCGACGAGCCGGTGAGGCAGTACGAGCGGCGCTGAGCCGGCCCGGGGCACCGCCCCGGGCCCCGTTTCCGTGTGCGTTCCGGCGCAAGTCCCCGCGTGAGCTGCGTCATATGCCAGGGCGATACCCGGCGCCTGTTTCCGAGGGGTGCTACGTACGCATCAGGCGGGCGATCGCGGCCGTGGCCTCCTCGACCTTGGCGTCCATCTCGGCGCCGCCGTCGAGCGCGGCGTGCGCCACGCAGTGCCGCAGATGCTCCTCCAGCAGGCGGAGGGCGAAGGACTGGAGCGCCTTCGTGGAGGCGGACACCTGCGTGAGTATGTCGATGCAGTAGACGTCCTCCTCGACCATGCGTTGCAGGCCCCTGATCTGGCCCTCGATCCTGCGCAGCCGTTTGAGGTGGGCGTCCTTGTCCTTGGTGTAGCCGTGCTCGCCCGTCGCGGCGTGGGCGGAACACGTCTCGCCCTTCCCGACGGTGGTGGCGCTCCCGGCGCTGGTCTCGGCCGTCGTCATGGCGGGTCCTCCCGTGCTGGACGTGACGTAGGGGGTGCGGTCCGCGGCCGTCCGCGGTGTGGGCATATACCCCTCGTGGGTATAGGATAACGGATTTGGCGGAGGGCGGTGCCGAGCACACATCTCCATGGGTGACACTGGGGAACGCCGGTTCGCCGTGGCCGGATGATGCGCCTAGCATCAACGAGACCGAAACCGACGCAGCCCGAGGACCCCCAGTGCGCTTTCGTCTGACCCCCAGGGAGACGAGCTTCTACGACATGTTCGCGGCCTCCGCGGACAACATCGTGACCGGCTCCAAGCTCCTCATGGAACTGCTCGGGGCGGATTCCTCCGCACGGGCCGAGATCGCCGAGAGGATGCGAGCCGCGGAGCACGCGGGGGACGACGCGACACACGCGATCTTCCACCAGCTGAACTCCTCCTTCATCACCCCGTTCGACCGCGAGGACATCTACAAACTGGCCTCCTCGCTCGACGACATCATGGACTTCATGGAGGAGGCGGTCGATCTCGTCGTCCTCTACGAGATCGAGGAACTGCCCAAGGGCGTCGAGCAGCAGATCGAGGTCCTGGCCAGGGCGGCCGAGCTGACCGCCGAGGCCATGCCGCACCTGCGGACGATGGACAACCTCACCGAGTACTGGATCGAGGTCAACCGCCTGGAGAACCAGGCCGACCAGATCCACCGCAAGCTGCTCGCACATCTCTTCAACGGGAAGTACGACGCGATCGAGGTCATGAAGCTCAAGCAGGTCGTGGACGTGCTGGAGGAGGCGGCGGACGCCTTCGAGCACGTGGCCAACACGGTCGAGACCATCGCGGTCAAGGAGTCCTGACCCCTCGTGGACACGTTCGCGCTCATCGTGACCGTCGGGGTCGCGCTCTTCTTCACCTACACCAACGGCTTCCACGACTCGGCGAACGCCATCGCGACGTCCGTCTCGACGCGGGCGCTGACACCCCGGGCCGCGCTGGCCATGGCCGCCGTGATGAACCTCGCGGGCGCCTTCCTGGGCAGCGGTGTCGCGAAGACGGTCAGCAAGGGCCTGATCGAGACGCCGCACGGGTCGAGCGGCATGGCGATCCTTTTCGCCGCGCTCGTCGGCGCCATCGTCTGGAACCTGGTCACCTGGTACTTCGGGCTGCCGTCCTCGTCCTCGCACGCGCTGTTCGGCGGCATGGTGGGCGCGGCGCTGGCGGGCGGCATCGCCGTCTACTGGTCAGGCGTGATCGAGAAGATCGTGCTGCCGATGTTCCTCTCGCCCATCGTCGGGCTGGTCATCGGCTACTTCGTCATGTGCGCCATCATGTGGCTCTTCCGCAAGTCGAACCCGCATCGCGCCAAGCGCGGCTTCCGCATCGCGCAGACCGTCTCGGCAGCGGGCATGGCCCTCGGGCACGGCCTCCAGGACGCGCAGAAGACGATGGGCGTCGTGGTCATGGCGCTGAGCATCGCCAACGTCCAGGACCACAACGAGATCCCCGTCTGGGTCAAGGTCGCCTGTGCGGCGATGCTCTCGCTCGGTACGTACGCGGGCGGCTGGCGCATCATGCGGACGCTGGGCCGCCGGATCATCGAGCTGGACCCGCCGCAGGGCTTCGCCGCCGAGACCACGGCCGCCTCCGTGATGTACACGGCGTCCTTCATGTTCCACGCGCCCATCTCCACGACGCATGTGATCACCTCGGCGATCATGGGTGTCGGGGCGACGAAGCGGGTCAGCGCAGTGCGCTGGGGCGTCGCGAAGAACATCATCCTCGGCTGGTTCATCACGATGCCCGCCGCCGCGCTGATGGCGGCGGTCAGCTACTACCTGGTGAAGCTCTTCTTCGGCTGACGGGCAGGGCCCCGTGCCCGCGCACATGAATGGGTCCGCCCCCGGGTGACAGGGGCGGACCCTTCGCCTTGCGGTGGCACCGCCATGCAGCACCGCGAGGCTGTCCATGCGCGCCGTGCGCGACGGCTCAGGCGCTCGGGCGCTCAGCCGAAGCGGCCCGAGATGTAGTCCTCGGTGGCCTGGACCGTCGGGTTGGAGAAGATCCGCTCGGTCTCGTCGATCTCGATCAGCTTGCCGGGCTGGCCGACGGCCGCGAGGTTGAAGAAGGCGGTGCGGTCGGACACGCGCGCCGCCTGCTGCATGTTGTGGGTCACGATCACGATCGTGTACTGGGCCTTCAGCTCGCCGATCAGGTCCTCGATGGCGAGCGTCGAGATCGGGTCCAGGGCCGAGCAGGGCTCGTCCATCAGCAGGACCTGCGGCTCGACGGCGATGGCCCGCGCGATGCACAGGCGCTGCTGCTGTCCGCCGGAGAGCCCGGAGCCGGGCTTGTTCAGGCGGTCCTTGACCTCGTTCCAGAGGTTGGCGCCCTTGAGGGACTTCTCGACGATCGCGTCGAGTTCCTTCTTCTTGTAGTTGCCGTTCAGCCGCAGGCCCGCCGCGACGTTGTCGTAGATGGACATCGTCGGGAACGGGTTGGGCCGCTGGAAGACCATGCCGATGGTGCGGCGTACCGCGACCGGGTCCACGCCGGAGGCGTAGAGGTCCTCGTTGTCGAGCATCACCTTGCCCTCGACACGGCCGCCGGGCGTCACCTCGTGCATCCGGTTCAGGGTGCGCAGGAAGGTGGACTTGCCGCAGCCGGAGGGGCCGATGAAGGCCGTGACGGAGCGGGGTTCGACGGTCATGGAGATGTCGTCGATGGCCCGGTGCGAGCCGTAGAAGGCGGTGAGGCCGCTGACGTCGATGCGCTTGGCCATGGGACTTGTCACTCTCTTCGGGGTTCCGGGGGGCGGCCCTGTGGGGTGCCCCCTCGCGTACGGACCGGGCCTCAGCGGCCCGACGTCTTGGGGGCCTTCCAGCGGGCGATGCCGCGGGCGACCAGGTTGAGGATCATCACGAAGGCGATGAGGGTGAGTGCTCCCGCCCAGGCGCGGTCGATGCTGGCGGTGTTCCCGAGCTTGTACTGGTTCCAGACGTACAGCGGCAGGGACTCCTGCGCACCCGAGAACGGGTTCGGGTTGATCAGCGGGTTGCCGAAGACCAGCAGCATGACCGGCGCCGTCTCGCCCGCGATACGGGCGATGGCCAGCATCACGCCGGTGGTGATGCCGCCGATGGCGGTGGGCAGGACGACCTTGAGGATCGTCCGCCACTTGGGCACGCCCAGGGCGAGTGACGCCTCGCGCAGCTCGTTGGGCACGAGCTTGAGCATCTCCTCCGTGGAGCGCACGACGATCGGCATCATCAGGATGGCGAGCGCCATGGAGCCCGCGAAGCCGGAGGGCCCGAAGCCGAGGCCGAGGTTCCAGAAGGCGAGGACGAAGAGGCCCGCGACGATCGACGGGATGCCCGTCATGACGTCGACGAAGAAGGTGACGGCCTGGGCGAGGCGCCCGCGGCCGTACTCGACGAGGTAGATCGCGGTCAGCAGACCCAGCGGCGCGGCGATCACCGTCGCCAGGCCGACCTGTTCGAGGGTGCCGAGCAGCGCGTGGTAGAGGCCGCCGCCCTCCTCCAGGTTGGTCATGCCGCCCATGGAGTGGGTGAGGAAGTAGCCGTCGAGGAGCTTCGAGCCGCGGCTGATGGTCGTCCAGCCGAGGGAGACCAGCGGGACGACGGCGAGGACGAAGCAGACCCAGACGACGCTCGTGGCGACCCGGTCCTTGGCCTGGCGGCTGCCCTCCACCGCGGTGGTGAGCGCGTAGGTGCCGACGACGAAGAACAGCGCGGCGATCAGGCCCCACTGGACGCGGCTCTCCCAGCCTGCGACGGAGCCGACGCCGATACCGAGCGCGATCGAGACGACCGCGATGGCGACGGGCGACCAGCTGGGCATCCTGCGGTGCGCGAGGGGAGTGGACGGCGGCGGCACGTCGTCGACCTGCGGCTTGTCCATCAGTGCGTTGCTCATGCGTTGGCCCCCGAGTACTCCTTGCGGCGGGCGATGATCAGGCGGGCCGCGCCGTTGACGAGGAGAGTGATGACGAAGAGGACGAGCCCGGAGGCGATCAGCGCGTCGCGGCCGAACTCGTCCGCCTCGTTGAACTTCGCGGCGATGTTCTGCGCGAAGGTGCCGCTGCCCGGGTCGAGCAGGTGCCAGGTGAAGAGGAATCCGGGGGAGAGGACCGTGGCGACGGCCATGGTCTCGCCGAGCGCGCGGCCGAGGCCGAGCATCGAGGCGGAGATGATGCCGGAGCGCCCGAAGGGCAGCACCGACATGCGGATGACCTCCCAGCGGGTGGCGCCCAGCGCCAGCGCGGCCTCCTCGATCATCTTCGGGGCCTGGAGGAAGACCTCGCGGGTCACGTTGGTGATGATCGGCAGGATCATGATCGCGAGCAGGATGCCCACGGTGAAGATGGAGCGCGCGGGGCTGCCGGGGTTGGACATCTCGAAGACGACCGTCCACCCGAAGAACTGGTCGAGCCAGCGGGTGAGCCCGTCCAGGTAGGGGACGAGGAAGAGGGCGCCCCACAGGCCGTAGATGATCGAGGGCACGGCGGCCAGCAGGTCGATCACGTACGAGAGCGGCGTCGCGAGCTTGCGCGGCGCGTAGTGCGAGACGAACAGCGCGATGCCGACCGCGATGGGGACGGCGATGACCATCGCGATCACGGAGCTGACCACGGTGCCGAAGGCGAGGATGCCGATGCCGAAGGCGGGCGGGTCGCCCTGCGGGTTCCACTCGAAGGCGGTCAGGAAGTTGACCGAGTTCTCGGAGATCGCGAGGTAGGCGCGGTAGGTCAGGAAGGCCGCGATGGCGGCCATGATCACGAGCAGGGTGATGCCCGAGCCACGGGAGAGGCCGAGGAAGATCTTGTCGCCGGGCCGTACTGCCTTGCCCTTGACCGGAGCCGGGGCGGGGTCGGGGCCGGGGCCGGGTGACTGCGACGTCGGGGGCGGGGCTGCGGAGGTGGGAGATATGTCCATGGTGTCTCCGGTCTGGGTGGGGACTTTCCCCTGGCGGCGGTGCACCGGAAGAGGGCGGGGCGGCATTCCTGCGCCGCCCCGCCCGGGTGTACTAGGAGAGCTCCGGGATGGTCTTGCGGACCTTCTCGGCGATCTCGTCGGGCAGCGGGGCGTAGCCCAGCTCGGTGAGGGTGCTCTGGCCGCCCTCGCTGGCCGTGTAGGTCAGGAAGGACTTGGTCGCGTCGAGAGTGTCCTTCTTGTTGCCCTTGTCGCAGACGATCTCGTAGGTGACGAGGATGATCGGGTAGGCGCTGTCGGCCTTGGTGTTGTAGTTCAGCTCCAGCCCGAGGTCCTTGCCCTTGCCGATGACCTTGGCGTCGGCGATGGCCTTGGACGCGTTGTCGGCGGTGGCCTCGACGGGCTTGGCGGCGCCGGTGTCGATCTTGACGCTGTTCAGGTCGTTGGCCGTGGCGTAGGACAGCTCGAAGTAGCTGATCGAACCCTCGGTCTGCTTGACCTGCTGGGCCAGCCCGGAGGAGCCGGAGGCCGACTGGCCGCCCTTGGCGGGCCAGGACTTCTCGTCCTCGTACTTCCAGTCGTCCTTGGCCGCGGTACCGAGGTACTTGCCCAGGTTCTGGGTGGTACCGGACTCGTCGGAGCGGTGGAACGCCTGGATGTCGGTGTTCGGGAGGTTCGCGCCCGGGTTGAGCTTCTTGATCGCCGGGTCGTTCCACTTCTTGATCTTCGAGTCGAAGATCTTCGCGATCGTGGAGGCGTCCAGCGTCAGGTCGTCCACGCCCGAGACGTTGTACGAGATGGCGATGGGGCCGCCGACCATGGGCAGGTTGATGCCCTGGCCGCCCTTGCAGATCTTCTTCGAGGACGCGACCTCCTCGGGCTTGAGCGCCGAGTCGGAGCCCGCGAAGGCGGTGGTGCCCTGGAGCCACTCCTGGATGCCGCCGCCGGAGCCGATGTCCTTGTAGTTGATCTGTGTGTCCTTGCAGGCCGCCTGGTAGTCCTTCACCCACGCGTCCACCGCGTTCTTCTGCGCGCTGGAGCCCGAGGCGAGCAGCTTGCCCTTGCCGTCGCACTTGATGTCGCCCGTGGCGGCGGAGCCCGAGCCCTCGGGGTTGCCGCTGTTGTCGTCCGACCCGCAGGCGGTGAGTACCAGGGCGCTGGAGACCGCGACAGCCCCGACAGCGAGGGCGCGAAGCCGGTTCGTGCGCTGAAGCTTCACTTTCGTTCAGTTCCTTCCTGGGCCCGCCGGTGGGGAACGGCGTGCGATGAGATGTGGTGTGTGCTCTCGGTCGCTCTCGGTCGTTCTCTTCCGAGCCTCGCGAGAACCGAGCCTGTCCCAGCTATGTCCGCGCGATGCCCGCCGTGGGGAGGCGCGCGCTCTCGGTACGGCTGAAATTAGGCAGATCAGGTGAAGCGGCCGACGGAAGTGGGTGAACGCGAGGTGAACCTCGCCGGTCGGCCTAGTAGCGCGACGTGCGGGCCCGGGGGCAGCGGGACGTGAGGAGGGGAGCGGAGGGACTTGTGGGGGGCTCTGTTGGTTTTGGGCGGCTCGTGGCACTATCCGCTCCAGTCGGGCTGAGTGGACCACCGAGGCATACCGAGGCATGAGGGGGTGGCCGTGTGACACGGCCTGGAGGCTTGCCGGGGAGGCGCGGAACGGCCGTCGCCGTGGCCTGCGCGCTGGGAGTGCTGGCCGGGCCGGCGTCGGCCACGGCGTACGCGGACCCGGGGGAGAGCAGCGGGGGGAGCGGCGGCGGGAGCGCGGGTGCGGGTGCGGGCGCGGGCGCGGGCGCGGGCCGGAGTCTGGAGGACGTCCGCAAGGAGATCGAGCGGCTCCACGACAAGGCCGAGTCGGCCGCCGAGGCGTACAACGGCGCCGAGGAGAAGGTCGAGAAGCAGCAGAAGGAGATCGTCGAGCTGGCGAGGAAGATCGACGCCACGCAGACGAAGCTCGACAAGCTGAAGAACACCGCGGGCGCCATGGCCCGCGCCCAGTACCGCAGCGGCGGCATGCCGGACGAGGCGCACGTGCTGCTGCGGAAGGACCCGGAGAAGTTCCTGCGCGACGTCTCCCTCGTCCGCAAGGGCCAGCAGGCGGCCAAGGGCTTCATCGGCAAGCTGACCGGCACGAAGGAGAAGCTGGACGGCTACGCCGAGGACGCCACGGACCAGTGGGAGAAGCTGGAGGCGAACCGGAAGCGGAAGGCCGCCGCCAAGAAGAGCGTCGAGAAGCAGCTGGCGAAGGCCGAGAAGGTGGAGTCGCGGCTCGCGAAGGACGAGCGCGAGAAGCTGCGCGAGCTGGAGGCCGAGGCGGCCTACGCGCGGCAGTCCAAGTGGCTCGAGTCGGGCGTGCTGGACGAGATCGAGGGCAAGGCGTCCAAGGCGGGCAAGCGCGCCCTCGCGTACGCGACGAACCAGATCGGCAAGGACTACGAGTGGGGCGCCGAGGGCCCCGCCACCTTCGACTGCTCGGGGCTGACGATGCGTGCCTGGCAGGCGGCGGGCGAACAGATCCCCCGCACGTCGCAGGAGCAGTGGAAGCAGCTCCCCAGGGTGCCGCTGGAGAAGATGCGTCCGGGGGACCTCATCATCTACAAGAACGACGCGAGCCACGTCGCCATGTACGTCGGCGACGGCGCGATGGTGCACGCCCCCAGGACGGGGCGGCAGATCACCATCGAGGGCGCTGGCTCGATGCCGATCCTGGGAGTCGTACGGCCGGACAAGTGAGCCGGGCCACTCGCCGGGCGCCCCGCGTGGAGCGCACGGCGAGTGACGTTGGTCATGCGCGGGCGGCGCCGGGGGCGAACTCCCCGCGTCGCGAGGGCATATGACGGCGGAGGATTCTCTCCGGCCATTCCGTACATACGTACGGGGGCGCTAAGGTCCCCTCGGACAGCCCGGCACGAGGAGCGACCGACCATCGCTCGGCGGACCGGGCCAGGTGGCGTGCCGACTGGCCCACTACCGCACCCTCGGGGGGAGGGAAGAGGAACTCACATGCCCGTACGTGTGCAACGGGAGTACGCGGCCTCGCCGCCTGCCGCACCGCCGCACCCGGGCACCGGCGAGGGGGAGACGCGGGTGCCGGAGGCGGAGACCGCGGAGACGGAGGCGGGGGCCGCGGGAGCGGAGACCGGCGAGCCGGGGACGACGAGGCAGCCGGAGACCGTGCGGAGCGCCGGCGGCGCCCTCACCCTGCTCGTGATCGAGGACGATCCGACGGGCGCCATCAGCGTGCCCGAGATCCTGGACTCCGCGAGCGCCGGGCTTCCCGGCGCGCCCAGGGAGCGCATCCGCGTACGCACGGCGCGCAACCTCACCGAGGCGGAGCGGCTGCTCACCGACGACGTGCACTGCATCCTGCTCGACCTCGCGCTGCTGCCCGCTGGGCAGGACGCGCGCGGCGAGTCGCGGGAGGTGGAGGCGCCGGGTTCGGGTTCCGGTCCGGGGTCCGAGGCCGACGGCGCTGACGGTGCGGGCGGCCCCGGCGACGGCGGCGAGGCCGCGCCGGGCCCCCACGAGCTGGACATGCTGCGGCGCGTACTGCGCCTGGCCCCCCGCCACCCCGTCCTGGCGCTGACCGACGGCGCGGACGCGGAACGTACCGCCGAGGCCGTACGGCTCGGCGCGCAGGACTACCTCTTCCGTGACGAGCTGAACGGCCGCACCCTCAGCCGCGCCATCCGCTACGCCGTCGAGCGCAAGCGCGCCGACCTCGCGCAGCGCCAGCTCACGGAGTCCCGGCTGCGGGCCCAGGAGAACGCCCGCCTGGAGCGCGGGCTGCTGCCCACGCCGCTGCTGGAGGGGAGCGAGCTGCGCTTCGCGGCCCGCTACCGCCCCGGCCGCTCGCGGGCGCTGCTCGGCGGCGACTTCTACGACACCGTCCGCACCGCCGACGGCACCGTCCACGCCATGATCGGCGACGTCTGCGGCCACGGTCCCGACGAGGCGGCCCTGGGAGTCGAGCTGCGCATCGCGTGGCGGGCCCTGACCTTCGCCGGGCTGTGCGGCGACGAGCTGCTGGGGACGCTCCAGAAGGTGCTGGAGCACGAGCGGGCGAGCGAGGAGATCTTCGCGACGCTGTGCACCGTGGACATCTCGCCCGACGGCCGCAGCGCCGGTGTCTGCCTGGCAGGGCACCCCTCGCCGCTCTTCGTGGCCGGGGGCGCGGGCGGTGGCGGCGGTGGCGGTGGCGGGACGCCGCGGCTGCTCCCGTACGACGAGGGCGGCCTCGCGCTCGGCCTCGTCCCCAACGCGCGCTGGCCGCGCAGGCAGGTGGCGCTGGGCCGCGCCTGGAGCCTGCTGATGTACACGGACGGGCTGATCGAGGGGCGCGTCGGCGAGGGGCGCAGACGCCTCGGCCAGGAGGGGATCACCGACATCGTCGCGCGGCGGATGGCGCAGGGCGCCAGGGGCGAGAGCCTGCTGGACGCGACGATGGAGGACGTGCGGCGGCTCAACGGCGAGGAGCTGACGGACGACGTCGCGGTGATGCTGCTCGCGCGGGGCTGAACGGGACGCGCCTCGGCGCCTCGGGCCGGGCCCCCGGCCCGGAGGGCTCAGCGGCCGTTGAAGGGCCCGTACGGGCCGTCGCTGCTGCTGCCGCCCCTGCGCGGGCCGCCGCGTCCGCCGCCCGTGACCTGCTTGATCGCGGGGCGTACGTCCACGATGTAGACGATCGTCGCGATGAGCCCGATGATCTGGAGCATCACCATGGGCACCAGGAGGTTCACCAGGACCGTCAGGCCCAGGATGATCATCCAGAAGCCCTTGTTCTGCTTGTCCGTGGCGCGGTAGGCGTCGTCGCGGCGCAGTGCGGCGTCGATGAAGGCGAACACGGCCAGGGCCAGCACCGCGATGTTGATCAACCAGAGCACTGTCCCGAAGCTCTGCATCAGCATTGGTGCTCACACTCCTGGGTTCGCGCGGTCGCTCGTGCCACCGTACCTGGGGCGGTGCCCTCGACGCACGAGGTACGAAACGTTGTCCGGGGGTTGTCCGGGGCACCCCTAGGGGCGCGGTGACGGGGAGGGGCGACGGGAGGGGCCGGGCGCCTGTCCGGCACCCGGCCCGCTTCGCGCGCGGCGTCGGGACTCAGGAGTCCGACTTCGGCGCCGTCTTCTTGGCGGTCGTGGTCTTCTTGGCCGCGGTGGTCTTCTTCGCGCCGCTGGCGGAGCTGCTGGAGCCGCTGGTACCGGTGCTGGTGCTGGAGCTGGAGCTGGTGCCGGAACCGCTGGTGCCGCTCGTGGAACCGGAGCCGCTCGTGGAGCCGGAGCCGGAACCGGCCGGGGGCTCGGCCACCTTCACCGGCTCGCGCTCGACGGTGTACTCCTCGGGAGCCACCGTGTCCGCGGCCTCACCGCGCCAGGTCTTCACGGCGCCCCGGCCGCGCTCGGCGTACTCGTCGTACGCCTCACGTGCCTTGACCGCGTACTCGGCGGCGACGCCCACGCCCTGGAGCGCGTAGTGCTGGGCCTGCTCGCGCAGCTTCTTGATGTCGGCGTCGATCGTGCCCAGAACCTCGCTGACCTTGGCCTGCGTCTCCTTGGCCTGCTTGCTGACCTTCGCCTGGACCTCCTTGGGGTCCGTGGCGCGCACGGCGGCGATCCGCTCCGGGGCCTCTTCGCGGATCTTGTCGATGACACCGGCGGCGAAGTACAGCGGGGTCGCGTCGGTCAGGGTCTTGCGCAGTTCGTCCGTGTTGGGCATTGAGGGTCCCTCCCTGGTGGGTCGTGCCGCGTGACGCCTGGTGGGGCGCCTGTGTGTGACGTTGTGCCGCTCTGCTGCCGTGCCGCTTCCGCGTCGGCTACGGCTTCCCGGTGTCCCCGGGCCCGGCCTGTTCTGCCGCCGGTTCCCCGGCCTCGTCGCCGGAGATGTCGCCCTTGCCGTCGGGGCCGTGTCCGTTCTGCTTCCTGAACGACTCGTAGATCTGGAGCAGCGCCTGCTTCTGCTGCTCGTTGATCGACGGATCGGCGAGGATCGCGGCCGGAACGTGCAGCAGGTCCTCGCGGTCGCGCTCGTCGAGAATCCCGGCCTGCACATACAGCGTCTCCGCCGATATCCGCAGCGCCTTGGCCAGTTGCTGGAGGATCTCGGCGCTCGGCTTCCGCAGCCCGCGCTCGATCTGGCTGAGATACGGGTTCGACACCCCAGCGGCGTCGGAGAGCTGCCGCAGCGAGAGCTTGGCCTGCCGCCGCTGCTCCCGCAGAAACTCGCCGAGGTTGCCGACGTTCAGGGAAGCCATGCCCCTACAGTGCCTCGCCCTTGCTAACTTTTGCAAGCGCCTGCTTGCAAAAGTGTCGCGTCGCACAACTGGCCGAACACGGCCACGACGGTCATGTGTGGCCTGTCTCGCTCTTTCTGAGCCGCTGCCGCGCTTGGCGGCCTACGGTTGTACGACTGGTGACAAGGCGACGGGGGCATCGATGCGCATCGCGGTGACGGGGGCGGCGGGCAGGCTGGGCGGGCGGGTGGTGCAGTTGCTCGCGGGCCGGGCCGACGTGGACGTCGTAGCGATGACCAGGAGGAGGCTGCCTGCCGAGGCGTTGCCGCCGCAAGTGGAGGTCGCCGTCGCCGACTACGCCGATCCGCCGGCGCTGCGTGCGGCGCTGAAGGGCGTGGACACTCTGGTCTTCGTCTCCAGTGACGGGCCCGATGCACGGGTGCTGCTGCACCACCGCAACGTCGTCGCCGCCGTGGCGGCCGAGGGCGTCGGCCATGTCGCGGCGCTGAGCAGCGTCGACGCCGACATGGCGTCCCCGTTCTGCTATGCCGTGGTCAACCGGCTCACCGAGGATCTGCTTCTGGCTACCGGCGTCCCGTGCTCGTTCGCCAGGGCTTCGCTCTACATCGAGTTCTTCCAAGCCTGGCTCACCGAGGCGCGCGCCACCGGGCTGCTGCGGCTTCCGGCAGCGGATGGCAGGGTCTCCCTGGTGGCGCGCGACGACGTGGCGCGCGCCCTCGCCGCGCTCGCGGTGGGTGAGCCGACCGGCCGTCACCATGACATCACGGGACCCGAGTCGGTGGACCTGGCGGGCATCGCCTCGATCTCGGCGGAGGCATGGAAGACGCCTGTCGTTTACGTGGACATCCCGGCTGACACGTACTGTGCCGAGACGGCGGCGACCGGCCTGGATCCCTGGTGGCTCTACGCCTTTTCGTCCATGTTCGCCTCGGTGCGCGAGCAGCGCTGGGACCGAGTCCGAAACGACTACACCCAGCTGACCGGCCGCGCCCCTCTCGCTCTCCGCGACGTTCTGTCAGCACACGGGTGAGAGCCGGACACCGCCGAGCGGGCCACGGCAAGGTTCAGCAGGGCGGACACGAGCACTCGGTCACGGCTCGTTGCACATGGCCGACGCGTGGGTGGAACTCGGTCAGCTCATGCGGCTGGACTGTGATCCGGGGGTGGTGGCGATGGCGTCGCGGCCGTTCCGGCTCTCGACAGGTCGGTCAGGGGGCGCGGGCTCAGTGCGACGCGCGGCCGACGTGGGTGACGAGGATGCGGATCACGTCGTCATCGATGACGTAGAGCGCTCGATAGTCGCTGGCCCGGAGACGCCGGTAAACGCTTCCGTATGGTGAGGAGTTGGCAGGGCGGGGATCCTCGGCGAGGAGGTCGACGGCCTCGTACAGGGCGGCCAGGCCCTTGGGGTCGTCCTTCAGGAAGCGTACGGCGGCGTTCGTCGCCGCTGGCTCCCAGATGATGCTGTAGGTCACGGACGCAGCCCCAGCAGTCGTCCGACCTCCTCGTGCGACATGCCTCCACCCAGGGCGCCCTCCGCCTTGCGACGTTCACGCTCGGCGATGGCGAGGGAGTCTTCGAGATCCTCTATGACCTGGGGCGAGACGAGCAGCGCGGCCACATGGCCGTGGTCGGTGAGGGCGATGGTCTCCCGGCTGTGGGCGGCGCGGCGCACCAAATCGCCGAGTTCGGAGCGGGCCTTGCTGATGGTGATCTCAGTCATGCCCACATGATGGCAGAGGATTAATCTTGTGTGCACGTTCAGGCTTCATCGCCGCACAGACTTCGGGCGCGTAGCTTCGGCGCATGGCTGATGAGCAGTACGGGGATCCGCGGCTCGCCGCCGTCTATGACGCCGTCGAGGCCGACCGGCGCGATCTCGACGCGTATCTGCGGGTGGCGGAGGAGCACGGGGCGCGGCGGGTGCTGGACATCGGATGCGGGACGGGTGTGTTCGCGCTGTTGCTGGCCGGGCGCGGGGCGGAGGTGGTCGGGGTCGATCCCGCGCGGGCCTCTCTCGACGTGGCCCGGCGCAAGCCCGGCGGCGAGCGGGTGCGCTGGGTCCACGGCGAGGTGACGGCGCTGCCGCCGGGCCTGCGGGCCGACCTCGCGACGATGACGGGGAACGTCGCCCAGGCCGTCGCCGACCCGCGGGCGTGGCGGCGCGCGCTGAGCGGGGCCTATGAGGCGCTCCGGCCGGGCGGGCACCTGGTGTTCGAGACCCGGGACCCGGCGCGGCGCGCCTGGGAGGGGTGGACCCGTGCGGCCACGTACGGCGTGGCCGAGGTGCCGGGCGTGGGTGCCGTCGAGCACTGGGTGGAGGTGACCGAGGTGGACGGGCCGCTGGTGACGTTCCGCTCGACCTACGTGTTCGACGCCGACGGGCAGGTGCTGACGTCGGACTCGACGCTGCGCTTCCGCGGGCGGGAGGAGGTCGAGGCGGAGCTGACCGCGCACGGGTATGTGGTGGAGGACGTCCGTGACGCGCCCGACCGGCCGGGGCTGGAGTTCGTCTTCCTCGCGCGCAGGCCGGACCCCCGGCCGGGCCGTTGACCTTCACCTTGGGGGAGGCCACAGCATCGGGAGCGCCGGGCGGCGTGCCCGGCACGAGGAGGGCACGAGGAGGGAGGGGCGGGCATGGAGCTGCTGACCATCGGCGCTTTCGCCAAGGCGTCCCGGCTCTCGCCGAAGGCGCTGCGTCTCTACGACGAACTCGGGCTGCTGGAGCCCGTCCACGTCGACCCGTCGACCGGCTACCGCCACTACGCCCCCGCGCAGTTGGAGCGCGCCCGGCTGGTGGCCTGGCTCCGGCGCCTGGGGATGCCGCTCGCCCGTATCCGCCAGGTGTGCGCGCTGGCGGAGGGCCAGGAGGCGGGTCCGGACACGGGCTCGGACGCCGGGCCCGGTGCCGCGGCCCAGGAGGTGCGCGCGTACTGGGCGCGCGTCGAGACGGAGACCGCCGCGCGACGGGACCTCGCCGCCTTCCTCGTCGACCACTTGTCCAGGAAGGACCCCGCCGTGAACCCGAGCCACCCGAGCCACCCGAGCAACCCGAACAGCCCTGGCAACCAGGACAGCCCCGGCACCACGCCTCCCATGGAGATCCGCTACGCCGCGCTCTCCGACCCCGGTCTCGTCCGCGAGAGCAACCAGGACACCGCCTACGCGGGCTCCCGGCTGCTCGCCGTCGCCGACGGGTACGGACCCGCGGGGGCGCCCGCGAGCGCGGCGGCGGTCGAGGCGCTCAAGCGGCTGGAGACGGACGGCGTGCCCGCGGGCGGCCTCCTCAACGCGCTGGAGGACGCCGTCGAGGAGGCGGGCCGCGCCGTGCACGACGCGACGGCGACCGCGACCGCGTCCGGCAGCCATGAGCAGGGGCAGGGGCAGGGGCAGGGGCAGGAGCAGGGGCCCCTTGGGGCGGGCACGACGCTGACCGCCATGCTCTGGACCGGCTCCCAGCTGGCCCTCGTCCACATCGGGGACACCCGTGCCCATCTGCTGCGGGACGGGGAGCTGTTCCAGATCACCCACGACCACACCCTCGTGCAGGCGATGGCCGACGAGGGCCGCATCGGCGCGGACGAGGCCGCGTCGCACCCCCAGCGGGCGCTGCTGGCACGCGCCCTGGCCCGGGACGCGGACTCCACCCCCGACCTGCGCCTGCACGAGGCGCGGCCCGGCGACCGCTACCTGCTCTGCTCCGACGGGCTGTCCGCCGTCGTCCCGGCGGACGAGATCCGCCGGGTGGTCACGACGGTCGGGGACCCCGGCGCCGCGGTGCGCGAACTCGTCGCGCTGGCCCGCGACTCCGGTGGCCCCGACAACGTGAGCTGCGTGGTCGCCGACGTACGGGAGCGGAGCCCGGAGATGTCGGCCGGGTGACGTGGCGTGGCGCGACGTGATCCGCCCGGTGCCGGAGCCCCCAAAGGGTTCCGGCACCCCAGGCCCCCGGCGGGTCACTCGGCGCCGAAAAGCTCCAGCAGCTCCCGCTTCTCGAACATCCGGGCCGTGTCCACCGCGGACGGCTGCCCCTCGCGCGGATCGGCGCCGCCCGCGAGGAGCGCCCGTACGACCTCGTCCTCGCCCTTGAAGACCGCGCCCGCGAGCGGGGTCTGCCCCCGGTCGTTGGCGCGGTTCGCGTCGGCGCCCCGGGCCAGCAGCGCGCTCACGGTCGCGGCGTGGCCGTGGTAGGCGGCGAGCATGATAAGGGAGTCGCCCTTGTCGTTGGTGAGGTTCGCGGGGACGCCCGCGTCGACGTAGGCGGCGACCGTGTCGGTGTCGCCGTGCCGCGCCAGGTCGAAGATCTTCTGGGCCAGCTCCAGCACCTCGGGGTCGTGCGCGGGCTCGTTCGTCTCGGGGGTGGGGGCGTCGGTCATCGCTGATCGTCCTCCTCGTGTGCGAGGTTGCTCGGTCGCGTGGAGCGCGTGGAGCGCACGGAACGCGGGTGCGCGGGGTGCGCCGACCACCTTACGTACGGTGCACCGCGTGCCCACGTCTGCGAACCGCACCCCGCCCCACCCCGCCCCACCTCGCCCCGTCCCGCCTCACCTCACACGTGCGCGCCGGGATCGACGCACTTCAGCACGGACCGCAGCGAGTCCACCATGTCCTCCGCCTCCAGGCCCGCAGCGCGCAGCGCCGCCGCCTTGCGCTCGTTGCGCCCGTAGCCGAGGAAGGACACCCCTGCGGCGCGGGCCGCCGCCAGGTCGCGCGGCGCGTCGCCGATCATCAGCGCGTCACCGGGCGCCACGCCCGTCGACTCCAGTGCCCGTACGAGGCAGTCCGGATCCGGCTTCAGCCGTAGCCCGGCGTCCGCGCAGCGCCCGTGGACGTGCCCGGCGAACAGCGCGCCGGTCAGCCGCGTCTCCAGATAGCGCTCCACCGCCTGCTGTGCGTTGTTGGTGGCGACGGCCAGCCGCCTGCCCGTCGAGCTGAGCGTGCGCACGAGGCTGTCGGCGTACGGGGTCGGATACGCGTGCGACGCGGCCCGCACCTCCTCGCGGGTCAGCGCGCGCTCGACGGCGTGCGCCGTGCCGTCGGCGACGGAGGCGGGGTCGGCGAAGGCCCGCTGGAGGATGACGTACGGGTCGTCGACGTCGGAGAAGGGGGCGTCTGAGGAGAGGGAGCCGTTTCCGGGGTGGGCCGCGGGGATCAGTTCGCGCAGGCGGTCCGCGACACCGGGCGCGGGGAAGCGGTGGAACAGGTGGCAGAGGGGGCCGTCGAAGTCGAAGATCACGCACTTCGCGGGGCCGATGAGATCACGCATCGCGTTCCTCGGTTAGCCGACAGGGGGTACAACTATCTGCTGGCGCGGGGCTCACGTACAGGACGCGGGCGACACCCCCGGACAACACGCCTAGTGGGCCGGGAACGGCTCGGAGATGTGGTCCCACAGGGAGTTGAACCACTGCTGCGAGTCCTTGACGAAGCTCGCCTCCTGCTCGTCGCGGCAGTCGGGACCGGACGACGAGCGGTACAGGTTCGCGTCGATGCCGAGCACGTCGAAGATGTCGAGCTGCTCGCCCTGGTGCGTGACCTGCTGTTCCAGCACGCGGTAGTAGCCCATCAGCGCCTCGGTGCGGTTGAGCAGATAGAGCTTGTGCAGCGGTGTGGCGGCCACGGTCCGTATCTCGCACGACACCTCGGCGATGTGCCCGCGGTCCCGCAGCCCCTCCAGGCTCAGCCTGAGCGCGTTCGTCCAGGTGCGCTGCAACTCGTGCAGGCGCTCGACGACCCGTGGGTCGTCGGGGTCGTCGATGAGGCGGGGGATGGCGAGGCGGGCCGTCGGGCTCGGGACGATCACGCGGACCGTGACCGACTCCGGCGTCAGCTCGCGGTCGAAGACGCCCAGGCGTGCGCCCGAGAGCGCGCTGTTGAACGTCTCCGTGGTGAGCGAGAACGAGTCAATCGTGACGTGCTTGGCGCGGAACGCCTCGTACAGGCGTTCGGACAGCTCCGTGCCCGAGGTCTGCGGGGCCTCGGACTGCGTGACGGGCACGGCTACGGTCGGTGGCGCGCCGCGCCCCGTGTCCGTCAGGAAGCCCTCGCGCTTGAGGGTCTCCAGTGCCTGCCGTACGACGGTGCGGTTGACGTCGAACTCGCTGACCAGGTGCTTCTGGGTGGGAAGGCGGGTGCCCTCGGTCAGATCGCCCGCCCTGATGCGCTCACGGAGGGTGGCGGCGACCATTTCGTGGGGCGGCCTGCCATTCGGTGGGGCGCTCTTCTCTGTCACACCTACGACGTTACAACTTCCGGACAATACCGCAGAGTTGTTCGCCAACTGTTTTTGAGTTGTCGCCAACTGGGAATGTTGGTAAGTGAGTTGGAGTCAACCGGATCGAGATGGTGGCCAAGTCCGCCAAGTGGTCCCGCGGCAGGGCCCGCGTCCTTCCCTCCGCTCCCCGCCCGTCCGACGGCGTATGGGCCGGCCTACGCACCGCTCGCACCTTCACCGCGTCTTCCGCGCCTTCCGAAGGAGGGGAACGCCATGCCTCTGTTCGCTCTCGCTCTCGCCGCCGTCATCGTCGGATTCGAGCAGCTCATCGAGTGGCACTTCGGCGCTGTCGGGGTCATCGGGCTCTGCCTGCTGACCGTCGGTGTGAAGGCCAGGAACGTGACGTGCAGCTGCGTCGGCGCGGTCGTGCTGACGATGCTGCTCGTCTGACCGGGCCGTCCTCACCCGCCCCCGGAGGGGAGGGGCGGGCGAGGGTGGTTCGCCGTCAGAACACGTCCGGGCACCACGGCCGCCTGGCCGTGCGGAACAGCACGTCGGCCGTCGTCGCGGCGCCCTCCCCGTGCTCCTCGACGCGGTCCAGGGCCACGAGCCGGGTCGCGGACTCGTCGCCCAGATACAGCGTCCCCAGCTCGCCGATCTCCATCGAGAGGTCGGCGTCCTCGCGCGTCTCCACACACTTCGCGCCCTCGGGCCCCGCCTCCAGCCGGTAGCGGCCACCGGCGAGCCCCGCCTCGTCGCGCAGGTCCAGTACCAGCGTGCCGGTGACGGGGTAGGCGCGCGCCTCCAGCATCGCGGGCACGTCCAGGGGGCGCAGCCACAGGAAGTCGGACCGGGCCTTGATGCGGGCCGCGCGGGGGTCGGGGACGAGGAGGGGGAGGACGTCGTCGGGGGCGCGCAGGCCCGTACGGACGCGGGAGACCCAGTCCATGGACAGCAGGAAGAGCCACAGGGCCCGCTCGGCGGCCGGGGTCGTCCCGAACAGCGAGAGCACTGTGGCCGTCTCCTCCGGGAGCTTGGCCTCCCAGTGGTCGTCGACGGTGTACGCGGCGAGGCCCTGCGGCACGCCGTCCGCGTCGCGGTACAGGGCGTGGAACCGGGGCGTGAAGCCGTCGCCTTCGAAGCGGTCGAGGCCCGTGTGCCGCCGCCACCACGACGTGCCGCGCTCGATGACGCCCTGCCGGTGCGGCTGGGCGCGGAACCTGTCGTACAGCTCGGGCGCGACGCGGCGCACCTCCGCGCCGTCCACGAGATCGACGCGTCCGCCGTCGGCAGGGCCCGAGTAGCGGGGATCGAGCCCTGTACGGGCCGACTCCACCTCGTACTCGACGCACCAGGCGGCGGGCCCGAAGCCGTAGCGTCCGTATATCGGGTACTCGGCGGAGGTCAGCGAGGCCATCACCTCGCCGCGCTCCTTCGCCGCGCGAAGCTCCTGCGCCATCATCCGCGTGAGCAGCCCGCGGCGCCTGTGCGTGGCGGCGACGGTGACGTTGCTGACGGCGCACGCGTTCACGCGTGCGCCGCCCGGGACGGTCAGCTCCTGCGGGAAGCTGCGGAACGTCGCGACGCAGCGCCCCCCGCCGTACGTGTCGTCGTAAGCGCCCACGGTCCGCGTGAGGTCGGCGTCCGCGCGCCTGACCGTCACCTCCTCGGGCGAGATGTCCGGCACCCGCAGAAAGCCGGTGGCGACGGCGCGCAGCCAGTCGGGGAACTCGTCGGGGGCGGCGGCCAGGGTGCGGATGTCCAAGGTCATGCGGTCACGCTAGGCGGGGGGCTCCGCGCCGCGCACGGGGTTTTCCCGGCCTCGAAAAGGCCGGCCCCCTTAGAACGCCGCCCTGACCTCGCCGACCGTCGCGCCGCCGCCCAGCAGCGGCGCCTCGGCGATACGGGCCACCACGGGCGCCTCGACGCCGCAGCGCGCGAGGGCGCGGGCGAGGACGGGGCCCAGGGCGCGGGCTCCGCCGTCGTCGAGCTTGAAGGCGAGGGCACGCCCGTCGGGCAGCGCCACCGCCTGGACCGCCTCGGCGCCCATCTTCGAGACCGTGCCCGGCAGTTCGCGCATCAGCCAGGTGTCGTGGCGACGCGTCCCCGCCACGTACTCGGGGTGCGCGCGCATGGCCTCTGCGACGCGGCCCTCGGGCGTCGTCGACGGCGCCAGGGCGAGGGCGCGGAACGCGCGGGCCAGGCCCGTCAGCGACACCGCCATCAGCGGGGCGCCGCAGCCGTCGGTGCCCGTGTGCGCGACGGGCTCGCCCGCCAGCGACTCCAGGCTGTCGCGCACGAGGCGCTGGAGGGGGTGCTCGGGGGAGAGGTAGGTGTCCAGGGGCCAGCCGTTGGCGCGGCAGGCGGCGAGCATGGCGGTGTGCTTGCCCGAGCAGTTCATGGTCGTACGGGCGCGGGGGTGCCCGGCGGCGAGGTACAGCTCCGCCTCCTCGCGGTCGAGGGGCAGATCGGCCGGGCAGCCGAGGTCCGTCTCGGCCAGGCCGTGCTCGGCGAGCATCTCGCGGACCAGGTCCAGGTGGAAGGACTCCCCCGAGTGGCTCGCCGCCGCCAGCGCCAGCCGCTCCCCGGAGAGGTCGAGACCGGCGCGGAGCACGGCCGTGGCCTGGAACGGCTTGTTCGACGACCGGGGGTAGACCGGGCTCGCGACGTCGCCCAGAGACCAGTCGAGGGTGCCGTCGGCTGCGAGCACGACCAGGGAGCCGCGGTGGTGGCCCTCGACGAAGCCCGAGCGGACGATCTCGGCGAGCACCGGCGGAGCCGCTGCGGCCCGGCCGTCGTGCGCTGCGGATATGACGGGGGTGGCGGTGGACATCGGGGCGGCCTTCCCTTGACACCCCCTGCGCGGCGGCTGTCCCTTCGCGGGTGGGGGCTGTGGTGCGGGTGGTGTACGTGTACGTCACCCTCACGGTAACCGCCCCCTATGTCCCCTTCCCAACGGGGCGAAGATCCGCTGACCTCAGGAGAGCCGGACCTCAGGAGAGCAGGTCGTCGACCTGGGCCTCGCCCTCGCGGTAGCGGCGGGCGATCTCCGCGCTGCACCCGTCGGCGGTCTGCTGCAACGACTGCCGACGCCCGGAGACCCGCTGCTCGTACCGCACGAGCCGCCCCATCGCGTCCCGCAGCTCGTCGTCCGTCCGCGCCCCGAGATCGCTCAGCTCGACCTCGGCCAGCATCTCCTCGGCCAGCAGCCGGTACTCCTCGCTGTACGGGGTCCCCAGGGTCACGTGGCGCGCGGAGGAGCGGTGGGTGGACGGGCTGTCGGTCAGGATCTCCGGCAGGAGGTCGATCAGCGGGGAACTGGGCGACGTACGCAGCGCCAGCTCGGCCCGCAGGATGTCGATGCGCCCCTGGAGCAGGCGCCTGACGTAGCTGAGGTCCGCCTCCTCGCGCTGCGCGCCCTTGCGCAGCGTCCGCAGCTCGGGCAGGCGCAGCGCGTGCAGGTCCGGCTGGCCCGGGTCGCGCAGCGCGTCGTACGGTTCGCCGCCGTGCTGCGGCGCCGGGTGCAGCAGTGCCGCGACGCGGGAACCGGCGCCGGAGCCGAAGCCGGACGTGGTGCCGGACGCCGGTACCGGTACCTGGCCAGATGCCTGCCCCGGTACCTGGCTGCCGGGCCCGGCCCCCGCCGCGTCGGCCTCCGGCCCCCCGGCCCGCGGCACCTCCTCGGGCCCGGCTCCCGGTCCGGGCCCGGACCCGTCCCGCTTCGAGACGGCGGCCCTGCTCGTACGGGCGCCCGGAACGCTGCCGGGCGTCCTCCCGGCTCCGGTTGTATTCATGGGTTGTTGTCCCCTCGTCCCCTTTTGCCGCGGTAACAGTGTTACGCACCGCGTGTGCGCATCGTGCCACTCTGGGCGGCTCTCGCGCAGCGGATCGGCACCCATCCGGCGGCCCCCGTAATGGCCAGGGAACGGCCCTTGCGGGGCTTCGCCGCGTGCACGGCATGATGGCCGTATGCGAGCTGTGGTGCAGAGGGTGAACGGTGCGAGCGTCGTCGTGGACGGCGAGACCGTCGGTGAGGTCGTCGGCGAGGGACTGTGTGTGCTGGTCGGGGTCACGCACGACGACACGGCGGCCAAAGCGGCGCAACTCGCCCGCAAGCTGTGGTCGGTGCGGATCCTGGAGGGCGAGAAGTCGTGCTCGGATCTCGGGGCGCCGCTGCTCGTGATCAGCCAGTTCACTCTCTACGGTGACGCCCGGAAGGGCCGCCGCCCCACATGGAACGCGGCGGCCCCCGGACCCGTCGCCGAGCCGCTCGTCGACGAAGTCGTCGCGCAGCTTCGCGCCTTGGGCGCGGAAGTGGCGACGGGCCGGTTCGGCGCGGACATGAAGGTCACGCTCACGAACGACGGCCCGTTCACGGTGCTGGTGGAGGTCTAGCCTCCGGCTTCGGTTCGCGGCCCCTGGGGGGCTACGGCGCGACGACGACCTCCTGCGCCGCCGCCGTCGCGTCCTCGCCCGCGATCAGCGGCGCGTCCACCGGCACGTTCCGCTTCACCAGCGCCAGCGCGATCGGTCCCAGCTCGTGGTGGCGGGCCGAGGTGGTGACGAAGCCGACGGGGCGGCCCTCCGGGCCGTCCTCCGCGCGGCGCACCGGATCGCCGTGCACGGGGATCCGGACCTCGCTGCCGTCCAGGTGCAGGAAGACGAGGCGGCGCGGCGGCTTCCCCAGGTTGTTGACGCGCGCCACGGTCTCCTGGCCGCGGTAGCAGCCCTTGTCGAGGTGCACGGCCGTCTCCAGCCAGCCCAGCTCGTGCGGGATGGTGCGGTGATCGGTCTCCATGCCGAGCCGTGGCCTGTGGTCCTCGACGCGCAGCGCCTCGTACGCCAGCACGCCGATGGCCGGGGCCGCCGCGTCGGCGAAGGACTTGAGGGAGGCGCGGGGGAGGAGCAGGTCCCGGCCGTGCGGGGTCTCGCGGACGACCGTGCCCTCGGGCGGCTGCACGATGGAGCCCGCGGGGAGGTGCACGACCGCGTACTCCTCGGTGCGGTCGGCGATCTCGACGCGGTAGAAGAACCGCATGCTCTCCAGGTAGGCGATCAGATCGGCCTGGGTACCTGGCTCGGTGTGGCACCACACCGTCTCGCCGTCGTCGACGAGATAGAGCGCGTGCTCGACGTGCCCGTTGGCGGAGAGGATCAGCGCCTCCGTCGCGCGGCCCGGGGGCAGCTCGCTGACGTGCTGGGTCAGCAGCAGGTGCAGCCAGGAGAGGCGGTCCTCGCCGGAGACGGCGATCACGCCGCGGTGGGAGAGATCGACGAACCCGGTGCCGTCGGCGAGCGCGCGCTGTTCCCGGAAGAGGTCGCCGTAGTGCGCGGCGACGCCCTCGTCCGGGCCCTCGGCCGCGACGGCGCCCGGGAGGCTGAGGAGCGGGCTGTTGAAGGACATACCGTCAGCCTACGACGGCACGGCGACGAACGGCTCCCGCGCCCTCGCGCTCCCGCTCCCGCCGGCCGGGCTACTTCTCGGCCCGGCCGCCGTCGCCTTCGCCCTCGTCCTCGCCCGAAGACGCCGCCGCCGCGCATTTCCCGCACCGTCCGAAGATCGCGAAGTGCTTCATGTCCGTCTCGAAGCCGAACTTCTCGCGCAACTGGTCCGTGAAGGGCGCGGCCACGGACAGATCGGCCTCGATCACGTCCGTGCAGTCCCGGCAGACCAGGTGCATGTGATGGTGGCGGTCGGCGAGGTGGTACGTGGGCGCCCCGTGCCCGAGGTGGGCGTGGGAGACCAGGCCCAGCTCCTCCAGCAGTTCAAGGGTGCGGTAGACGGTGGAGATGTTCACGCCGCCCGCCGTGCGCCGCACCTCGGCGAGGATGTCGTCCGGCGTCGAGTGCTCCAGCTTGTCCACGGCCTCCAGCACGAGCTGGCGCTGCGGGGTCAGCCGGTACCCGCGCGCGCGGAGGTCGCTCTGCCAGTTGGTGGTTACCACACGCCCAGTGTAGGAGGTCGGCCGCTCACCTCTTCACGCTCCGCAGGTACGTGGCCAGCCTGGCGATCGCGTCGGGGTTGCGGGGGCTCTCGACCAGGTCGGCGTAGTCCAGGGTGAAGATGCGGTCGTTCTTGATCGCGGAGACGTTGCGGAGCGGCGCGTACGACTTCAGGAACTTCTCCTTCTGGGCCGCGCTGGTGTCCCCGTAGTCGTTGATCACGATGACCTCAGGGTCGCGCTGGACGACCGTCTCCCAGCCGACCGTCGTCCACGTGTCGTCGAGGTCCTTCATCACGTGGTCGCCGCCCGCCTTGGTGATGATGTCGTGCGGGCCCGCGTAGCGGCCCGAGGTCAGCGGCTTGTCGCGGCCGTCGTCGTAGAGGAAGACACGGGGCCGGTCCGCGCCCTTCGGGGCCTTCTCGCGGGCCTCCGCGACCTGCGCGGAGAAGCGCGCGATCAGGGCCTCGGCGCGCTTCTCGACCCCGAAGAGCTTCCCGAGGTTGCGCAGGTCGGTGTAGAGGGCCTCCAGCGGCGGCATCACCCCGCGCGCCTTGCTGCCGCCCCCGCCGCCCTCGTGGCCGTTGCGGCAGGACTCGGTGAGCAGATACGAGTCGACGCCCAGCTTCTTGAGCCGGGCCGGGGTGAAGCCGTCGCCCTCGTTGAAGCCGTAGCCCCAGCCCGCGAAGACCAGGTCGGCCTTGGCGTCGAGGACCAGTTCCTGGCTGAGCTGCTTCTTGGAGAGCCACTTCGTCTTCTCGTAGCCGTCCTTCCAGGGCACGGCGTCGAGGTCGCCCTTGTCGTCCGGCATGGCGTAGCCCGCCATCCGGTCCGCGAGGCCGAGCGCGAACATGATCTCGGTGATGCCGACGTCGTTGGTGACCACGCGCTCCGGCGGCCGGTCGAAGGTGACCTTCTCGCCGCAGTTGGTGAGGGTGACGGGCTCGACGCGCCCGCCCGCCCCGTCGTCCTCGGCGTTTTCGGCGATCTTCGCCCCGCAGCCGGAGGCGGTGATGGTGACCAGGGTGACGAGAGCGAGAGCGGCTGTTGTCTGCTGACGCGAGGAGTGCAGGGGACGCATGGGGCGCGGGCTCCTTCAGATGGCGGAGGGGAGGCGGTCGAACAGCAACTGCACGGCGCCCGTCTCGGGATGCCGCACGCGGTGCGCCCGTACGCCGAAGACGTCGGCGAGCAGCGCGGGCGTCAGCACGTCGTGCGGGGCGCCGGAGGCGACGATCGCGCCGCCCGAGATGACGTGCAGCCGGTCGCAGTGCACGGCGGCGAGGTTGAGGTCGTGGAGCGCGGTGAGGACGGTGAGCCCGCTCTCCCGCACCAGCGCGAGGACCTCCAGCTGCTGGGCGATGTCCAGATGGTTGGTCGGCTCGTCCAGGACGAGGACGCGGGGCTCCTGCGCGAGCGCGCGGGCGATCAGCACCCGCTGCCGCTCGCCGCCCGAGAGGGTGCGGAAGCCGCGCCCGGCCAGATGCGCGGCGCCGACCCTGCGCAGCGCGGCGGCGCAGGCCGCGCGGTCCGCTTCGCTGGTGCGGGCCGCCGCGCGCTGGTGGGGGAGGCGGCCCATCGCGACGATCTCGTCGACGGTGAAGTCGAACTCGCCCGCCTGCTCCTGCGGCAGCGCCGCCAGCCGCCGCGCCCCCTCGCGCGGGGTGAGCGCGAACAGGTCGTCGCCGTCGATCCGCACGGTCCCCGACGTGGGCCGCGAGGCGCGGTAGACGCAGCGCAGCACACTGGACTTGCCGCTGCCGTTGGGCCCGACGAGGCCGACGAGCTCCCCCTCGTCGGCGCGCAGGTCCACCTCGCGTACGAGCGTGGCCCCTGACCTCTCGACCGTCAGCCCCTCGATGTCGACGCGCACGGCTCACGCACCTCCGAAGGTGTATCCGGTGCGATGGCGCATCAGCAGCAGGAAGCAGGGGACGCCGATCACGGCGGTGAGCACGCCGACGGGCAGTTCGACGGGCGCCAGGACGATCCGCGAGAGCACGTCCACCCACACCAGCAGAACGGCCCCGGCGAGCGGCGCGACGGCCAGGACACGGCGGTGGTCCGCGCCGACCAGGACGCGCACGGCGTGCGGCACCATCAGGCCGACGAAGCCGATGGCGCCGCTGACGGCCACGACCGCGCCGGTGACGGCGGCGGCCAGCAGGAACAGTTCCCGGCGCAGCCGCCCCGCGTCGACGCCCAGCGCGGCTGCGGTCTCGTCGCCCATGGCGAGCGCGTTCAGGCGCCGGGCCGACAGCAGCAGGTACGCGAGCCCGGCGGCGACCGCGCCCGTGGCGATGGGCAGCGAGGTCCAGCTCGCGCCGCCGAGGCTGCCCAGCAGCCACATCATGGCGGAGCGCGCGGCCTCGCCGCGCTCGGCGGCGAACACCATGAGCGTGGTCAGCGCGGAGAAGCCGTAGTACATCGCGGTGCCCGTGAGGACGAGCCGCAGCGGGGTGAGGCCCTGGGCCGTGCGGGCCACCGCGTAGACGAGGGCCATCGCGCCGAGCGCGGACACGAAGGCGGAGACGGACAGCGCCCAGATCCCGAGGGCGCCGAGCGCGCCGAAGAGGAGCACGGCGTTGGCGCCGACGGCGGCCCCTGAGGAGATCCCGAGCACGAAAGGGTCGGCGAGCGCGTTGCGCACCAGCGCCTGCACGGCGACGCCCACGGAGGCCAGCCCGGCGCCGACGACGGCCGCGAGCAGGGCGCGCGGCAGCCGCAGGTCCCAGACGACGGTGTAGGCGGAGCGCTCGTCGGCGCCGAGCGCTCCGCCGGTCAGGCCCGCGTACAGCAGCCGTACGGAGTGGCCCCAGCCGATGCCGGAGGCGCCGAGCGCCACGGCGCACACGAGCGAGAGCAGCAGCGCGCAGCCGAGCGCGGCGACGAGGGGCGGTACGGGGAGTCTGCGCGCGGCGCCGGGCGGGCCGTCGCTGTCGCCGTCGCCGGTGCCGCCTTCGGCGGCGGGCGTGGCGGGGGAAGCGGGTATGGGGGAAGTCACGGGCGCCCTTCTCGCAGTCCACGGCGAGTTGTAGGAGCTAGGCGGCCTCGCGGGTGTTCGGGCTCACGGCCCTCCCCGTGGGGAGGGCTCCGTCTACCGTTGCGGGTCAGCGCCGGACTTCGACCGGTCTTCCCCCGCGGGGTGCCTTGGCTGTGGAGTTGGCGTGCTTCGGCGTCGCGGCGCGCATGTAGGGGGCCGCGGGAAGGCTCGGGCCTACTTGAAGAAGGCGATGCCGTCGTCGGGCAGGTCCTTGAGGTCCTTGGCCCACTCGCTCGGGTCGACGGCCTTCTTCAGGTGCGCCGACATGTACGGGCGCAGCGGCACCTCGGGGGTGGACTTCTCGCCGACCCACATGAGGTCGCCCTTGACGTAGCCGTAGAGCCGCTTGCCGCCGCTGTACTCCCCGGCGGAGGGCGTACGCGCGATGGCGTCCGTCGCCAGGTCGATCTGGGGCTTCTGCTCGGCCATCTCGCCGTACCAGATCTCGGCGACGCCCTGGTCCCGGATCATCACGACCTCGACCTGGCGCTCCTTGTCGATCCGCCAGTAGCCGGTCTCGGTCTCCAGGGGACGGACCTTGTTGCCCTCGGCGTCCAGCTCCCAGGTGTGGGAGACGTACTCCAGGAAGTCGCGGCCGTCGTGGCGGAAGCTGGCCTCCTGCCCGAAGTTGCACTTGTCCATGCCCGGGAAGTCGGCGACACCGGCGCCCTGCCAGTCACCGAGGAGGAAGGCGAGCGGGACGAGGTCCGGGTGGAGGTCGGACGGGATCTCGATCATGAGGGGCTCAGACGATCTCTAGGGGGCGAGGGGTGCGGTGGTGGTCCGGTCGCTCAGCGCTGGCCCTGGAAGAGCTTCTTGAGGGTGAGACCGGCGAAGGCCACGGTGCCGACACAGACCAGGACCATCAGTGCGGTGAAGAATGCCTCAAGCACGGGGGGGCTCTCCTTGAGCGGGGCGAAGAGTGGTGTCTTACGGACGGGGCCGAGTCTAGTCGTCGCCCGCGCGCGTCGCGCTGTGAGGTTCCCGGCGGGGCGCGGACCGCGCCGGGCGCCCGCGTACCGGCCGTAGGCTCGGCGCATGGCGAAGAAGCTCGTGATCAAGGTGACGGCGGGCGCGGACGCGCCCGAACGGTGCTCGCAGGCGTTCACGGTGGCCGCGGTCGCCGCGGCGAGCGGCGTGGAGGTCTCGCTCTGGCTGACCGGCGAGTCGGCGTGGTTCGCGCTGCCGGGCCGCGCTGCCGAGTTCGAGCTGCCGCACGCGGCGCCGCTGCCCGAGCTGATCGAGGGCATCAGGGCCGGCGGGCGCATCACGCTGTGCACCCAGTGCGCGAAGCGGCGCGGGATCGGTGAGGGCGACGTACTGGAGGGGGTGCGCATCGCGGGAGCCCAGGTCTTCGTCAGCGAGGCGATGGCGGACGACACCCAGGCCCTCGTCTACTGAGCGGCCCGGAATGCGGGCCCCGTACACGGCGAGGACCGCACCCCCAGCCAGTGGCGTCCAACCCTGGGGGTGCGGCCCTCGCCGCAGTCGGTGCCGGTCGTCAGACCGCGATGGCGACCTCTGCCAGGCCGCCCTTCTCGGCGACGACCTTGCGGTCGGCCGTGCCGCCGGGCACCAGGGCGCGCAGCGTCCACGTGCCCTCGGCCGCGTAGAAGCGGAACTGGCCTGTGGCGGAGGTGGGAACCTCGGCCGTGAACTCGCCGGTCGAGTCCAGGAGCCGCACGTAGCCGGTGACGGGCTCGCCGTCACGGGTCACGCTGCCCTGGATGGTGGTCTCGCCGGGCTTGATGGTGGAGGCGTCCGGGCCGCCTGCCTTCGCTCCGCACATGCGTCTACGGTCCTCTCGGTGGGTTCGGGTCGGCCGGGTGGGTGCGGCCGTCAGTCGTTGGCGCCGAGCTCGACGGGCACGCCGACGAGTGAGCCGTACTCGGTCCAGGAGCCGTCGTAGTTCTTGACGTTCTCCTGGCCCAGCAGCTCGTGCAGCACGAACCAGCTGTGCGCGGAGCGCTCACCGATGCGGCAGTAGGCGATGGTGTCCTTGGACAGGTCCACGCCCTCGCCCTCGTACAGCTCCTTCAGCTCCTCGTCGGACTTGAAGGTGCCGTCGTCGTTGGCCGACTTCGACCACGGGATGTTGCGGGCGCTCGGCACGTGGCCGGGACGCTGCGACTGCTCCTGCGGGAGGTGGGCCGGGGCGAGCAGCTTGCCGCTGAACTCGTCGGGCGAGCGCACGTCGACGAGGTTCTTGGTGCCGATCGCGTCCACGACCTCGTCGCGGAAGGCGCGGATCGACAGGTCCTGCGGCTTGGCCTTGTAGTCGGTCTTCGCGCGGGTCGGGACCTCGGCGACCAGGTCGCGGGAGTCCAGCTCCCACTTCTTGCGGCCACCGTCGAGGAGCTTCACGTCCTGGTGGCCGTAGAGCTTGAAGTACCAGTAGGCGTAGGAGGCGAACCAGTTGTTGTTGCCGCCGTAGAGGACGACGGTGTCGTCGTTGGCGATGCCCTTCTCCGACAGCAGCTTCTCGAAGCCCGCCTGGTCGACGAAGTCGCGGCGCACCGGGTCCTGGAGGTCCTGCTTCCAGTCGATGCGGACGGCGTTCTTGATGTGGTTCTTGTCGTAGGCCGAGGTGTCCTCGTCCACCTCGACGATGACCGTCTTCGGGTCGTCGATGCGGGCCTCGACCCAGTCGGCGTCTACCAGGACGTCGCTGCGGCTCATGCTGTTCTCCTCCGGGAGCGGGGTAGGCGGGTGCGGTGTGTACGGGCGGGGGAGCGCCCGTACCTGCGGAGATTCGGGGTGCGCGCACTGCTGCCGTACGCGCGGGAAGCGGGTGAGGAAACGGCTGCGGCACCTTGCCCGGCACCCGGCCCGGCCAGGGGCACGCCGCCGCGCGCACCAGGAACGGTGCGGCTACGGGGTGCGGGGCGCGGGCGCGCCGTGCGGTGCCTGCCTGGGGCGGACAGCCGTCAGCCGGCCGCGCGACAGAGCATGGCGGCGACGCGGCACAGGTCGACTGCCCGTCGCTTCGTGAGGTCCGCCTGTCGCTTCATGCGGTCGATCGTAAGGACGGGGGAGGGGCCGTGTCACCGTCGATCCGGATTCTGAGACGGTCTTGTTCGTATGCTGAGATGGGTGAAACGTGCGACGGTACGCGGAAGCGGCGCGCGGGGTCCGCGCGCCGCCTGGGTTCGTCGGCCCTCGGACGGGCCCGTCTCGCTTACTGGGACATCGGGCCGGAACGCCGGCCTGGGGCGTCGGGTGCCTCAGCCCGCCAGCTCCACGTCGGTGCCCTTCACGCCCAGCACGATGCCCTTCTTCGTGGCCTCGACCCGGTTCAGCTCCAGGCCCTTGGGCAGGCCGCTGATCGTCCGGTCGAAGTCGATCTTCTTGCGGATCGCGTCCTCGACGCCCGGGATGCCGTCACCCGGCACCTTCTCGGCGTGCAGCTTCACCGTGTCGCCGTCCTTGAGGCTCACCGTGCTGTGGACGCTGCGCTCGAAGCTGCGGCCCAGCAGGGTGACGCCCGCCGTGACCTCGACCTGTCCCTCGCCCTTGGAGTTCTTGCCGCCCCAGCCGACCTTCACGCCCTCGTCAGCCGCCTTGGAGAGGTCCGCGTAGGAGATCAGGGCCGTGCCCGTGGCGTCCTGGGCCACGGCCGAGGAGTAGTTGTTCTCCAGCTTCACGTGCCGCAACCGCGCGTCGATCTTCGTGACGGTCACCTCGCGGTCGCCCGCCCGCGCGGTGAGCCCGTCCAGCGTGACGTCGACCTGGTCAAGCTCCTTCGCGAACACCTGGGTGAGGAACGGGAAGCCCTGGACGTCCACGGAGGCGTCACCGGCCTCCGCGACACCCTGGGCACTCCTGACGCGCTCGGCCGCCTCGTCCTCGGCGAGCTTGAGCGCGATGCGGTCGGCGGCGACGAAGAGCACCGCGAAGATCACCAGGAAGACCAGCAGTATGCGAAGTGCGCGCATAGCGTTCTTTCCCCCATGCAGTCGACGTGCCGCGAGCCTAACGCGACCGCTGTCAGCCCAGGGCCCGGCCGAGGAGATGCACGGCGGGCGCCGCGAGCGTCAGCGGCAGGGCCACGCCCGCGGTCATGTGGACGAAGCGCGACGGGAAGTCGTAGCTGGCCACCCGCAGCCCGGCCAGGGCGCAGGCCCCCGCCACCACGCCGACCAGCGCGCCCGCCGTGCCGAGCCCCGTCAGCCCGCCGACCGCCACGCCCACACCGGCCGCCGCGAGCAGCGCGACGACGAGGGAGACGACGGAGGGCAGCGGCAGCGCGCGGGCGAGCGTCGCCGCGGCGACGCCGGCGGCGCCCGTGGTGACCGCCTCGGGCGCCGCCACGAGGTGGCCTGCGGCGACGACGGTGAGCGCGGTGGTCGTGATGCCCGCGGTGAGCGCGTAGAGGCGCTCGTCGGCCCCCGAACGGTTGCGCAGGTGCAGCAGCAGGGTGAGGACGCACCAGACGCCGAGGGTGCCGATGACCACGGTGGGCGCCTGGTCCTCGTCGGCGACCAGCAGCCCGACGTCGGTGACCACGCCCCCGAGGAAGGCGAGCGCGATGCCCTGCCGCGCGGGCCACATCCCGTTGAGCCGGAACCAGCCCGCAGCCGTGACGGCCTGGAGCAGCACGACGGCGACCGCCAGCGGCACGCTGCCCAGCGGCGCGGCGACGGCGAGCAGCAGGCTCAGCACGGCGGTGAGCGCGGCGGGCTGGAGCCCCGGCGCGATGATCGGCGACCCCTCGCGACGGGGCGCGCCCTGTGCGGCCGGTGTGTCCTGGGCGCCGCGCGCGTCCTGTGCGGCGTCGCCGGGCGGTGTGGGCGGCGGGACGGCGCCGTCGCCGTACGCCGTGGTGTCCCCGTACGCCGGTCCCTGCCCGTATCCGTACCCCTGCCCGTAGCCCTGCTCCGGGGGAAGCCCGTGCACCCCGCCGGGGGCCGTCGTGGTCACCGGCCGGCCGCCCCGCTCGGCCGCGCCCTGCTCGGGCGGCAGCGCCCCGGCGCCGTACTGCTGGCCGTAGCCGCCCTGGCCGTACGGGTCGGCCGGAGGCCCGTAGGCGCCGTGCGGCCCCTGTTGTGCGTACGGGTCGACGGGGGCCTGCTGCTCGTACGGCTGCTGCCCGTACCCCTCGTACCCCTGCCCGTAGCCGTCCCCGTACTGCTGCCCGTGGCCCTGCCCGTACCCGTATCCCTGCTGGTCGCTCATACGGAGCCCCCGGCGAACGGCGGGAGCACCTCGACGGTGCCGCCCTCGGCCAGCCGGACCGTGTCGTGGGCGCGGGTGCCCACGGGGTCGCCGTCCACCAGATACGAGCAGCGCAGCAGGACGCGGGCGAAGTCGGGCCGCTCCATGTGCCGCTCGCGGGCGCCGTCGAGCGCCTCGGCGAGCGTCATGGCGTCGTATCGCTCCTCCGCGATCCCGGCTGCGGCCTTGGCCGCCGCCCAGTAACGGATCGTGCCACTCGCCATGGTCGGTCCCTCTCAGCCGTCTGCGTTGCGGCTCCCATGATGACGTGCCGCGCCGGGCTCCCGGCACCGCGCACCCGCCCATGACCCGATCCGGTGCAGCAGCGCGGGGTCCGCCGCGTTCTCCGCGTGCCCGAAGCCGGGCTCGATCCACAGCTCCGAGCGCTCAGGATCGGCCGCCGCCGCGAGGGAGCGGGGGTGGTCGAGCGGGAAGTACGGGTCGCGGTCGCCGTGCACGACGAGCAGCGGCGCGGGCGAGATCAGCGGCGCCGCCGCCACGGGGGAGAGCGGCACCGGGTCCCAGTCGTGGGGATGCACGCGGGTGCGCAGCCCGTACCGCGAGACGAGCCTGCCCACGGGGCGCTGGATCGCCCAGTGCAGCCGCCGCATGGGCGCCGTGCCCCGGTAGTACCAGCGGGCCGGGGCGCTGACGGAGACGACGGCGTCGGCGTGCGCGCTCAGCGGCTCCATGTCCGGCATATGGACAAGTGCTCCGTCGTGCGCCCCCGCGCGCCCCCCATGCTTCGTATACAGATCCGCGCACGCTGTGTTGTCATCCGCGTCGCCGTCCGTGCGGTCCGGGCGGTACAGCGCCCCGTGCCGCAGCACCACGGAGCCGCCCATCGAGAAGCCCACCGTGACCACGTGCCCGTGGCCCAGCGAGCGGGCCCAGCGCACGGCGGCGGCCAGGTCCAGCACCTCGCGGTCGCCGACCGTCGAGCGCCCGCCCGAGCCGCCGTGGCCACGGAAGGAGAAGGTGACGACGGCCGAGTGACGGGCCAGCACGGCGGCGGCGCGGCGCAGCGCGGGCCGCTCCAGCGCGCCCGTGAAACCGTGCGCGAGGACCGTCGCGTAAGGCGCCGCGCCCGCCCCGCACGGCGTGTACGCCGCCTCGATCGGCACCCCGTCAGCCGCGCTCAGTGTCGCGCGCAGCGTGCCACCGGGGTCACGTCGCGTGACCGCCGAAGCGCCCGCGCGAGCGATCTCACACTCCATTCCGCCGCTCATCTCGGCTATTCTGCTGTGTCAGAAGGATCCGGGCAGCGCCGCCCCCGGGTCCTTTTGTGCTTTCAAGAGCCCGCCGCACGCCCCTACGGGAGTGCGCGACGCGCTTTCAGGAGACACAAGCCAAGCCGTACGAAGCAGTGCCGCCATACGTCCTCACCGGGACTGAGGAAGGAACTCAGACGTGAGCTCGCTACTCCTGCTGACGAACGCTCTCCAGCCCTCCACCGAAGTCCTCCCCGCGCTCGGCCTGCTGCTGCACAACGTGCGTGTGGCCCCCGCCGAGGGGCCGGCTCTCGTCGACACCCCGGGTGCCGACGTCATCCTCATCGACGGGCGCCGCGACCTCCCGCAGGTCCGCTCGCTCTGCCAGCTGCTGCGCTCCACGGGCCCCGGCTGTCCCCTCGTCCTCATCGTCACCGAGGGCGGGCTCGCCGCCGTCACCGCCGACTGGGGCGTGGACGACGTGCTGCTCGACACCGCGGGCCCCGCCGAGGTCGAGGCGCGGCTGCGGCTGGCCACGGGCCGGCAGCAGATCGCCACGGACGACAGCCCGATGGAGATCCGCAACGGCGACCTGTCCGTCGACGAGGCCACCTACAGCGCCAAGCTCAAGGGCCGGGTCCTGGACCTGACCTTCAAGGAGTTCGAGCTGCTGAAGTACCTGGCGCAGCACCCGGGCCGGGTCTTCACCCGCGCCCAGCTCCTCCAGGAGGTGTGGGGCTACGACTACTTCGGCGGCACCCGCACCGTCGATGTGCACGTACGGCGCCTGCGTGCGAAGCTCGGGCCCGAGCACGAGTCGCTGATCGGCACCGTCCGGAACGTCGGCTACCGCTTCGTCTCGCCGGAGAAGGGCGAGAAGTCGGCCGAGGAGAAGAAGGCGAAGGCCGACGCCAAGGCGATCACCGAGGCGGCCACTCAGGTCGCGAGGGAAGCCGTGGACGAGGGCGCGCGCGGCACCGCGCGGGGTTCGCGGATCTCCACCTCACGGCAGACGGAGGGGTGACGCTGCCCGCGTAGACTGCCGCCGTGGCCAAGGTGACGCGGGACGATGTGGCAAGACTGGCGGGTACGTCGACCGCGGTCGTCAGCTATGTGATCAACAACGGACCCCGACCGGTCGCACCGGCCACCAAAGAGCGGGTGCTCGCCGCGATCAAGGAGCTGGGCTACCGCCCCGACCGCGTCGCGCAGGCCATGGCCTCGCGCCGCACCGATCTCATAGGGCTGATCGTCCCGGACGCGCGGCAGCCGTTCTTCGCGGAGATGGCGCACGCCGTCGAGCAGGCGGCGGCCGAGCGCGGGAAGATGGTCCTCGTCGGCAACTCCGACTACCTGGACGAGCGCGAAGTCCACTATCTGCGGGCCTTCCTGGGCATGCGGGTCTCCGGGCTGATCCTCATCAGCCAGGGGCCGAGCGAGCACGCGGCCGTGGAGATCGACGCGTGGGACGCGCGCGTCGTGCTCCTGCACCGCCGCCCCGAGGCCATCGACGACGTCGCCGTCAGGCTCGACGACGTCGGTGGCGCCCAGATGGCCACGCGGCATCTGCTGGAGCACGGGCACGAGTACGTCGCCTGCCTCGGCGGCGGCGAGTCCACCCCCAAGTCGGGGGACCCGGTGACCGACCACGTCGAGGGCTGGAGCCGTGCGATGCGGGAGGCGGGCAAGTCGGTGGAGGGGCGCCTCTTCCCGGCCCCCTACAACCGCTACGACACCTACCGGCACGCGCTCGGCCTGCTCAGCGGCCCCGACCGCCCGACGGCCGTCTTCTGCTCGACGGACGACCAGGCGATCGGCGTCATGCGGGCCGCGCGCGAGCTGAACATCGACGTGCCGCGCGAGCTGGCCGTGGTGGGTTTCGACGACGTCAAGGAGGCGGCCCTCACCGACCCGCCCCTGACCACCGTCGGCTCGGACCGCGAGGGCATGGCGAAGGCCGCCGTCGACCTCGTCCTCGACGACTCCCTGCGCGTGGTGGGCTCCCGGCGCGAGCGCGTCCGGCAGTTCCCCTCGGGCCTGGTGCTGCGCCGCTCCTGCGGCTGCGACGTGGACTGACCTGCGACGACGCGGAACGAGGGGCGGGTACGGGCCGGGCCCGTACTCTTCCCGTACTTGTCGGTGTACAGCCACCGGAATCTCGGCTGCTTCTCAGGCAGGGCTCAGGAAGCTCTCATAGTGGGCGCCCATTCTCGGTGGCATGAGCGAATACCGCGATTCCCAGGTGCCCCCTCCCGTGAGCCCGCCGCCGGTGCCCCCGTACGAGCCGGGCCCGGCGCCCTACGGCGAGGACCACGCGCGGCCCGCGGCCGACGACACCCTCGTCCAGCCCACTGTCCAGCCCGCCGCGCCGCAGCCCGCACAGCACGCGGAGTCCGCGCGGCTCCCGCAGCCCGCGCCCGGCGACGGCTTCCCGCCGCCGCCCCCGGCCGACGGGACCTTCGCGCAGCCCGAGCCCGGTGCCGCAGAGCCCGCGCACGGCAGGCGCAAGCGCCGGATGCGGCGGCCCGTCGCGCTGCTCGCGGCCGTCGCCGTCGGCGCGGCGGTGATCGGCGGCGGTACGGCCGTCGGCGTGCAGCAGCTCCTCGGCGGCAACGACCGGACCAGCGCCACCAGCACCGTGAGCGGCACCAACGCGTCGTCGGCCGCGGCCGACGGGACCGTCGCGGGCGTCGCCAAGGCGGTGAGCCCCAGCGTCGTGGAGATCCAGGCGACCTCGGGCAACGGCCAGTCGACGGGCTCGGGCGTGGTCATCTCCGAGGACGGCGAGATCCTCACCAACAACCACGTCGTCTCCGGCAGCCAGTCCGTGAAGGTCACCTTCAGCAACGGCAAGACGGCGACGGCCGAGGTCGTCGGAACCAGCCCCGACCACGACATGGCGCTGATCAAGGTGCAGGGCGTCAGCGACCTGACCCCGGCCACCCTCGGCGACTCCTCCAAGGTGGGCGTGGGCGACCAGGTCGTCGCCATCGGCTCCCCCGAGGGGCTGTCCGGCACGGTGACCAGCGGCATCGTCTCGGCCCTCGACCGCGAGGTGACCGTCCAGAAGGAGGACGGCCAGCAGCAGGGACAGGGCCAGGGGCAGGGCGGCCAGCGCTGGCCGTTCGAGTTCGGCGGCGGCCAGTACAACGGCGAGGTCGGCGGCGACACCACCTCGTACAAGGCCATCCAGACCGACGCCTCGCTCAACCCCGGCAACTCCGGCGGAGCGCTCCTCAACATGGACGGGGAGGTCATCGGGATCAACTCCGCGATGTACTCCTCCTCGTCCGGCTCCGGCGGCGCCTCCGCCAGCGACTCGGGCAGCGTGGGCCTGGGCTTCGCGATCCCCGTCAACGACGTCAAGAAGATCCTGGACGACCTGCGGGACGGCAATGGATAGTCAGGACGTCGCCACCGGTGATGCGAAGCTAGTCACCATGGTGGCCACGGAGTCGGAGTCCATGAAGGTGCTGATCGTCGACGACGAGCCCGCTGTGCGGGACGCGCTGCGACGCAGCCTCAGCTTCGAGGGGTACGGGACCGAGGAGGCCGTCGACGGCCTGGACGCGGTCGAGAAGGCGGACGCCTACGGTCCCGACCTCATCATCCTCGACGTGCTGATGCCCCGCATGGACGGACTCACGGCGGCACGGCGGCTGCGCGCGGGCGGCTGCCATGTGCCGATCCTCATGCTCACCGCGAGGGACACCGTCGGCGACCGCGTCACGGGACTGGACGCGGGCGCCGACGACTACCTCGTCAAACCCTTCGAACTCGACGAGCTGCTGGCCCGCATCAGGGCGCTGCTGCGGCGCAGCTCGTACGCGCAGGACCGGGGCGCGGCGGGCGCGGGCGGTGACGCCGGGGTGCTGGTCTTCGGCGATCTGCGGATGGACGTCGGCACCCGCGAGGTGACGCGCGGCGGCAGGCCCGTGGAGCTGACGCGCACCGAGTACACGCTGCTGGAGATGTTCCTCTCGCACCCGCGCCAGGTGCTGACCCGCGAGCAGATCCTCAAGGCCGTCTGGGGCTTCGACTTCGAGCCCTCCTCCAACTCCCTGGACGTGTACGTGATGTATCTGCGGCGCAAGACGGAGGCGGGCGGCGAGCCGCGCCTCGTGCACACGGTGCGCGGCGTGGGCTACGTACTGCGGGACGAGTCGGCGTGATGGCACCCTGGTCGGCGGCGCGCGCACGGCGCGCCCTGCCCCTGCGGTCGCGGCTGGCCCTGCTGGCCGCCGTCACCGTGGCGCTGGCGGTGGCCGCGTGCGCGACGACCTGCTGGTTCCTCGTACGGGCCGAGCTGATGGGCTCGCTGGACGAGTCGCTGCGCAACAGCCGCGTCCAGTCAGGGTTCATCGTGGACCAGGTCCGCTCGGGCCAGTGCACCCCCGCAGACGACCGCGCGCCCAACCCGTTCGGCGCGACCGTCCAGGTCGTGGACCGGAACGGCAAGAGCTGCGTGATCGTCGGCAGCAAGCTGGACGTGAGCGACAGCGACGCGGCCGTCGCCAAGCGCACCCGGCAGGAGGCCGTGCACACCTCGCGGGCCAGCGACGGCACGGACTACCGCGTGCTCACCACCCCCGTCGAGGGCACCAACGTGGCCGTTTCCGTGGCCCGTCCTCTCACCGAGACCGACGACTCACTGAGCAAGCTGGCCCTCATCCTGGCGGCCGTCGGCGGCGCCGGGGTGCTGGGCGCGGCAGGGGCAGGTGTGGCGCTGGCACGCGCCGGCCTGCGGCCCGTGGACCGGCTGACAGGGGCTGTCGAGCACATCGCGCGCACGGAGGACCTCGCGGTCCGCATCCCCGTCGACGGGGACGACGAGATCGCCCGCCTCTCACGCTCCTTCAACTCGATGACGGCAGCGCTGGCCTCCTCGCGCGAGTTGCAGCAGCAGCTCATCGCCGACGCGGGGCACGAACTGCGCACGCCGCTGACCTCGCTGCGCACGAACATCGACCTGCTGACCCGCAGCGAGGAGACCGGGCGCTCGCTGCCGCCCGAGGACCGCAAGGAGCTGCTGGAGTCCGTACGGGCCCAGATGACCGAACTCGCCGCGCTGATCGGCGACTTGCAGGAGCTGTCCAGGCCCGACGCCACCCCGGGCTCGGGGCACGCCGAGGTCGTCGGCTTCCACGAGATCGCGGCCCGCGCCGTGGAGCGGGCGAGGCTGCGCAAGTCCGGCGTGACGATCGAGACGGCGCTGGCGCCCTGGTACGTGCGGGCCGAGCCCGCCGCGCTGGAGCGTGCGGTGGTCAATCTGCTGGACAACGCGGTCAAGTTCAGCCCGGCCGACGGTGTGGTCACCGTCGAGCTGGCGCAGGGCGCGCTGCGGGTGCGGGACCGTGGGCCCGGTATCCCGGCCGAGGAACTGCCGTACGTCTTCGACCGGTTCTGGCGCTCGCCGTCGGCGCGCAGCCTGCCCGGCTCTGGGCTGGGGCTGTCCATCGTGGCCCGTACGGCGCAGCAGCTCGGCGGCGAGATCGGGCTGGGCCCGGCGGACGAGGCGGCGGCCGGGACCGGCTCGGGCGAGGGGCACGGGCCCGGCACGGTGGCGGTGCTGCGGCTGCCCGGCGCGGCGACGCCGCCGCCCGAACTGCCCGGTGAGGGCGGGGAGACGGGCGCTGAGGACGTCCTGGGCAGCGGGCGCTTGACTTAAACCTCACTTGAAGGACGACTCTGGGGTGACCGAGCAGGCCACGACACCAGAGGAGCCCGTCATGAGCACCGCCACCGTCACCGCTTCCGCCACCCCCGAGGCCAGTGCCGCCGCCACTCCCGAGGACGACCGCGCGGACGTGCTGCGGCTGGCCGTCATCGTCGGAAGCGTCAGGGAGGGCCGCTTCGGGCCCGTCGTCTCCGACTGGTTCGCGGCCGAGGCCCGGGAACACGGCGGCTTCGACGTCGACCTCATCGACCTGGCCGAGGCCGAGCACGTGCTGCCCGTCGCCTTCCCGGACTTCTCCGCTCCGCTGCCCGCCGGGGTCGAGGCCGTGCGGGACGGCCTCTCGCGGCGGCTCGGGAACGCGGACGCGTTCGTCGTCGTGACACCCGAGTACAACCACAGCTTCCCCGCGCCCCTGAAGAACACCATCGACTGGTTTCACGGCGAGTGGGCCGCCAAGCCGGTCGGCTTCGTCTCGTACGGCGGGATGTCGGGCGGCCTGCGCGCCGTCGAACAACTGCGGCAGGTCTTCCCCGAGCTGCACGCGGTCACCGTCCGGGACGCGCTCAGCTTCCACATGGCCTGGGAACGCTTCGACGAGGACGGCCGCCCCCACGACGCCAAGGACACCGGCGCGGCGGCACGCAACATGCTGGGCCAGCTCGAATGGTGGGGCAGGGCGCTGCGCGAGGCCCGTACGAGGACGCCCTACGGGGCCGCGCGCTGAACCCGCGAGGGGGTGAGGGGGCGGAGGGGCGAGGGGGCGAGGGGGCCCGCCGTGATCGCTGATCGCGACGGGGCCCCCTCGCAGGCGCGTTCCGTCCCCGCGTCAGTCCTCGACCGTGATCCGGTCGGCGGCAGGCGCGTGAAGCGGCGCGTCGGCCGACGAGTTGGCGCTGAGATACGTCTGGAGCGCCTCCAGGTCGTCCCCGCCCACATACGGGTCGCCGCCCTTCGCGAGCGTCGGGAAGCCGTCGCCGCCGCCCGCGAGGAAGGAGTTCAGCGCGACCCGGTACGTGGCGCCCGGATCCAGCGGCTCGCCGTTCAGCCGCACCGAGTCCGCGACGACGCGGTCGGCGCCCGAGGCCGTCATGTCGAGCGTGTAGGCCAGGCCCTCCGAGACCTGGAGGATCTTCGGCGACGCCGCGTTCGCGCCGCTGACCTGCTCACGGAGCACCTGGAGCACCTGCTCGCCCGTCAGGCTGGTGAGGTTGACCGTGTTGGAGAACGGCTGGACCGCGAAGCCCTCCCCGTAGGTGACCACGCCGTCGCCCTCGCCGCCCGAGGCCGCGTGGACGAGATCGGCGCGGATGCCGCCCGGGTTCATCAGCGCCAGGTCGGTGCTCTCGTCGTGGGTGCGGCCGTGGGCGAGCTGCGCGTCGGCTATCAGATCGCCGAGCGGCGACTCGGGGGTCTTGGCGCCACGCCCCGGGATGTCCTCGGATATCCAGCCCACCGGCCTGTTCGCGACCGGCGCCGCCAGCTTGTTCCAGCGCGCGATGAGCGAGGTCATGTCCTTCGCCTTCGGCTGCTCGCGGCTCACCACGTGGTTCGCTGACTTCACACGCGTACGGACGATGTCCTTCGTCGCGCGGTCGTAGGTGAGCGTCGTGTCCGTGTAGAGCTTGCCGAAGGACGCCGCCGAGGTGACCGTGCGCGGGGTGCCGGAGGGGTCGGGCACGGTGCACGCGTACGCCTGGTGGGTGTGGCCCGTGACCAGCGCGTCCACCTTCGGGGTGACCTTCTTCGCGATGTCGGCGACGGGGCCCGAGATGCCGTCGCCGGGGCCCGGGCTGTCGCAGTCGTAGTTGTACGACGTGCTCGCGGGCAGCCCGCCCTCGTGGACCAGCGCGACGATCGACTTCACGCCCTTGGCCTGGAGCTTCTTCGCGTACGCGTTGATCGTCTCGACCTCGTCGTGGAAGTCGAGCCCCTTCACGCCGTCGGCGGAGACGATGTCCGGGGTGCCCTCCAGGGTGACGCCGATGAAGCCGATCTTCACGCCCTTGTGCTTCCACACGTACGTCGGGTCCAGGACCGGCTTCCCCGTGCCCTCGTGGGTGACGTTCGCCGCGAGGTACGGGTAGTCGGCGCCCGCGAAGGTCCGGCCCTCCTCGTAGCAGCCGTCCTCCGGGTGGCAGCCGCCGTTCTGGAGCCGCCTCAGCTCGTCCTTGCCCTCGTCGAACTCGTGGTTGCCGACGGAGGTCACGTCGAGCCCGAGCCGGTTCATCGCCTCGACGGTCGGCTCGTCGTGGAACAGCCCCGACAGCAGCGGGCTGGCCCCGACCATGTCACCGGCCGCCGCCGTGACGGTGTAGTCCTCGTAGCCCTCGCCCTCGCGCGCCGTCCGCAGACTGGAGGCCAGATACTCGGCGCCGCCCGCCGGTATCTGCTTCACCGTCCCGTCCGGCTGCGTCTCGGCCACCTGGCCCGAGGAGCCCTGGGGCGGCTCCAGGTTCCCGTGGAAGTCGTTGAAGGAGAGCATCTGGACGTCCACAGTGCGCTTGCCGTGTGCGGCGCCAGGGGAGTCGGCGCCCGCCGGTGCGGTGGCGGCTGGTGCGGTGGCGGCCGGTGCGGTGGTGGCCGCGCCCAGCAGCCCCGCGGCGGCGGCCAGCGCCGCACCGGCCACGGCGAACCGCCGCCGCCCTCGCCGCCCGGAGTGCCGCTCTCGTCCGATGCCTCTGACGCCGGGAGTTCCTGTCATGGATACGTGCCCCTCTGCGGATGACTGACCGTCTGGACCGTCTGGACCTTCGGTGCGGACGGCAGCCTAGGTCAACGCGCGTAGCGTGTCAGGACGACGAGGGTTACCGTCAGGTTTCGCGGTGGTGGTCCGGCACATTCGGGGCGGGTCGTAAGGTCGTGTCCCATGAGCGACGTGGTGGTAACGGACGAGGCGTCGGCCGAGGTCGTACGGGAGGCGCAGGAGCTGATCGACGAGGCGGCCCGCGCCGACGGGCAGTCGGCCGTATCGGAACAGGGGCGGCTCCAGTTGCGGGGCGGGCGCCGCACGGGGGTCAGGCACCTGCTGCTGAGGCAGAGCGGAGAGCTGGTCGGCTACGCCCAGCTCGAGGACACCGACCCCGTGGAGGCGCCCGCCGGTGAGCTGGTCGTCCACCCCGCGCACCGGGGGAAGGGCTACGGGCGGCGGCTCGGGCAGGCGCTGCTCGACGCGTCCGGGCGTCGGCTGCGGGTCTGGGCGCACGGCGGCCACCCGGCGGCCCGGCACCTGGCGCAGGTCCTCGGCCTCACCCTCTTCCGCGAGCTGCGCCAGCTCCGCCGTCCGCTGGCCGGGCTCGACCTTGCCGCGCCGGCGCTGCCCGAGGGCGTACGGGTGCGGACGTTCAGGCCCGGTGAGGACGACGCGGCCTGGCTGGAGCTGAACGCGGCGGCGTTCGCGCACCACCCCGAACAGGGCGGGCTCACCCAGCGCGACCTCGACGACAGGAAGGCCGAGCCCTGGTTCGACCCCGCGGGCTTCTTCCTCGCCGAGCGCGAGGGGAGCGGCGACGGTGCGGGGCCGCGGCTGGTGGGCTTCCACTGGACGAAGGTCCACAGCGCGGAGCAGCTCGGGGAGGTCTACGTCCTGGGCGTCGCGCCCGGCGCGCAGGGTGGCGGCCTGGGCAAGGCCCTCACGGCGGTCGGCCTGCGCCACCTGGAGAGGGACCGGGGGCTGCCGACGGCGATGCTTTACGTCGACGCGGACAACGGTGCGGCGGTGGCGGTCTACGAGGGCCTGGGCTTCCGCACCCATGAAACGGACCTGATGTACCGCACGGAGAGCTAGACGTTGCACTGGGCGGTTCGGCGTTTTCGGGGTGCGCCCTGTGACGGGGTGTTGCGCGGGACGGTCGGCCGGTGTGGTGGGTGCCGTAGGGTCCCGCGCTGATTTTTGTGCGGCTTCACGGGGTGCGGGGCGCTGCGCTGGGCGGTGCGTCGTGTTCCGGGTGCGGCTGTGTGGGTGGGCGCGGCGTGCTCAGTGTGACTATCGGTCCGTGACTCAGCTCCCCGGGCTGCCCGCGTCGCGGACGAGGAGGGCGATCTGTACCCGGTTGGACAGGCCAAGTTTGGTGAGAGACCGGCTCACGTGGACCTTGACGGTGGTCTCCGACATCCCCAGCTCACGGGCGACCTCTGCGTTGGCCAGCCCGCGGGCAACCGCGCCGACGACCCTTCGCTCGCGGTCCGTCAGGACCGACAGACGCTGCCTGGCGGCGACGAAGTCGGCGGAGCGCTGTCCGGCGTAGGCATCGATCAGACGCCTCGCGACCGTCGGCGCGAGCATCGCGCTGCCCTCTGCGACCGCACGGACGGCGGCGATGAGGTCGCGCGGCGCTGTGTCCTTCAACAGGAACCCGGCGGCCCTGGCGCGGAGGGCGCCGTGGACGTACTCGTCGCGGTCGAAGGTCGTCAGCATGATCACGGCCGGCGGGTCGGGCAGCCGGTTGATCTCCGCCAGCGCGCCCACACCGTCGATACCGGGCATGCGTACGTCCATCAGGACGACGTGCGGCCGGTGGCGCGCGACCCCGTCGACCGCGGCGGTTCCGGAGTCGGCCTCGGCGACCACCTCGATGTCCCCGGCAGCTTCGAGGATCATGCGCAGGCCGGCCCGGACAAGGGCTTCATCGTCGACTACCAGGGTGCGGATGGGGCTGGAGGTCCGCGTCATGTCGGCAGTCTCGCAGTGACAGCGAACCCTCCGGCGGGTTCGGGGGCAGCCGCGAACTGCCCCCCGAGCAGTTCGACGCGCTCCCGCAGACCGACGAGCCCCAAGCCGCTGCCGGGCAGCGGGGGAGCGGGGACGTGCGCGGCGGTGTTCGTGACGGTGACCTCCAACGCCGAGGGCAGGTGCCGTACCGCCACCCGGACCGTGGGCCGGACGGCGTGCTTGTGGACATTGGTGAGCGCTTCCTGAACGACCCGGTAGGCGGTGTGCTCGACCATGGCGGGGACGTCGCGCGCGGTGCCCTCGTCCTGCCGCTCGACGGGGACGCCCGCCGACCTCGACTGCTCCAGCAGCCGTTCGAGGTCGGCGAGCGTCGGCTCCGGCAGGAAGGGCGCAGTCGTCTTCGCATCCGTCAGAACACCTAGCACGGAGCGGAGTTGAACAAGCGCCTCCTTTCCCGTGGTGCGAATGAGCTCCGCATCCTCCGCGGTCTTTTCGTCGGTGGCGTTGATCTCCAGGGCTCCGGCGCGCAGCACCATCAGGGAGACGCGGTGGGCCACGACGTCGTGCATGTCGCGGGCGATGCGGGCACGTTCCTGCGCGCGGGCCTGCTCGGTCCGTACGGCCTGCTCCCGCTCCAGCCGTTCGGCCCGCTCGCGCAGCCCGGCCACCACCTGTGCCCGGGCACCCCGCCACAGCCCGCCCACGACGGGCAGCCAGACGAACAGCGCCACACCGCCGAGCGCCGACATCGCCTCGACTCCCGGCCGTGGCACCGCCACCAGCAGGCTCGCGGCCAAGGTGAGGAGCACCAGATGGCGAGGTCGCCGATACGAGGTCGCGGCCATGTAGGAGGCCACCGATACCAGCAGCCCCGGCGACCTGACCACAGAGTCGACGCCTGCGATCAAAAACAGCGGCCACGGCCACTCCGAGGCGGTCCGGACCGCCACCGCCGCCAGCAGCCCCACCACCGTGGCCGCGACCGGGCCGGGCACCGAGGCGAGCACCGGCCATGCGGGACCGTACGGACCGGGCAGCGCGGCCGGAAAGAACGCGCTGCCGAACGCGACGACGGGAAGCAGCCAGGCCCGCAGCCGGCGACGGACCGGATTACTCGGATTCGCCGACATCCGCGCCGTGCATGGTGGCTGTATCACCAGCTCAGGATCCTCCACGGACTGCGTCCGGTCGCGAGCACCCCTTGACCGCGCAGCTCGGGCACGGTGTCCCGGAGCACGCGAACACCGATGGGGACGAGCACCGCGCACAGGCCGACGGACAGGACGACATCGAGAAGCCCGCTCTCCTTGAGCGCACCGGTCCACAGCGATCCCGCGAGGAGGAACAGCACCAGCCGCCCCGTACCGAAGGTTCTCGACAGGAAGGCCCCGACGGCGAGCACCGCCGTGCCGGCGTACAGGGCGAAGGCGGCCGTGATGGGCACCCGCAGGGGCCCGTAGGAGATGTCCGTGTAGTCGGCCATCACCAACTGGGTGGCCCGGTCGAGCCCCAGCGGTTCGATCAGCTGGAAGGCGGTGTGGTCGACCCCGGCCCAGTACAGGCGGCAGAACAGGCCGATCACGACGAGCGTGCCGCCGATGCCGGCGAGTCTCGGGGCGCGTACGGCGACGATCCCGGCGAGGGCGACAAAGGCGATGCACAGCAGGATGGCGCCTGCGGCGAAACATCCGTAGCCCGCGGTGGTCAGGCCGGTGCCGGCCTGGAAAGCGGCGAGCTGGCCGTAGGCGGGGAACGGCCGGCTGTCGAACCACGCCAACTGCTCCGAGGTGAAACCCGCCGTGCGCATGGCCAGGTAGCGCAGGAGCAGCCCGACGCACCAGACGACGGGAGCGAGGACGAGAGCCGCCCCACCGATGAACCGCCCAGGGAACCAGGTGCCGCGGGGGAGCCGGACAGTTTCTTCTTGCGCGCCACACTCGGGGGCGGGCGTGTGCTGTAGGGACATGCCAGCAGCCTCGCCGCCCACCAGCACCCGCACATCCGCCAATGGTTACGCCCCTCCGTCTCTTTCGGACTCCTCACCACCTCTGAGAGGCGTCCACAGAGCGCACCCCGTGAGAAACGGGCACCCCGTGTGCCCCTTCACCCCGCACCCCGTGAAGGGGCACAGCCAGTGAAGGGGCAACCGCCGTTTCCTCCGCACCCCGGGAAGGGGAACCGCCCCCCTGGACATCGCCTGTGCGCCATGTGGGCGTAACCATTGATTCAAACTCGCTTGCGAGCATCGCGGAATGCAGCCCGCCGCTCACCCCTCCCCTTTCCACTGGGAGGCTCCCCACACCGCGCCCGGCCCCGCCGCGTCGCGGAACAATGGGGACATGAGCCAGCCCGCACCGCATACCGCACAGCCGTCCGTGGGATCGATCGCGGCCCACCGCCCGCACGCGGTGGGCGGCTCCGCGCCCGCCCTGGAGCCCGACCTCGACGCCGACGCCGACGCCTTCGTGGACGGGCGCGGCCCGGACGCGGAAGCGGAAGACCTGCCGCAGGGCCGGTTCCTGGACCGTGAGCGCAGCTGGCTCGCGTTCAACGAGCGCGTACTGGAGCTGGCCGAGGACCCGGAGACCCCGCTGCTGGAGCGGGCGAACTTCCTGGCGATCTTCGCGAGCAACCTGGACGAGTTCTTCATGGTCCGCGTCGCGGGCCTGAAGCGCCGCATAGCGACGGGCGTCGCGACCCGCTCCGCTTCGGGGCTTCAGCCGCGCGAGGTGCTGGACCAGATCTGGACGCGTTCGCGTGAGCTCATGGCCCGGCACGCGGCCTGCTACCAGCAGGACATCGCCCCGGCGCTCGCCGAAGAGGGCCTGCACCTGATCCGCTGGACGGAGCTGACGGAGTCGGAGCAGGAGCGCCTGTTCACTCTGTTCCGGCAGCAGATTTACCCCGTGCTGACGCCGCTGGCCGTCGACCCCGCGCACCCCTTCCCGTACATCTCGGGCCTCTCGCTCAACCTGGCCGTCGTCGTGCGCAACCCGGTGAGCGGGCACAACCACTTCGCGCGAGTGAAGGTGCCGCCGCTGCTCTCGCGGTTCCTGGAGGCGTCGTCGCGCCGGTTCGTCCCGCTGGAGGACGTGATCGCGGCGCATCTGGAGGAGCTGTTCCCCGGTATGGAGGTGCTGGCGCACCACATGTTCCGGGTGACGCGGAACGAGGATCTGGAGGTGGAGGAGGACGACACCGAGAACCTTCTCCAGGCTCTGGAGAAGGAGCTGCTGCGGCGTCGTTTCGGGCCTCCGGTGCGGCTGGAGGTCGAGGAGTCGATCGATCCGTACGTGCTGGACCTGCTGGTGCGCGAGCTGAAGATCTCGGACGCCGAGGTGTACCCGCTGCCGGGCCCGCTGGACCTGAGCGGGCTCTCGGGGATCGTCTCGGCGCTGGACCGCCCCGACCTGAAGTACCCGAAGTTCGTGGCCGGGACGCACCGGGACCTCGCGGAGGTGGAGTCGGCGCAGGCCCCCGACATCTTCGCGGCCCTTCGCGAGCGCGACGTCCTGCTGCACCACCCGTACGACTCCTTCTCCACCTCCGTGCAGGCGTTCTTGGAGCAGGCGGCGGCCGACCCTGACGTGCTGGCGATCAAGCAGACCCTCTACCGCACGTCGGGTGACTCGCCGATCGTCGACGCGCTCATAGACGCGGCCGAGTCCGGCAAGCAGGTGCTGGTCCTCGTCGAGCTGAAGGCGCGCTTCGACGAGCAGGCCAACATCAAGTGGGCCAGGAAGCTGGAGGAGTCGGGCTGCCATGTGGTCTACGGGCTCGTCGGGCTGAAGACGCACTGCAAGCTGTCGCTCGTGGTGCGTCAGGAGGGCGAGAACCTGCGCCGCTACGCGCACGTCGGCACCGGCAACTACCACCCGAAGACGGCCAGGCTCTACGAGGACCTGGGCCTGCTCACCGCCGACCACCAGGTGGGCGCCGACCTGTCCGACCTGTTCAACCGGCTCTCCGGATACTCGCGCCGCGAGACGTACCGGCGGCTGCTCGTCGCGCCCAAGTCACTGCGCGACGGGCTGCTCACCCGCGTCCAGCGGGAGATCACCCACCACCGCGAGGGGCGGCCGGCGTACGTCCGTATCAAGGTCAACTCGATGGTCGACGAGGCCGTCGTGGACGCGCTCTACCGCGCCTCGCGCGCTGGCGTGCCCGTCGACGTGTGGGTGCGCGGGATCTGCGCGCTGCGCCCCGGTGTCGAGGGGCTGAGCGAGAACATCCGGGTGCGCAGCGTCCTGGGGCGCTTCCTGGAGCACTCCCGGGTCTTCGTGTTCGGGAACGGCGGCGAGCCCGAGGTGTGGCTGGGCAGCGCCGACATGATGCACCGCAATCTGGACCGGCGGATCGAGACCCTGCTGCGGGTCACCGATCCCGCCCACCGCGCCTCCTTGAACGGGCTCCTGGAGACGGGCATGTCCGACGACACCGCCTCCTGGCACCTGGGCCCGGACGGCGACTGGACGCGGTACGCCCACGACCAGGAGGGGCAGCCGTTGCGCAACATCCAGGAGACGCTGATCGAAGCGCGGAGGCGCCGACGTGGCCCGGCGACATGACCCGCGGCGCGACCCGCGGTGCGCGCCGCCGCACGACCGGCCGCCGCACGACCGGTGGCACGACCCGCCGGCCGGGCTTACCGCGGACACGGGGAGGGAGCGGTGATGGCTCAGGGCCAGGACGCGTTCGCTGACGGCGAGCTGGTGGCCGCGGGATCCGGCGGGCAACGCCGCCGGGTCGGCGGCGAAGCGGGCGCCGCGCGGCAGGGGCACGGGGCGAGCCCCGGAGCGGCGGCCGGGCAGGTGACGCCCGGACACGGCGGGGGGCAGCCGGGGCACGCGACGGGCCGCTCCGGCCCCGTGTCCGGGCCGGGCGGGCCGGGCGGGGCGGGCGGGGCGGGCGCCGAGCGCGCGCACTCGCTGGAGACGGGGACGGTCGCCGACGTGCTCGGCGGCTATCTGCACGGGCAGGCCACCGGCTTCCTGCGCAGCCTGCGGCTGCACGGCGAGAGCGCGGGCAGCGCCGAGACCGCCGCGCAGACCGCGGAGGCGGTGCGCCAGTTGCGGTGCGCGGCCCGCCGCCTGAACGGCGCGCTGCACACGTACCGCCCCCTCGTTGACACCGCGTGGGCCGACCAACTGCGCGCGGAGCTGAGCTGGCTCTCGGGCACGCTGGCCCGCGAGTACGCCTATGCGGCACGGCTCGACCGGCTCCTCGGCGCGCTGCACCGGCTCGCGAGCGACGGGGGCGCGGCGGGCGGCGGCGAGCCGCCGGAGGGCGGCTCGGGCGGTGCGGGCGGCGGTACGGGTGCGCTGCCCATGGGCGCGGCGCGTGCCGGTGCCCTGCTGGAGCGGCAGCTGCGGCTCGCGCGCACCCGCGCGCACTCGGCCGCGCTCCAGGCGCTGGGCTCCTCGCGCTTCCACGCGGTGGCCGACGCCGTCGCGGTGCTCGCCTCCGAGGCCCCGCTCACCTCCGACGAGGCAGCGGGGCAGGCCGCGCCCGTGCTCGTACCGCTGGCCGAGCAGGCGCAGCGGCGGCTCCTCGAAGCGGTGGACGCGCTGCCGCTGGCGCGGGCCGAGGCGCCGTACAACGCGGAGGCGCTGGCCCGCTCCCTCGCCTCCGAGGCGCAGCAGGACGCGGCCTGGCACCAGGTGCGGCTGCTGCTGCGGCTGCACAGGTACGCGGAGGAGGTCCTGCTGTGGGGCTCAGGGGCCGGTGACAGCGCGGGCGAGGGCGCCCCGGCGCCTGGCTCGGACCCGCGCCTGGCCCCCGCCTCCGCCGCGCTCGACCGGCACCGCGACGCGGCGGAGGCCGCCGCGGCGGCAGCGGCGGCTGCCCGCACCCCGCGCATCGCCCCCGCCACGGCCTACGCGCTCGGCGTCCTCCACGCCGACCAGCGCCACGACGTCGAGGCCGCCCGCTTCGCCTTCGGCCGCCTGTGGAACGCGAAGCCGCCCGGGTCTGAGAGGGGCTGAGCGGATGGCATACGGGGAGCCCGCGGGCGACGAGCGGCCCGTGCTGGCCGCGGGGTGCGTGCTGTGGCGGCGTTCGCCGTACGACGGTGGCGTCGAGATCGCGCTCGTCCACCGGCCGAAGTACGACGACTGGTCGCATCCGAAGGGCAAGCTCAAGCGCGACGAGGAGCCGCTGCGGGCCGCGCTGCGCGAGGTGCGCGAGGAGACGGGCCTGGACTGCGAGGTGGGCGCCCCGCTGCCCACCTCCCACTACGTGGCCAACGGCCGCCCCAAACAGGTCCGCTACTGGGCGGCGAAGGCGACGGACGGCTCGTTCGTGCCCAACCACGAGGTGGACCGCATGGTGTGGCTGCCCCCGTCGGCGGCCCGTCGCCGCCTCACGCACGAGCGGGACCGTCCGCTGGTCGACGCGCTGATCGCGGCGCTGGGTCTGGCCGGTGCGCGGGGGCCGCGGGGGCTGCGCGGGGCGAGCTGAGGCCGGGCAGCCCTGGCCGGTGCCTGATCGCGAGGTGGACCGCATGGTGTGGTTGCCCCCGTCGGCGGCCCGTCGCCGCCTCACGCACGAGCGGGACCGTCCGCTGGTCGACGCGCTGACCGCGGCGCTGGGTCTGGCCGGTGCGCGGGGGACGCGGGGGCTGCGCGGGGCGGGCTGAGGCCGGGCAGCCCTGGTTACCCCGGGCCCACCCCGCAGGGTCCGTCACCCGCCCGGTGCCACCGCCTCCCAGCGGACCGTGACCTCGCCCTGGCGCCAGCGCGCAGGACCGTCCGTCAGGGGCCAGGCGGCGGAGAGGGCGTGGGCCGCGCGGATCCAGCGCTGGCGGGCGCTGAGGGAGCCGTAAGGGGCTGCGGCGGCCCACGCGCGGTCGAAGTCGCGGAGGAAGGCGTGCACGGGCTCGCCCGGAACGTTGCGGTGGATCAGCGCCTTGGGGAGCCGTTCCGCGAGGTCCGACGGGGTGCCGAGGGAGCCGAGGCGGGCCGCGAACGTGACGGTGCGGGGGCCCTCGGGGCCGAGCGCGACCCAGACGTGGCGGCGCCCGATCTCGTCGCACGTGCCCTCCACCAGCAGCCCTGCGGGCGCCAGCCGCGCGCACAGCCGCTCCCACACGGGGCCGACCTCGCCCTCCTCGTACTGACGCAGCACGTTCGCGGCGCGGATCAGGGCCGGGCGGCGGTCGCCGGGGAGCGGGATCTCGAAGCCGCCGCGGCGGAAGGTGAGCCCGTCGCGTGCGTAGGGCAGCGCGGCGGCCACCCGTGCGGGGTCGATCTCGACGCCGACGACGCGGGCGTCGGCGCGCTCCCGGCGCAGCCGCGTCAGCAGCTCGACGGCGGTCCAGGGTGCGGCGCCGTAGCCGAGGTCGACGGCGACGGGCGGGAGGTGGGAGCGGCGGAGCGCGGGGCCGTGTACGGCGGCGATCCAGCGGTCCATGCGGCGCAGCCGGTTCGGGTTGGTGGTCCCGCGCGTCACGGCGCCGACGGGCCGTGCGGAGGTGCGGGATGCCATGGGAGAAGCGTACGGCCCGGCGCCGCGCCAGAACGCTTCGTCAAGATTGGGCAAAGTGGAAATGGAGAGCAACCTTCCGCTGTTGTACGCGCGAGGGCTCTCCGGCTCCCTCGATTCTTCCTGCCCACCGGAGGAGGCAACCGCCCCGTGAGCCAGTACGTGTCCCGGCTCGGCCAGCGGCGTACCCGGCCCTCGCAGCAGCCGCGTCTCCGGTTTCCAGGGCGTCGCCCGCGCAGGGTGGCGATGCTCAGCGTGCACACCTCGCCCCTCCACCAGCCCGGCACGGGCGACGCGGGCGGCATGAACGTCTACATCGTCGAGCTGGCCAGGCAGCTCGCCGCGCAGGGCACCGAGGTGGAGATCTTCACCCGGGCGACGACGGGGGCGCTGGAACCCACCGTGGAGCTGGCCCCCGGCGTGCTGGTGCGGCACATCGACGCGGGTCCCTACGAGGGACTCGCCAAGGAGGACCTGCCCGCCCAGTTGTGCGCCTTCACGCACGGCGTGATGCAGGTCTGGGCGGGCCACCGCCCCGGCTACTACGACCTCGTGCACTCGCACTACTGGCTCTCCGGGCACGTCGGCTGGCTCGCGGCGCAGCGCTGGGGCGTGCCGCTGGTGCACGCGATGCACACGATGGCGAAGGTGAAGAACGCCTGCCTCGCCGAGGGGGACGCGCCCGAGCCGGCGGCCCGTGTGATCGGGGAGACGCAGATCGTACGGGCGGCCGACCGCCTCATCGCGAACACCGGGGAGGAGGCCGACGAGCTGGTCCGCCACTACGAGGCGGACCCGGTGAACACGGCCGTGGTCCACCCGGGCGTCAATCTGGACCGGTTCCGTCCGGGCGACGGACGCGCGGCGGCCCGCGCGCGGCTCGGGCTGCCGCAGGAGGCCGTCGTCCCGCTGTTCGCGGGGCGGATACAGCCGCTGAAGGCGCCGGACGTCCTGCTGCGCGCCGTCGCGCTGCTGGTGGACGAGGAGCCGGGGCTGCGCGGGCGTCTTGTGGTGCCCGTGGTGGGCGGGCCCAGCGGCAGCGGCCTGGCGAAGCCCGAGGAGTTGCAGAAGCTGGCCGCGCGGCTGGGCATCGCCGATCTGGTGCGTTTCCATCCGCCCGTCGGCCAGGAGCGGCTGGCGGACTGGTACCGCGCCGCGAGCGTGCTGGTGATGCCGTCCTACAGCGAGTCCTTCGGGCTGGTCGCCGTGGAGGCCCAGGCGTGCGGCACGCCCGTGGTGGCCGCCGCCGTCGGCGGGCTGCCGGTCGCGGTGCGGGACGGGGAGAGCGGCTATCTCGTCGAAGGCCACGACCCCGCCGACTACGCGCGGCGGCTGCGCCTGTTCATCGACGACAGCACGCGCGCCGAGCGCATGGGCGCGGCGGCTGCCCGGCACGCGCGGGGCTTCGGCTGGGACGCCGCCGCGGCGGACACCCTGGACGTCTACACCGCCGCGCTCCAGGCGCGCCGCCGTCGCCTACGATCGCCCCATGGCTGAGGGCAACGGCAGCGGAAGCGGAAGCGTCAGTGGTAAGGGAGCGGGCGCGGGCGACGCGGCGGGCGAGGCGCGGGCCGTCATCGAGGCGGTGCTGCGCGAGGCGGAACTGGAGTGGGAGAGCCCGGCGGAGGCGGACGGCACGTACGTCGTGAAGCTCCCCGGCACGCGCAAGCTGTCGACCACGTGCTCGCTGGTCGTCGGGAAGCACTCCCTCTCCGTCAACGCCTTCGTCGTGCGCTGCCCCGACGAGAACCACGACTCCGTGCACCGCTGGCTGCTGGAGCGCAATACCCGGCTGTACGGGGTGGCCTACGCGCTGGACCGGCTCGGCGACATCTATCTCGCGGGGCGCCTTCCGCTGGCCGCTGTGACGCCCGACGAGGTGGACAGGCTGCTCGGTGTGGTGCTGGAGAACGCGGACGGGTCGTTCAACACCCTGCTGGAGATGGGCTTCGCGGGGGCGATCCGGCGCGAGTACGAGTGGCGCACCTCCCGCGGCGAGTCCACGCGCAACCTGGACGCGTTCACCCATCTGACCGGGGGCAAGCCCTCCGAGGGCTGACCCGGCGCCCGGACGGGGGCGCTGGGGAGCGGTGGGGGCAGGGGCGGGGACTCGGCTGCGGGGCGGGGTCCTTCGGCCGGTGCGTTCCTTCGGCCGGTGCGGTCAGCTTTCGGGGCGCGTGGCGCGCAGGAGCGCTGCGAGCCGCTCGGCCGTCTCGACGTTGCACGGCCCGAGATCGACCATCGCGGAGCCTGTGCTGCTGCTCCAGGTGGACGGGTCCACCCGCAGTGAGGGCAGCGTGATCCCGGCCTGGGACAGCGCCTCGCGCAGGGTGGCCAGGGCCTTCTCGGCGTCGGCGATCTTCGTGCTGACGGTGGATTTCTGCGTGGTGCTCATGTGCTCCCGATTCCGCTGTCGGCAGTTGTGGTGTGGCAGTTGTGGTGTGCTGCGTGGGCGGTGTCCCGTCGTGCCTGGTGAGGCGGCGAGTGCGGACCGTCCCGCCTGCGGCGCCGGGGTGCCGGCGCGATGCGTGTCCGGCGGCCCGGTGAGCCGTTCCGGTGCGTGCGCCCCGGGGTCCTGGGGCGGGTGCCGGGGCGTGCCGTCGCTCCCGGCGCCGACGACAGGTGCGTGCCGCGTTCGCCTGCCGTGCGGGGAGCGCCCCGGATCCGGGTCGTTGCTCATGGAACCACTCTGCCCCAGCGGAGCACTGTGAAGAGGCGTCAAGAAGGTTCTGGCACCAGGATGTTTGAACCCGGGGAGAGGCGAAAGGGCCTGCTGAGCTGGGAGTTGGCCCATGGGGCGGGGGAGTCGCGCGTCAGCGCTACGAGGGACATGGGGGGCGTACGGGGACCTTCGCGCGCCGCGCCAGCTCACGCGCACCCACCGCTCGGGTGGCATCCCCGAACCGGCCGACCGGCCGGGTCGGCCGCCGCCTCAGCGAGGTGCGGCGGTGTCTGTGACGGGTGCGGGCACGGGCGCCGCCTCGGGATCGGCCGTGTGGGCTGGTTCCTGGGGGGTGGGGGTGGTGCGGAGCTTGCGGAGGAGCAGTCCGTAGCCCAGTGCCGCCACCGTGCCGATCACGGCGCTGACGGCCCACAGGGTGCCCGCGCCGAAGTGGTCGATGACGAAGCCGCCCGCGAGCGGGGCGCCGAGGGAGGCGACGGACCAGGAGAGGACGTACATGCCCTGGTAACGGCCGCGTCCGTGCACCGGGGAGAGCCGGGCCACCAGGCCCATCTGGGTCGGGGAGTTGATGATCTCGCCGAGGGTCCAGACGGCGACGGCCACGATGTAGAGGCCCATCGATCCGGCGAACGCGTTCAGTCCGAACCCGTAGCCCGTCAGCAGGGCCGAGAGGACCAGCAGGCGGGCCGGGTCGCGGTGTTCGATGAAGCGGGTGACGGGGATCTGGACGAGCACGATCAGCAGTCCGTTGACCGCGATGACGAGTCCGAAGTCCGCGCTGGAGAAGCCCTGCTGGCCCATCGAGACCGGCAGCGCGACGAACGCCTGCTGGATGAGGGTCGCCATCAGCAGACTGAGGCCGACCACGGCCATGAACGGGCCGTCGCGCAGCACCGTCCACATCGAGACGGCTTCCTTGGGCAGGGGCGTCGAGCCCACGTCGCCGTCCGCCTTCGCCTCGGTCTCCGCCTCCGCGCCGCGTTCGGGGCGGGACTCCGGGATCTTGACGAAGACGACGACGGCGCAGGCCAGCACCATGGCGGCCTCGCCGAAGAAGAGCAGGTCGTAGCTGTAGCGGGCGATGAGCCCGGCCGCGCTGGAGGAGACGGCGAAGCCGAGGTTGATGGCCCAGTAGTTGAGGGAGAAAGCGCGCACGCGGTCCTCCGGCGCGACGATGTCCGCGATCATCGCCTGCACGGCGGGCCGTGACGCGTTCGTGGCCATGCCGACGACGCCCGCCGTCACCGCGATGGCGACGGGGTGCTCCACGAACGCGAGCGTGGCCACCGAGACCGCGGTGGACGTCTGCGCCATCAGCATCGTCGGCCGCCGCCCGAGCCGGTCCGTCAGCACCCCCGCGCCCACCGAGGAGACCACCCCGCCGAGCCCGTAGAGGGCGCCGACCAGACCGGCGAACGAGGCGGAGTAGCCGCGTTCCACCGTCAGATAGAGCGCGAGGAAGGTGGCCACGAAGGCGCCGAGGCGGTTGACCAGGGTGCTGGTCCACAGCCACCAGAACTGGCGCGGCAGCCCGCCGACGCTCTCGACGGCCGCGCGCCGCACCCTGCCCAGCGGCCCCGGCCCCGGCCCCGGCCCCGGCCCCGGTTCCGGCCCGTCCTTCGGCGGCGGTCCGGCTGCGCTCATGAAACCCCCCAGGTGACAGCGCCGTCGGCGTGCGGCGCGGCTGGTGAGCAACGTACTGAGGGCACGTGAGCGGCTGCCACCGAATTGACGGCGCGCGTCAATCGGGTGCGGGGCGCGCTGAGGGACAGGGGTGTGGCGGTCAGCCCGTCAGGCCCCAGTCCCGCGCGATGTACTGGCTCGAACAGATCGCGTCCAGGAAGTGCGCACCCGCCACCCCGCACCCCTCGCCCGGCTTCACGGGCGTGCCGTGCCCCATGCCCTGGACGAGGTACGAGCGGACGGCGACGGACCCGCCGGGACCCGTGTAGTCGGTGCGCGTGGTCCCGCCGGGCAGTGCCTCGGTGCCGTCCGCGCTCTGGTCCGCGCCGAGCGCGTCGGTCCACTGCTTCACGGACTCGGCCGCGTTGCTGGGCACGACGGTGGTGTCCGCCGTGCCGTGCCAGACGGAGACGGCGGGACGCGGCCCGGTGTACGCCGGGTACGCGGACCGTACGAGGCCGCCCCACTGGGCCGCCGTCTTCGTCACGCCGGGGTTCGTGCAGGAGTACGCGGCGAGCACGGTGCTCGCGCAGCCGTGCGGCAGTCCGCCGATGACGGCGCCGCCGTGGAAGACGTCCGGGTACGCGGCGAGCAGCGACGCGGTCATGGCGCCTCCCGCGGAGAGTCCGGTGACGAAGACGCGCGAGGCGTCGGCGCCCAGATCGGCGACGGTACGGTCCACCATCTGCCGGACCGACAGCGCCTCGCCCTGCCCGCGCGAACGGTCGCCCGCCTGGAACCAGTTGAAGCACTTGCTGAGGTTGTTGCCCGGCTCCTGCTGCGGCGCGACGAGCGAGAACCCGTACGCGTCGGCGAACCGCTGCCACCCCGCACCGGTCACATACGTGGCCGCGTCCTGGGTGCAGCCGTGCAGCACGACGACGACGGGGCGGCCCTGGGGGAGCCCGTCGGGGACGTAGCGGAACATCGAGAGCGCGCCGGGGTTGGAGCCGAAGCCGGTGACGCGCTCCAGGGCTGCGGTACGGGCGGGGTCGGGGTCCGGGGCCGGGGTGCTGCGGGGCGACGCGGCGGCCGTGGCAGCCGTTGTGCCGCTCAGCGTGAGCAGCGTGAGCAACAGGGCGAGGAGGGTTCCGGTCAGAGTTCCGACCGGGGTGCCGTTCGTTCTCATGGCGCGCTCCTTCCGGGGCGGGCCCCTGGGGGAGGGGCCGGGTGGGGGTCGGGGCGCAACCTAGGCGCGGCGGGAGGGGCGGGGGATGTGCCGGAGGAACACCGTTGCCCGGCGAACTGTGGCCGGGTCACACATCAAGGACCCCGCCGGGCCTGCCTACCGTGGTGCCATGACCGGCATGCCCCCGCAGCCCACGCCCCCCGGACCCGACGGCCCCGCGCACCCGCCGAGCCCCGCGCACTCCCCGTACCCGCCCCACTCCGTCGCCCTCGACCTCGCCGGACGCACCGCGCTCGTCACGGGGGCCGCCAGCGGCATCGGCCGCGCCTGCGCGCTGCGGCTGGCGGCGGCCGGGGCGAAGGTCCGCGCCGTCGACCGCGACGAGGAAGGGCTCGCGGCGCCCGCGCTCACCGCGTCCGCGTCCGCGTCCTCGGGCGACGGGCTGATCGAGCCGTACGCGCTGGACCTCACCACCCCTGACGGGCTCGACGCGGCCGAGCGCGCCGCCGCCGGCGCCGACATCCTCGTCAACGGCGCGGGGGCCCAACTCGTCCGCCCCATCGAGGAGTTCCCGCCCGACGCCTTCCGCTCCCTCCTCACTCTGATGCTGGAGGCACCCTTCCGCCTGACGCGCGGCGCGCTGCCCGGGATGTACGGCCAGTGCTGGGGCCGCGTCGTCCACATCTCCTCGGTGCACGGGCTGCGCGCCTCCGCGTACAAGTCCGCCTACGTGTCCGCCAAGCACGGCCTCGAAGGGCTCTCGAAGGTGACGGCGCTGGAGGGCGCGGCGCACGGGGTCACGTCGAACTGCGTGAGCCCCGCCTACGTGCGTACTCCGCTGGTGGAGCGGCAGATCGCCGACCAGGCGGCGGCGCACGGCATCCCCGAGGAGCGGGTGGTGTCGGAGATCCTGCTCGCCGACTCCGCGCTGAAGCGGCTGCTGGAGCCGGAGGAGGTGGCCGAGGCCGTGGCGTTCCTGTGCTCTCCGGCGGCCTCGTTCGTCACGGGCGCCTCCCTGCCGATGGACGGCGCCTGGACCGCGCACTGAGGTCGTCGGTGCCGGTCGCGGCCCTGGCGGAGCCCCGAGGGGGCGGGTAAGCCTGTGACCATGGCCCGCACCACCCGCTCCCGCCCCGAACAGCCCGAACCGCCCGCCGACCCCGTACCCCAGGAGGACGCGTACCTGGAGCTGCTCGCGCGCGGCGCCCCCGCCGAGGCGTACGAGGAACCCCTCGCGCGCGCCCGCGAGGCGGGCGCGCCGCCCGCGCGCCTCGCCGCGCTCCAGCGGGGCAAGTTCCTCGCGCTGCGCATCCGCGCCGAACTGGAGGGCCGCCGCCGCAGGGAGGCCGAGCTGACGGCGCTCATCGAGACGGTCCACGACCTGGCCGGGCTGCGCGACCTCGACGCCGTGCTCCGCGCCATCGTGCAGCGCGCCCGCTCCCTCCTCGGGACGGAGGTCGCCTACATGACCCTCACCGACCCCGAACGCGGCGACACCTACATGCGCGTCACCGAGGGCTCGGTCTCCGCGCGCTTCCAGCAACTGCGGCTCGGCATGGGGGAGGGGCTGGGCGGGCTCGTCGCGCAGACGGCACGCCCGTACGTCACCGACGACTACCCCGACGACGCGCGCTTCCAGCACACAGGGCCCATCGACACGGCCGTCGGCGAAGAGGGCCTGGTCGCCATCCTCGGCGTGCCGCTGCTGCTCGGCGGCCGTGACGTGATCGGCGTCCTGTACGCGGCCGACCGCAGGGCCCGCGTCTTCGAACGCGAACAGATCGCGCTGCTCGGCTCGTTCGCGGCGCACGCCGCCGTCGCCATCGACACCACCCGCCTGCTCGGGGAGACCCGCGACGCGCTGGCCCGCCTGGAGTCGGCCAACGAGACGATCGAGCGCGCGGGCGAGGTCCACGACCGCCTCACCGAACTCGTCCTGCGCGGCGGCGACGTCGCGGACGTGGCGCGCGCGGTGGGCGAAGTGCTGCGCGGCGACGTCGAGTTCGTCGCCCCGCCGCACGCCCCGCCGCACGCTCTGCCGCACGTGGCGCCCCACGTGGAGCCGGACGCGCTGGCGCGGGCCGTCGAGCGGTCGCGCGCCGACGGGTACGCCGTACGCGCGGGCGACACCTGGGTCGCGGCGGTCGCGGCGGGCGGCGAACTGCTCGGGGCGCTCGCGCTGCACGGGCACCCGGGGCTCACCCCCGTCGACCAGCGGACCTTCGAGCGCGCGGCCCTCGTCACCTCGCTGTTGCTGCTTGCCAGGCGTTCGGCGGGGGAGGCCGAACAGCGCGTACGGGGCGAGCTGCTGGACGACCTGCTGGCCTCGGGCGAGCGCGACCCGCGCCTGCTGCGCGAGCGCGCGGCCAGGCTCCGCGCCGACCTCGACGCCCCGCACGTGGTCCTCAGCGCCCTCCTCGACGACCCCCACGGCCCCGACGCCGTCGGCCCCGGCTCCGGCGCCGACCCCGAGGAGAGCGCGAGCCGCCAGCGGCTCTGGGCAGCGGCTGCGCATCTCGCCGCCACCCGGCACGGGCTGGCAGCGGCCAGGGGCGGCGGCGCGGTCCTCCTGCTGCCCGCCGCCGAATCCGCGACCGGACCCGCCTCCGCTTCCCGCGTGGCCACGGCCGTCGCCGCGCAACTGGGCGCCGCTGCGGGCGTACCGGTGACGGTGGGCGCGTCCGCGCCCGTCCCCGCGCCCGCCGCCGACCCGCGCGCGGTCGCGGGCGCGTACGCCGAGGCACGGCGCTGCGTGGACGCGCTGCGGCTGCTGGGGCGACGGGGCGAGGGCGCGGCGGCCGAGGACTTCGGGTTCCTGGGGATGCTGCTCACGGACGCGCGGGACGTGGACGGCTTCGTACGCCGCACCCTCGGCCCCGTGCTCGACTACGACGCACGGCGCGGCACAGGGCTCGTGGCCACGCTCGACGCGTACTTCGCGTGCGGGATGAGCCCGGCCAGGGCCAAGGACAGGCTGCACGTGCACGTGAACACCGTCGCCCAGCGGCTGGAGCGCGTGGCCCGGCTGCTGGGCGACGACTGGCAGTCGCCGGAACGCGCCCTGGAGGCGCAGCTCGCGCTACGGCTCCACCGACTGTCGGGAGCGATCGGCACCCCCACCGGCCCCGGGACCGGCCCCGGAAGCCCTTGATCCGACGGTGCCGACGGTGCCGACGGGCTCGTCCACGTCGCCCACCGTGGCCAGGTCCCGCGACCTGGTCTCCTTGGCGCACAGCACGGCGATCACGGTGAGCACCCCCGCGCCGATCACGTACAGCGAGATCGGCGTCGAGCTGCCGTGGTCGGCCAGCAGCGCCGTCGCGATCATCGGCGCGGGCGCACCGGCGGCGACGGACGAGAACTGGGCGCCGATCGAGGCGCCGGAATACCGCATCCGGGTCGCGAACAGCTCCGAGAAGAACGCGGCCTGGGGCGCGTACATCGCACCGTGCAGCACCAGGCCGACGGTCACGGCGAGGACCATGGCGCCGAAGTTCCCCGTGTCGAGCAGCGCGAAGAACGGGAAGATCCACAGCCCGACGCCCGCTGCGCCGAACAGGTAGACGGGCCTGCGCCCGAGCCGGTCGGAGAGGGCGCCCCACGCCGGGATCACCGCGAAGTGGACGGCCGAGGCGATCAGCACGGCGTTCAGTGCCGTCTGCTGGGAGAGCTTCAGATGCTCGGTGACGTAGACGAGGATGAACGCGGTCAGTATGTAGAAGCTGATGTTCTCGGCCATGCGGGCGCCCATCGCGACGAGGATGTCGCGCCAGTGGTGCCGTACGACGGCGACGAGCGGCTGCTTCTCGACCCGCGCTCCGGTGCCGGAGGCCGACGCGTTCGCGAGCGCCGCCTTGAAGACGGGGGACTCGTCCACGGCCAGCCGTATCCACAGCCCCACGCCCACCAGCGCCCCTGACAGCAGGAACGGCACCCGCCAGCCCCAGCTCTCGAAGGCGGCGTCGGACAGCGTGGCCGTCAGCACCGCGAGGACGGCCGTGGCCAGGAGCTGGCCCGCGGGCGCGCCGGTCTGCGGCCAGGAGGCCCAGAAGCCGCGGCGCCTCGCGTCCCCGTGCTCGGAGACCAGCAGCACGGCCCCGCCCCACTCGCCGCCGAGCGCGAAGCCCTGCACCAGCCGCAGCGTGGTCAGCAGGACGGGCGCCAGCGAGCCGACGGCGGCGTGGGTGGGCAGCAGCCCGATGGCGAACGTGGCGCCGCCCATCAGCAGCAGGCTCAGTACGAGGAGCTTCTTGCGGCCGATCCGGTCGCCGTAGTGGCCGAAGACCAGGGCGCCGACGGGGCGCGCCGCGAAGCCGACGGCGTAGGTGAGGAAGGAGAGGAGGGTGCCGACGAGCGGGTCGGAGCCCGGGAAGAAGAGCTTGTTGAAGACGAGCGCCGCGGCCGACCCGTAGAGGAAGAAGTCGTACCACTCGATGGTCGTCCCCACGAGGCTCGCGGCGACGATGCGCCGCAGGGAACGGGGAGTCGGAGGCGCGGATGCGGAGGTCACCATGCTCACCACTTCTGGGCGGGGACGGGGGCGGAGCTGACGGACGAAGGGCTGACGGACACAGAGCCCTCGGCCACGGAGGAGCTGTCGTGCATCGCTGAACCGTAGGAACGGCCGCGCCCGCGGCCCATGTGGCGGGACACCACAGTCCGGGCCCGCGCTGTGCGCCCGCGACCCATGAGCGGAGGGAGGGGGTGGAGGGGCCGGGCCCGCGCTCCGCACCCAGTACGCTCGGAGGCATGGCCGACGCACCGTACAAGCTGATCCTCCTCCGCCACGGAGAGAGCGAGTGGAACGCGAAGAACCTGTTCACCGGGTGGGTGGACGTCAACCTCACGGAGAAGGGCGAGAAGGAGGCGGTCCGCGGCGGTGAGCTGCTCAAGGACGCCGGCCTGCTCCCCGATGTGCTGCACACCTCCGTCCAGAAGCGCGCCATCCGCACAGCGCAGCTCGCGCTGGAGTCAGCGGACCGCCACTGGATCCCCGTGCACCGCTCCTGGCGGCTGAACGAGCGGCACTACGGCGCGCTCCAGGGCAAGGACAAGGCGCAGATCCGCGACGAGTTCGGCGAGGAGCAGTTCATGCTCTGGCGCCGCTCGTACGACACCCCGCCGCCCGAGATCGAGGACGGCTCCGAGTTCTCCCAGAGCGACGACCCGCGCTACGCGGGCATCCCCAGCGAGCTGCGCCCCCGCACGGAGTGCCTGAAGGACGTCGTCACGCGGATGCTGCCGTACTGGTACGACGGCGTCATCCCGGACCTCCTCGCGGGCCGCACCGTCCTGATCGCGGCCCACGGCAACTCCCTGCGCGCCCTGGTCAAGCACCTGGACGGCGTCTCGGACGAGGACATCGCGGGTCTCAACATCCCCACGGGCATCCCGCTGGCCTACGAGCTGGACGCGGACTTCCACCCCGTCAAGAAGGGCGGCACCTACCTCGACCCGGACGCCGCCAAGGCGGCCATCGAGGCGGTCAAGAACCAGGGCAAGAAGTAACCCCGCCCCCAGCCCCCACGCCCCAACGACCGAGCCCCCTGCCCGCGGCCACCCCGCGAACAGGGGGCTTGTTCGCGCCCTACCGGGCGGGCCGCCCGCTTCCCTACCGTGGCTCGTTCGCGGAGGAACCCGACGGCAGGAGGAGGCATCATGCGCGTGAACGCGGCTCTCGCATACGGCCGGGAGGACGACGACACCGACGAGGACCGGCAGCAGCGCGAAGAGGACGAGCGCCGACGCAACGACTGGGGAGCCGCATAGGGCCCCGCCCTCTCCCCGCGCGCTGAACGACCGCCCACGATCACGAGGCGCGCCGTCCCCGCCCTGCTTACGCTCGAAGCGTGACCGACGCACCAGGCGCGCAGGGCGGCGACGGCGCCCGACGGAGCCGGGACCGTGCGGGACCGGCGCCCGCCGACGCTCCCGCCCCCGAGGCGGACGACGTCCCGCTCCCGCGCTGGGCCCTCCTCCCCGGCGAGCTGGCCGCGGCGCTCGCGAGCGGTCAGCCCCCGGACCCCGGCGGCGCGACCCGCGCGGACGGCACCCGCCCAGCCCACCGCGTCCACCCAGCCCACCGCGTCCACCCGATCCACCGCACCCCGCGCGACTGGGCCGTCGACGCCGTGCTCTTCGCCGGTGCGGTGGTCCTGTGGTGGCTGCTGCTGGACTACAACCACGACGCGGAGGCCCGCTTTCTGCCCGGCTGGCTCTCCGCCGCCGACACCGTGCTGGGCGCCCTCGCCTGCCTCGCGCTGTGGGCGCGGCGGCGCTGGCCGCTGGCCGTCGCTCTGGTGCTGGTCCCCGCAGGTGCCGTCAGCAACACCGCCTTCGGCGCGCTGATGACCGTCGTCCTCAACCTCGGCCTGCGAGTCCCCTGGCGGCGGGCGCTGCTGGTACTGGGTCTCTACATCGCGGCGTCGGCGCCGTACGTGCTGGTCTACTCGGTCCCGTACGAGGGCGGCTGGTCCAGCGCCACCTTCGTGCTCGCCTTCTACCTGGTCTTCTTCGCCTGGGGCGCCGCCATCCGGGCCCGCCGCCAGCTCGTCGTACGGCTGCGCGCCGACGCCGAGCGCGAGCGCCGCGAGCACGCGCGCAGGCTCGCCGACACCCGCCGCGCGGAGCGCGAGGCCATCGCGCGCGAGATGCACGACGTGCTGGCCCACCGCATCTCGCTGCTGTCGGTGCACGCGGGGGCGCTGGCCTACCGTACGGAGCAGTCGGCCGCGGGCGGCGGCCCTGCGCTCGGCGACGCCGAGGTGCGCGAGAGCGCCCAGGTCATCCGCGACAACGCGCACCACGCGCTCGAAGAGCTGCGCGAGGTGCTGCACGTGCTGCGCGCCGACGAGAGCGGCGGCCAGGACGCGCCCTCGGCCCCGCAGCCGACGCTCGCCGACCTCGCCGAGCTGGCCGAGGAGGCCCGCGCGGCGGGACAGTCCGTCACCCTGCGCCGGGCCCTCGCGCCCGACGCGGCGAAGACGCTGCGCGCCCAGCACGAGCGCACCGTCTACCGCGTCGTGCAGGAGGGCCTCACCAACGCGCGCAAGCACGCTCCGGGCACCGCCGTCACCGTCACCCTCGAGGGCGGGCCCGGCGGGGATCTCGTGGTCACCGTGGTCAACCCGCTGCCGCCGGGGCTGCGGCCCGCCGGGATTCCCGGCGCGGGCGCGGGGCTCACGGGGCTGCGCGAGCGCGTCACGCTGGACGGCGGCGCGCTGGACCACGGCAGCGCGGACGGCTCCTTCCGCCTCCGCGCCCGCCTCCCCTGGCCCGCTCCCGCTCCCGCTCCTGCTCCCGACGCTGACGCCAGGTCCGACGCCGACCCCGGCCCCGAAGGGGACTCCGGGCAGAGCTGAGGGCCCCGTCCCGTCGAACCGGACAGGGCCCTCGGCGCCGGCGCCGTCACACAGGCACCGGGGACGACAGCGCGTCAGCCGCAGCAGCCACCGCACTGGCACGGGCCGCCGGACTGGCAGCCGCATCCGCAGCCGGGGCCGCAGCCGCAGGCCCCCAGCAGGGGCAGCGACCTGCGGCCCTCCTCGATGTGCTCGGTGGACGTACGGGTGTCGGGGGAGTCAGCCATGAGTTCCCTCCTCGGCAAGGAAAGGCGTGACCTTCGCCCGCCTCCTGCCCATTGCACCGTCCGCCGGAGCGGGCGCATCAAGGGCGCGTGGTTGCACGTGCCGCCGCCCGCCGAGGGCGGCACGCGGGCCGCGCGGCGCTCAGGCGCCCTCGACGGGGGCCGTGCCGTCGTTCGCCGCGGCGGCCGGGTCGATCTCGTCGGCGTAGTCGCCCGTGACCAGGTAGACGACGCGGCGCGCGACGGAGACCGCGTGGTCGGCGAAGCGCTCGTAGTAGCGGCCGAGCAGGGTGACGTCCACCGCCGTCTCGATGCCGTGCTTCCAGCGGTCGTCCATCAGGTGCTGGAAGAGCGTGCGGTGGAGGTCGTCCATCGCGTCGTCGTCCTGCTCCAGCTGCATGGCCAGATCGACGTCCTTGGTGATGATGACCTCGGCGGCCTTCGCCATCAGCCGCTGCGCGAGTTGCCCCATCTCCAGCAGGGTCGCCTGGAGGTCACGGGGCACGGCGGACTCGGGGAAGCGCAGCCGCGCCACCTTGGCCACGTGCTGGGCCAGGTCCCCCGAGCGCTCCAGATCGGCGCTCATCCGCAGCGAGGTCACGACGATCCGCAGGTCGGTGGCGACCGGCTGCTGGCGGGCCAGCAACTGTATGGCGCGGGTCTCCAGACCGCGCTGGAGATCGTCGACCTTCTCGTCCGCCGCGATGACGCTCTCGGCGAGCTTGAGGTCCGCGTCCAGCATCGCCGTGGTGGCGCGGCCGATAGCGGAACCTACGAGCCGGGCCATCTCGACCAGGCTGTCGCTGATCGAGTCCAGCTCCTCGTGGTACGCGTCCCGCATGACTGTCCTTCCCTCGCATGGGTCGTTTCCGAAAGGCTCCGGGGCGCTCCGTCGGCGCTCCCGTCGAAGAGCACGAGCCTCTCCACGCTCCCACGCTCCGTCCGAAATGCGTCCGGATCCGCCCTCCGGAGTGAACCGCCACCGTCACCGAGGTGAACTCTGAGAGACGGTGCCCCTTCGCCATGATCACCCGATGAGCCCGTACCGGTACGGCACGGGACGAAGCGCCCCCTGCGCCCCCACCTCGCCCCCGCCCCGCTCTCCCAAGGGGCGCCGGGCCCCGGTACGGAGTGAACCAGCACCGACCTGACGGTGAATTCTGGGGGACGAGTGTTCGAGCTGGGACCAATAGGTCTGGGGGACTGTCACGACAGGCGCATAACCTGGACGCATGGACGTGAACGCGGCGGTCGCCGCAGCGGCAGCGATCGCCGGTCTCTGCACCGGCGTCATCGCCGTACTGGCGTTCCGCTGGAGCGAACGCGAGCAGGCCCGCCCCACGCGGACCTCGCTGCACACCGATGCGGTGCTCCCCCCGGGGGTCGACACCGTGCTGTCGGTGCTGCGCTCCTCCGCCGTCGTGCTGGACGAGAGCGACGCCGTCGTCAAGGCCAGCTCTGCGGCGTACGCGCTGGGGCTCGTGCGCGGCGGGCAGCTCGCCGTGGAGCCGATGCTCCAGATGGCACGGGACACCCGGCGGGACGGCGAGATACGCCAGATCGAGCTGGACCTGCCGCGCAGGGGCACAGGACGGGGCGACGCCCTCGCGGTCTCCGCGCGGGTCGCCCCGCTCGGCTCCCGGCTGGTGCTGCTGCTGGTCGAGGACCTGACCGAGGCGCGCAGGATCGAAGCGGTGCGACGGGATTTCGTCGCCAACGTGAGCCACGAGCTGAAGACCCCGGTCGGCGCGCTCTCCCTCCTCTCCGAGGCCGTCATGGACGCCTCTGAGGACCCGGAGGCCGTCGAGCGCTTCGCGGGCCGGATGCAGAACGAGGCGAACCGTCTCACCAGCCTCGTCCAGGAGCTGATCGATCTCTCCCGGGTGCAGAACGACGACCCCCTGGAGGACTCCGAGCCCGTACGCGTGGACGAGCTGGTCGGCGAGGCCATCGACCGCTGCCGGCACACCGCGAGCAGCAAGCACATCAACCTGGCCGCTGGCGGCACCGAGGGGCTCCACGTGTGGGGCAACAGGGGCCAGCTCGCGGCGGCGCTCGGCAACCTCGTCGAGAACGCCGTCAACTACTCCCCGGCCCGCACGCGGGTCGGGATAGCCGGGCGCCGCATAGCGGCCCCCGGCGGAGACCTGATCGAGATCGCGGTGACCGACCAGGGCATCGGGATATCGGAGAAGGACAAGGACCGGATCTTCGAGCGCTTCTACCGCGTCGATCCGGCGCGCTCCCGCGCCACAGGTGGCACCGGCCTCGGCCTCGCCATCGTCAAGCACGTGGCCGCCTCGCACGGCGGGGAGGTCACCGTATGGAGCGCCGAGGGACAGGGCTCCACCTTCACCCTGAGACTGCCGGAGGCGGCAAGTGCGAGGGAGAGGGCAGAGGTGGACCGGCGCGGCCGGGACCGCCTCTCCGGCGCGTTGCAGGAACCGGCCGTCTTCGAGGACGAGGAGCGGCCGTACGAGGACGGCCCACCGGTCGACCGACACCACACGTCAATTGATTCGCTTCGCGACACTGATTCTGCCCCGGAGGTCCGCCCGTGACCCGAGTGCTCGTCGTCGAGGACGAGGAATCGTTCAGCGACGCACTGTCGTACATGCTCCGCAAGGAAGGCTTCGAGGTCGCCATCGCGTCCACGGGGCCGGAGGGGCTGGATGAGTTCGAACGCAACGGCGCCGATCTGGTGCTGCTCGACCTGATGCTGCCGGGGCTGCCCGGCACGGAGGTGTGCCGCCAGTTGCGCGGCCGCTCCAACGTCCCGGTCATCATGGTGACCGCCAAGGACAGCGAGATCGACAAGGTCGTCGGTCTTGAGATAGGTGCCGACGACTATGTGACCAAGCCCTTCTCCTCGCGCGAGCTGGTCGCGCGGGTGCGGGCCGTGCTGCGCCGCCGCGGCGAGCCGGAGGAGGTCACTCCGGCGGCCCTGGAGGCCGGGCCCGTCCGCATGGACGTGGACCGGCACGTCGTCACCGTGGGCGGCGGCAAGGTGGACCTCCCGCTGAAGGAGTTCGACCTGCTGGAGATGCTGCTGCGCAACGCGGGCAGAGTGCTGACCCGCATGCAGCTCATCGACCGCGTCTGGGGCGCCGACTACGTAGGGGACACCAAGACGCTCGACGTCCACGTCAAGCGGCTGCGCGCCAAGATCGAGCCCGACCCGGGCGCGCCCCGCTACCTCGTGACGGTCCGGGGCCTGGGCTACAAGTTCGAGCCGTAAACCGGCCCGCAGGGCCGCGAGCGAGTCACTGACGCACGAGGCGAGGCGTAGCACGAGGAAGCCCCTCCGCCCGGACAACCGGGCCGAGGGGCTTCCTCGTGTGCTGCTGCTGCGGTGCTGCGGACGGGCTACGAGCGGGCCCCGGGCCCGCGCCCCCGCCCCGCGCCGGGGGGGGGGCAAGAGGAAGGCCGGGAGGCCCCCCAGCCCCGCAACCGCGCACAACAGACCCGCGCGGGGAACCAACGGCCCGTGGGAGGGCGTACC
>NZ_JBSHAO010000038.1:0-83259 GCF_053611545.1 Streptomyces sp. NPDC054796 | reverse complement strand
AGACGAACGACGGCAGAAAGCCGAAAACGAAAGCTTCACGCCGAGGAGACACCCCACCGCGGCACCGGACACCCCCCACCCACGCGCCCACAACCACGGCCGAAACCCGGAATCACGCGGCGCCAGCCGCATCGCACCGCAACCACACGCCGCGCCGAAGCCACACAGCCGCACCCGGAAACGGCGCTCCGCCCAGCGCAGCGTCCCGCGCCCCGTGCTGCGGCACAAAAATCAGCGCGGGACCCTACAGTGCGCACCACACCGGCGAACCGTCCCGCGCAACACCCCCGACGAACGGGCAACCCCCGTTTCCTTCCGCACCCCGCGAAGGGGACCCGTCCCGCGCAACACCCCCGTGAAGGCGATCCGGGGTCGCGGAGCGACCTGGGACACTGGGGATGTGACGTACCCGCTTCAGCCCGGCGCAGCCCCGGGCGCCGCACAGGCCGACGCGCAGGCCACGCCCCGGGCGCGCGCCGAGATCGATCTCGGCGCGGTCCGCTCCAACGTCCGCGCGCTCCGCGCCCGCGCGCCCCGCGCGGAGCTGATGGCCGTGGTCAAGTCGGACGCGTACGGTCACGGCGCCGTCCCCTGCGCCCGCGCGGCCCGCGAGGCGGGCGCCACCTGGCTGGGCACGGCCACCCCTGAGGAGGCGTTCGCGCTGCGCGCCGCAGGTGACACGGGCCGCCTGATGAGCTGGCTGTGGACACCGGGCGGGCCCTGGCGCGAGGCCATCGAGTCGGACATCGACGTCTCGGCGAGCGCCCACTGGGCGCTGGACGAGATCGTCGCCGCTGCCCGCGCCTGCGGCCGTACGGCACGCGTGCACCTCAAGGCCGACACGGGCCTCGGCCGCAACGGCTGCCAGCCCGCTGACTGGCCCGCACTCGTCGCCGCCGCCCGCGCGGCCGAGGCCGAGGGCGCGGTGAAGGTCACCGGCATCTGGTCGCACTTCGCGTGTGCCGACGAGCCGGGCCACCCCTCCATCGCGGCCCAGTTGGAGGTGTTCCACGAGGTGCTGGCCGTCGCCGAGCGGGCCGGTCTCGATCCGGAGGTGCGGCACCACGCGAACTCGCCCGCCACGCTGACGCTGCCCGAGTCGCACTTCGACCTCGTACGGACGGGCGTCTCCGTCTACGGGCTGTCCCCGTCGCCCGAGGTCGGCGTCGCCGCCGAGCTGGGGCTGCGCCCGGCGATGACGCTCTCCGGCTCGCTCGCGCTGGTCAAGCGGGTGCCGGGCGGCCACGGCATCTCCTACGGGCACCACTACCGCACCCCTGGCGAGACCACGCTCGCGCTCGTCCCGCTCGGCTACGCGGACGGCGTGCCGCGTCACGCGTCGGGCACCGGGCCTGTGCTGGTCGCGGGCAAGTGGCGGACGGTCGCGGGGCGGGTGGCCATGGACCAGTTCGTGGTGGACCTCGGGGGCGACGCGGCCGAGGCGGGCGACGAGGCCCTGCTGTTCGGCCCCGGTGACCACGGCGAGCCCACGGCCGAGGACTGGGCGCGGGCCGCGGGCACCATCTCGTACGAGATCGTTACGCGCGTCAGCGCCCGGGTACCCCGGGCGTATGTGAACGGGAGTGACAGCGGGAGCACGGGGGGCTGAGGGTTTGAGCGAGGGGGACGGTGCGGGCAGCACCAGGGAGGCGTCAGCGGCCGCCGCGAGAGCCATCGCGGCGATCGGCGCGGCCGACACGGTCGGTCGTCCCGGCGCCGCGGGAGCGGTCGGCACCGTGACACAGGGCGGCAGCGCGGCGGGCTCCGCCGGATGGGCGCGCCGCGCTGGCTTCGCGGGCGCGGCGATAGGCGTGGTCGCGGCGGGCGTCGCCGTCGAGCGGCTGACGATGCACCGCGCGGTGCGCCGCAGCGCGCGCCTGGCGCTGGACGCGGCAGGACCGTACGGCTCGCTGCGCGGCACGCCGGGCACGGCGTCGGCCGAGGACGGCACGGAGCTGTACTTCGAGACGGACGAGATCGAGGACCACACCGGTGACCCGCACGCGGACCCGGAGACGGTGCGCGCCGCGAAGGGGGGCGACGGCGCGGGCGGCCCGAGCGTCGGCCCCATCCGCATCGACGAGGCCGCGCTGATGCCGGTGCAGGTGCCGCCCGAGCCGCGCACCCCGCAGCGCAACAGGCTGCTGCGGCTGCTGAGCCGCCGCCGCAGGCCGTCGGACGAGGCGCCGGGCCGCGCGGGGGGCCGGGCGCCGCAGCGCCCGACGGTCGTCTTCTCGCACGGCTACTGCCTCAACCAGGACGTATGGCACTTCCAGCGCGCGGCCCTGCGCGGCGCCGTGCGCGCCGTGTACTGGGACCAGCGCAGCCACGGCCGCTCCGGCCGCGCGCCCGTGGGCGAGCCGGTCAGCATCGACCAGCTCGGCCGCGATCTGAAGGCCGTGCTGGACGCGGCGGTGCCCGAGGGCCCGATCGTTCTGGTGGGGCACTCGATGGGCGGGATGACGGTGATGGCGCTCGCCGACCAGTACCCGGAGTTCGTCGCGGAGCGCGTCGTCGGCGCCGCCTTCGTGGGCACGAGCGCGGGCGGGCTGAGCGAGGTCTCCTACGGGCTGCCGCTGCCCGCGCTGGGCGTGAAGGCCGTGCGGCGCGTGGTGCCGGGGGTGCTGAAGGCGCTGGTCGCGCAGACGGAGCTGGTGGAGCGGGGGCGCCGCGCGGCGGCCGACCTCTTCGCCGGGCTCGTCAAGCGGTACTCCTTCGGCAGCGCCCGCGATATAGACCCCGGGGTGGCGCGGTTCGCCGAGCGGCTGATCGAGTCGGTGCCGATCGACGTCGTGGCCGAGTTCTACCCGGCCTTCGAGGCGCACGAGAAGACGACGGCGCTCGCCGCGTTCGACGGGCGCCCCGCGCTCGTCCTCGCGGGGGACCGCGATCTGCTCACCCCGCACGCGCACAGCGAGGCCATCGCGGCGGCGCTGCCCGCCGCGGAGCTGGTGATCCTGGAGCGGACGGGACACCTGGCGATGCTGGAGCGTCCTGAGACGGTCAACGAACACGTCGCGGAGCTGCTGACGCGTACCATCCGGACGCATGGGCAAGGAAGCACCACAGCACCCCACAACGGACCTCACGACGGCTCCCCCGACCGGTCCGGCGACCGGCGCGGAGTCCACGGCGGCCACGACGGTCACCGTGCCGCACGGACCGGCTCCGCGCAGCGCGCTCACCGTCGCCGCTCCGACTCCTGAGCGCACCCGCGACCTCGGCCGGGCCCTGGCCAAGCTGCTGCGGCCCGGCGATCTCGTGCTCCTCACGGGTGAACTGGGCGCGGGCAAGACGACGTTGACGCGCGGCCTCGGCGAAGGACTCGGCGTGCGCGGGGCCGTCACCTCGCCGACGTTCGTCATCGCGCGCGTCCATCCCCCGCTGGGCGAGGGCCCGCCGCTGGTGCACGTGGACGCGTACCGGCTGGGCGGCGGCCTGGAGGAGATGGAGGACCTCGACCTGGACGTGTCGCTGCCGGAGTCGGTGGTGGTCGTGGAGTGGGGCGAGGGCAAGGTCGAGGAGCTGTCGGAGGACCGGCTGCACGTCGTCATCGACCGCGCGGTGGGCACGGACACGGACGCGGGTGACCCCGCCGACGCCGACGCCGATGACGCCGACGCGCGCACCCTCACCTTCGCGGGCTTCGGCGAGCGCTGGGCGGACGAGGACTTCTCCGTCCTGGCGTGAGCCCTGGCGCGGGCTCCGGTGCGGGCTCCGGACGGTGCCCCGGCCGGGCGTGACCAGATTCCCGACAGGTTGTCGGGAAGATGTTGCGCGCGCGGCCGGGGCCATGGTCAGATGGAGGCCGAGACGTGGTTAGGTCTGCCTAACCACGCCCGCACCAGGAGCCCCCGGGAGGGACCCATGACGGCCCACGACCGCGAGCAGAAGCAGGGCATGCCTTCGATGCGCGAGCTGCTGGCCTCCTGTGCCGCCGCGGACGCGGTGTCGCAGCCGCCGTCGGCCCCGGCCGACGCACCGGCCCGCACGGACCGTCCCGCGCCCACATCCGCGTCCGCGCCCGTTTCCGTCCCCGCCGCGACGCCGCCCGTGCCGGACCAGCGCCCTGGCCGGGACGCGGCCTGACGTGGCCTGAGCCGGTTCGACAAGGGGTTCGAGCAAGGGGGAGTGGCGGACGGACGCGCCGGACGCCCGGTCAGTCGACGACGACGACCTTCGTGCCGATCGGCGCGAACAGCCACAGCGCCTCGCCGTCCTTGCGCTGCTCCCTGATGCCGCCGGTCTTCCGCGCCGGGTCGGCCTTCGGCGTCGAACCGTCGAGCGCCGCGCTGAACCCGATCGTCGTGTTGCCGACGGTCGTGAAGCGCACCACGTTCTCGACCGGAACGCCGTCGGAGCCCGTGATGTGTGACGAACGCGACGTCACCTTGTAGGTGCCCGGTGCCGGGTGGACCGAGCTGGGCTCGACCTCGTACGTGCGGCTGACCTTGTCGCCCTTGCCGACGAGCCAGACGCGCTCGCTGTCGAGGGAGTAGACGACCCGGGTGCCCGTGCCCGAGCGGGCGGGAAGCGCGTCGTCGGGACGCTCCTTCTCGGACGTGCCGGAGGAGGCGCCGGGGGAGGGGGAGCCGGAGGCGCCCGGCTCGCGGGCCTGCGACTCGGCGCGGTCCTGGGCGGCGTTGGCCTGGAAGGCGAAGAAGCCGATGACGGCGAGCGCCGCCGCCGTCAGACCGGCCACGACCGCTCCCGCGCTGCTGCCGCTGCGTGCCACCGTGCGCCGCCACCTCTCGTGATGTCCGCGTGTGTGCCCGGTCCTTCGCCCGGACTCTCCCGCCCGGACTCTTTCGCCCGGACTTCCGCCGTCCGGACTGATCATCGGGGCCGTACGCCGTTGACGGTAGCAGCCGGGCACGGAGATCAGGACAGACCATGCCTGCCGTGCCCGAGAGCGATCGTTCGGGAGAGGAAGTACTTGGAGTAAGCGGCGCCCCTGTGTTCGCATAAGGCGATGACCCCCCACGGCTCATCGACAAGTTCTACACGTCGCATACCAGTGGCACGGAATCCTTACGAGGAGTTGGCCTCCCCCGACGCGCCGGCGCCCCCGCCGTCGGCCGCTCCCAACCCGTACGACGCGCTCGCCGCCGACCCGGACCCCGCCGAAGGCCCCGCCCCCCACGGTGCCGCCCCCCACGGTGCCACCCCCCACGGCGGCACCGCTCCCCACGGCGGCACCGGCGACGACGGACCCCTCGGCTTCACGCTCCGCTCCGACTACGACGAGCGCGAGTACGAGGACCGGATGCCGTACCTGCGTGCCGTGCGCAGGCGGCGGCGCTCGCGCATCAGGACCAGCCTCAAGATCGGCATCGCGCTCGCCGTGCTGCTCGCCTTCCTCGGCGTCGGCGACCGCTGGGCCGTGCTGTACGCGGAGAACAAGGCGGCCGAGAAGGTCCAGGGCGCGCTGAAGCTGCACGCCGAGCCCGAGGTGCACATCAACGGCTTCCCGTTCCTGACGCAGCTCGCGTCGGAGCGCCTGGACGACGTGGACATCACCATCCCCGACATGCCGGCCGGCCGGGTCTCGGTCGCGCAGGTGAAGGGGTCGGTGAACGACGTACGGATCGTCGGCGACGCGCCCACCTCCATCAAGGGCGCGGTGCTGGGGCAGATGCGCGGACACGTCCTGCTCGACTTCGACGACCTGGACCGCGAACTGGGCACCTCGCAGGTCCGCTTCACGGCGGGCGGCAGGAACACCGTCATGGCCGACGGCAAGCTGCCCGTCGCCGGTACGGAGGTCAAGGTGCGGGCGCGGGCGCACCTGGAGCGCACCAGCGACCACGGCATCGGGACGACGGTCGACGACATGCGCCTGGAGGTGCCGAAGCTCTTCTCCTACACCCCGGGCGAGCGGGGCGGCCTCCAGCTCTCGCGGCCCCTGGCCAAGCGCATCCAGCACGACGCGGCCAAGGCCAAGGCGCTCTTCGGCGTCGGCTCCATCGCCAAACGCTTCGGGCTCACCCCGGAGCGGGCGGCGCAGGTGCGGCAGAGCGAGGACAAGCTGCACGAGGTGACCGGCACCCCGAAGTTCGTCGACAAGATGATGAAGGTCAACATGCTCGACGTGCTCATGGAGCACCCCGAGCTGCTGAAGAAGATCGGCATCGACCCGTCGCTGATCGAGGGGCTCAAGAAGATCGAGGAGCCGAAGCTGGCGGACAAGCTCTCCCTCTCGCAGAAGCTCCCCGACATGCCGGGCGATGTACGGCTGACGGGCATCTCGGTGGCCAAGGACGGCATCAGGGCCGATCTGGAGGGCGTGGACGTGCCGTTCGGCGAGACCGCGAAGAAATAGAAGAAGCAGCGGGGCGGGGGTGGGGGCGGCTGCGCGCGGGGGTCACCCGATCGGGCCGTGGTCGCCACCCCCGCGCATGCCGGCCCCCGCCCGCCGTAGGCTGGCCGTGTGCTGCTGCTCGCTCTTGACACCGCAACCCCGGCCGTCACCGTCGCCCTCCACGACGCCGACGGCGACCGCACCCTCGCCGCCTCCCACCAGGTGGACGCCAGGCGGCACGGCGAACTGCTGCTCCCGGCCGTCGACCGCGTGCTGACAGAGGCGGGCCACGTGCTGCGGGACGTCTCCGGCATCGTCGTCGGCGTCGGCCCGGGCCCGTACACAGGGCTGCGCGTCGGCCTCGCCACGGCCGAGGTCTTCGGCTCGGCGCTCGGCATCCCCGTCCACGGGCTGTGCACGCTGGACGGCATCGCCTACGCCTCCGGGCTCGACGTCCCCTTCGTCGTCGCCACGGACGCCCGCCGCAAGGAGGTCTACTGGGCGCGGTACGCCGACGCGCGCACCCGACTGGACGAGCCCGGCGTCGAGCGCCCCGCCGCGCTCCCTGACGAGGTGACACGGCTGCCCGCCGTGGGCGCGGGCGCCGTGTTGTACGAGGACGTCTTCCAGGGCGTGTGCAAGGACCTGCCCGCCGAGCAGTCGGCGCCCGCGCTGGCCCGGCTCGCGGCGGAGAAGCTCGCGCGCGGCGAGGACTTCCCGCCGCCCCGCCCCCTCTATCTGCGCCGCCCGGACGCGCAGGTCCCCGCCAGCTACAAGGTGGTCACCCCGAAGTGACGGTGGACGGTGGCGCGCGCCCGACGGGCGTGACGGACCCGAAGGCCCCGACGGACCCGATGGGCGCGGGGGCCGGTGGTGTGCGGCTGCGCGAGATGCGCTGGTGGGACATCGACGACGTGCTCGCGCTGGAGCGCGCGCTCTTCCCGGACGACGCGTGGTCGGCGGGCATGTTCTGGTCGGAGCTGGCGCACGCGCGCGGCCCGTACGCGACCCGCCGCTATCTCGTCGCCGTCGATCCCGAAGCGCCCCAGGGCGCGCACGGCACGGACGGCATCGTCGGCTACGGAGGCTTCGCCGCCGTCGACGGCACGGGCGACGTGCAGACCATCGGCGTCCTCCCCTCCCACCAGGGCACCGGGCTCGGCGCGCGGCTGCTGGGCGAGCTGATCTCGGCCGCCACGGACTTCGAGTGCCACGAGGTGCTGCTGGAGGTCCGGGTGGACAACGCGCGGGCCCAGCGGCTCTACGAACGCTTCGGGTTCGCCCCCATCGGCTTCCGGCGCGGCTACTACCAGCCGGGCAACGTCGACGCGCTCGTCATGCGCCTCGGCCTCACCGCCGACACCACGGGCGTGCCACCGGCCGACCCCGGCCCCGATTCCGACCCCTCCTCCCAAGGAACACAGATCCATGGCTGACGAACCCCTCGTCCTCGGTATCGAGACGTCCTGCGACGAGACCGGTGTCGGCATCGTCCGCGGGCACACCCTCCTGGCCGACGCGATCGCCTCCAGCGTGGACGAGCACGCGCGCTACGGCGGCGTCGTCCCCGAGGTCGCGAGCCGCGCGCACCTGGAGGCCATGGTCCCCACCATCGAGCGGGCGCTGCGCGAGGCGGGCGTCTCGCCCCGCGACCTCGACGGCATCGCCGTCACGGCCGGGCCCGGACTCGCCGGGGCACTGCTCGTGGGCGTCTCGGCGGCGAAGGCGTACGCCTACGCGCTGGGCAAGCCGCTCTACGGCGTCAACCACCTGGCATCCCACATCTGCGTGGACCAGCTGGAGCACGGCGCGCTGCCCGAGCCGACGATGGCGCTCCTCGTCTCAGGCGGGCACTCCTCGCTGCTCCTCGCGCCGGACATCACCTCCGACGTGCGGCCCCTCGGCTCGACGATCGACGACGCGGCGGGCGAGGCGTTCGACAAGGTGGCCCGCGTGCTCAACCTGGGCTTCCCCGGCGGCCCGGTCATCGACAAGTACGCGCGCGAGGGCGACCCCCGGGCCATCGCCTTCCCGCGCGGCCTCACGGGGCCGCGCGACGCCCCGTACGACTTCTCCTTCTCCGGCCTCAAGACGGCCGTCGCACGCTGGATCGAGGCGAAGCGCGCTGCGGGCGAGGAGGTGCCGGTGCGGGACGTGTCCGCCTCCTTCCAGGAAGCCGTCACGGACGTGCTCACCCGCAAGGCCATCCGCGCCTGCAAGGACGAGGGCGTGGACCACCTCATGATCGGCGGCGGGGTCGCGGCGAACTCGCGGCTGCGCGCCATGGCGGAGGAGCGCTGCGCCGACGCGGGCATCACGCTCCGCGTGCCGCGTCCCAAGCTGTGCACCGACAACGGCGCGATGGTCGCGGCGCTCGGCGCGGAGATGGTGGCCCGCAACCGCGCCGCCTCCGACTGGGACCTCCCCGCCGACTCCTCCCTGCCGGTGACCGACCCCCATGTGCCGGGACGCGGCGACGGCCAGGGGCACGGGCACGGGGATGACCACGGCCACGGCCACGACCATGACCACGTGCACGAGCTGAGCCGGAAGAACCTGTACTCCTCATGACCGTCGCACTGATGTGGGAGGCCAAGGCCACCCCGGGCCACGGCCCCGACCTGCTGGCCTGGACCCGTACCCACGCCCCCGCCCACGACCACGACAGCCCACCGGGCCCCGAGCCGCTGCGCCGCGAGACGTTCACGGCTCCGGGGGACCGCGTCCTGGTCATCACCTGGTGGGACGCGCCCTACGACGCCGAGCTGCCCGAACTCCCGGACCCGCCCCCGGAGTTCGCGGCGCGCCCGGTCCACCGCTGGCGCTTCGAACGCGCGGAGGACCCGGTGGAGGGCGAGGACCGGGCACGCTGAGCGGACCTGCCCTTCGGTCCCGGTGACCGCCCCGGCAGGATGGGGCGGTCACACGCACGCACGGGGGGAGTCGTCATGCGCGGTACGCCATCGCCATCGGTGGAGCGCGTCGCGGTGGCCGTCCGTGCGGCCTTCGCCGCCTTCGTCGTCTGCTTCGCGCTCGTCGCTCCCGCTGTTCCGGCGGCGCCCGCCGTCGCGTCCGAGCACGAGGCGGCGCACCGTACCCCCGCGAGCCAGGCCGGGTACCTCGCCGAGCGGCTGCGCGAGGACCCCGTCTACGTCTCCGACCAGGTGCCCCGCACCGCACCGCGTTCCTCGGTGCCTGAGTTCGCGCGGCAGGCCCGGCGAACGGGCGTGCCCACCTACGTGATCCTGCTGCCGGGCGAGAGCCTCGGCAGGTCCGGGGAACGGCTGCTGGAACAGGTCCACGACAGGCTCGGCCGCGACGGACTCTACGTCTTCGTCGACGACACGGGCATCGGCGGCGCGGCCCTCGCCTTCGGCGTCGACGTCCCCGCCGCGCAGGCGATGCGTGCCGCCTTCTACGAACTCCCGGCCGACGCGGGCCCGCTCACCTCCTTCACCCGCTTCGTGGACGTGCTCGGGGCGGGAGAGAAGGAGGCGGCCCGGCGGGCCGAGGCGGCGGCGGAGGAGTACGAGGACGAGGGCGAGCCCGAAGGGCTCCACATCTCGGAGGCCGACCGCGAGAACCAGAGCGTCCTCACCGGCGGACTGCTCCTGGGAGTGCCCCTGTCCGTCCTGCTGCTCGGCCGGTACGTCCACCGCAGGCGAGCCCGCCGCCGGGCGGAGACGGGGGAGGAACCCGGCGCGACGGCGAAGGGTGCCACGGGTACCGAGGGGCGCGTAGGAGCCCGGGGGCGCGTGGGGCCGCTGTCCGTGCCCCTGGTGGCGGTGCCCCTCGCGGCCCTGTCGGCCCTGGCCATCGGCCTCGGCGCGCCCCTCGTCTTCGACCAGACCCGGTCCAGCGGTGACCCCCTCCCCGGCGCCCGTGACCTCGGTGCCCGCGTCGGCCGGGTCGCCGAGGCGCTGCGCGACGACCCCGTCTACGCCGACCCGGAGTCGGCGCACGGCCTGACCCTGCGTCAACTGGACGCGCTCGGCGAGCGGATCGACGGGCTCGGCGTGCCGGTGCGCGTGGCGGTCGTGCCGAGCACACCCGAGGACGAGTCGGGCGGCGACAGCGCGCTCCTCGCCGGGAAGCTGCACGAGGCGCTGGACGAGGAGGGCGTCTATGTCGTCGCGGGACCGTCCGGTGACGCGTACGAGGTCGTCAACTACGGCGCCGGGCTGGACGACGAGGAGCTGTACGCGTACACCGAGTCCATCGACCAGGGCGATGGCGCGAACGCGAAGAAGCCCGGGCTCTACGACGGGCTCGACGCGCTGCTCACCCACATCGATGAAACCCGTTCCGGCCCGCCGGGTGAGCCCCGCGTCGATCCGGTCCCGGCGGAGGACCCCGTCGCGCAGGAGGCGCTGCCAGCCCTGTACTCGGGCGCGTTCTGGGGCGGCCTGGCGCTGGGGCCCGTCGGCGCCCTCGCGGCGCTCGGTCTGACGGCGGCGGCGTTCGCCGCGGCCGGGCACATACGGCGCCGGCGCTCAGGAGGGGCCAGGCCGGGCCCGGGCGAGGCGATGAGCGCGCCCGCACTGCCCGGCACCGGCTGGCTCCGCAGGACCGCGCGCCGCGAACGCGACTGGCTGGAGGCGGGCTTCGCGCGCGCCGGCGGCGAACTGCCCGAGGCCGCACGCACCCGCGTCCGGTCGTGCCTGGACACGGCGGCCCTCCTCCTCGGCCGGGAGGGAGGAGAGCAGCACGGACCTGACCAGGATCCGCCGACCCTCGCGACGGCCCTCGCCCTGCTGCGCGCCGGACGGGCGGTCCTCGACGCGGGGCACGGACAGACCGTGAGCGCCACCCTGTGCGCGCTCAACCCGCTGCACGGCCCCGCCACCGCGAGCGGCAGATTCGCCCACCCCGACGACACCAGCCCCCGCAACCGGCCGGTGTGCTCGTCCTGCCACGAGGCGCTGGCCGACCCCGTCAAGTCGCTGACGGCGCCCGTGGACCGGCTGCTGCGGCTGCGCGAGGAGCGGTCAGGGCCCTTCGTGCCCTTCGACCGGCTGTCCGGTTCTCTCGGCGCGGCGTCCAGCGCGGGCGCGGTCTCCGTCGACCGGCTCGTCGATCAGGTGAGGGAGAGCCTGGCCGTCCACTGACACCTGGCGGGGCGCGCATCGCTTCTCCTCGCGCCCCGTTTTCACCTCAGCGAGCCCACACGAACGGAACGGGCCCGCGACTTCACCCGGACGAGTGAGGCAGGGGAGTGCCGGGGAGTGCCCGGGAGCACGTCGAGAAGGCGGAGGGCGTCGGTACGGATGTGACCGATTCTCCGTAAGTGTGCGGACACAGGGGATGTTGCGGCTTAAAGTATCGATCCTGCCCGGTGTGCGAAGCCGGGCCGTGTCCTAGGGGGGACCACCATGAAGATCCGGCATGCCCTGATACCGGCGGCGGCGGCGGGGGCCGCCGCCGTGCTCGCGCTCACGCTCGCCGCGCCCGCGCAGGCGGCCTCGGCCGTCCAGTTCCGCTACTTCCGCTACGACTCGCCAGGCAGCGACAGGGGCGGCAACTCCAGCGTCAACGCCGAGTACTTCACCCTGAAGAACGTCTCCAGCCGGAGCGTCAGCCTCAAGGGCTACACGGTGAAGGACAGCGCGGGCTACAAGTACACCTTCGGCACCTTCACCCTGAAGTCCGGCAAGAGCGTCCGCGTGCACACGGGCAAGGGCACCAACAAGAGCACCGACCGCTACTGGGGCCGTAGCTGGTACGTGTGGAACAACAGCGGGGACAAGGCCACGCTGCGCTCCGCCTCCGGCAGCTCCCTGGACACCTGCTCGTGGAGCCGCACGGGGAGCGGCTACAAGAACTGCTGAGCCCGACGGCCGCGCACGCCGCGCACGCCGCGCACGCCGCGCACGCGCTCACGCCGCCCGTGTCGCCGGGTGCCCCAGCAGCGTCATCGGGGCACCCGCGACCCGGGTGAGGAAGACTGTGCAGGCGTGCGGACCCTCGGGCTTCAGCTTCCGGCGGAGTTCCTCGGGCTCGACGGCGGAGCCCCGTTTCTTCACGGTGACCACGCCCACCCCGCGCTCCCGCAGCAGGGCGCGCAGCTTCTTGACGTTGAAGGGCAGCACGTCGGTGATCTCGTAGGCGGTCGCGTACGGCGTCGGGACCAGCGCGTCGGACGTCACATACGCGATCGTCGGATCGAGGAGACGGCCTTCGACCCGTGCCGCGACCTCGGAGACCAGGTGCGCCCTGATCACGGCGCCGTCCGGCTCGTACAGATAGCGCCCGACGTCCCCGGGCTCCGGGTCGGGGAGCCCGGTCCCCGTCAGGGTGTCCCCGCCGGGCAGCAGCGTCGCCCGGACGAGACCGTCCTCCACCCCCGCGCCGAACCAGAGCACGGCCTCCTTCACATCGCCGCCGTCCGAGATCCACTCGGCCTCGGCGTCGGACGGTACGACCTCGTGCGGGATGCCGGGCGCGACCTTGAGCGCCGCGTGCGAGACGCGACGGGTGACCTCGACGGCCCAGCTCAGCGGGGGCGAGTACGCCTCGGGATCGAAGATACGGGCCCCGCCGCGCCCCGGCCCGCCGCCCTTCCCGGAGCCGCTCCGTCCGCCCTGTCCGCCCCGTCCCGAGCCGCGCCGCGCGGGGTCGACGAAGACCGCGTCGTACCCCGAGATGTCGGTCTCGGTCACGTCCTCGCACCGCACCTCGATGCGGTCGGCCAGCCCCAGGGCCTCGGCGTTGGCCCTGGCCACCGCGCAGGTCAGCGGGTCCCGGTCCACGGCCAGCACCGACACCCCGGCGCGGGCCAGCGCGAGCGCGTCGCCGCCGACGCCCGAGCAGAGGTCGGCCAGCCGCCGCACGCCCAGTTCCCCGGTCAAGCGGCGGGCCCGGTGCGCCGCGACGGTCGCGCGGGTCGACTGCTCCAGGCCGTTGGGCGTGAAGTACATCCGCGCCGCGTCCTCGGTACCGAACTTCGCCACGGCGCGCTGCCGCAGCCGCGCCTGCGCGAGCGCTGCGGAGACCAGTTCGGCGGGGTGGTCGCGGCGCAGCCTCGTCGCGACGGAGAGTTCGTGCGCCGGGTCGAAGTCGCGCAGCCCGGCGAGGAGGGACTGCCCCTCGTCGCCCAGGAGCCGGGAGAAAGCGTCAAGATCCACGCCCCCATTCTCCCTGGCGGAATTCCCTTGCCACGTCCCGGCGCCGACGGGGGGCGCGGGCGGCTCGCTGGCACTCTGGTTGACGGAGTGCTAACCGCGGCATAATCTCAACCCTGGCACTCTCCCCTGGTGAGTGCCAGCTAGTCGCGACAGGCAGATCCGGCACCCGCGACGACGGATCTACCAGGTCGCCACCCCAGACATATGACCCCGTGATGAGATCTCCGAAGGGGGAGGTCGGATCGTGACGACCGCCAGCTCCAAGGTTGCCATCAAGCCGCTTGAGGACCGCATTGTGGTCCAGCCGCTCGACGCTGAAGAGACCACGGCCTCTGGCCTGGTCATCCCGGACACCGCGAAGGAGAAGCCCCAGGAGGGCACCGTCCTTGCCGTGGGCCCGGGCCGCTTCGAGGACGGCAACCGCCTGCCGCTCGACGTCAAGGTCGGCGACATCGTGCTGTACAGCAAGTACGGCGGTACCGAGGTGAAGTACAGCGGCGAGGACTACCTCGTCCTCTCGGCTCGCGACGTTCTCGCGATCGTCGAGAAGTAATTCACCTGTAAGGCCACCGGCCATGGGCCCAGGCCCGACGGCCGTCGGCCCGAAGCGGTCATCGAGGCTTTCCGAAGCCGCGAAGCCGGAATATTGCTTCTGACCCGCGCCCTGGTTCCCGCATCCGAATACGAGATGGCCGGGGCCAGGGCGCGGTTCGTCTGAGCGATGGCGGCTGCCGTGTCCGGCGGCCGAGGATCGCAACGAAAGGACTTAACAGCTCCCATGGCGAAGATCCTGAAGTTCGACGAGGACGCCCGTCGCGCCCTTGAGCGCGGCGTGAACAGCCTTGCCGACACGGTCAAGGTCACCATCGGCCCCAAGGGCCGCAACGTCGTTATCGACAAGAAGTTCGGCGCCCCGACCATCACCAACGACGGCGTGACCATCGCCCGTGAGGTCGAGGTCGAGGACCCCTACGAGAACCTCGGCGCCCAGCTCGTGAAGGAGGTGGCGACCAAGACCAACGACATCGCGGGTGACGGCACCACCACCGCCACCGTGCTCGCCCAGGCGCTCGTACGCGAGGGCCTGCGCAACGTCGCCGCCGGTGCCTCCCCGGCCGCCCTGAAGAAGGGCATCGACGCCGCCGTCAAGGCCGTCTCCGACGACCTGCTGGCCTCGGCCCAGCCGATCGACTCCAAGGAGGACATCGCCGCTGTCGCCGGTCTGTCCGCCCAGGACAAGCAGGTCGGCGAGCTGATCGCCGAGGCGATGGACAAGGTCGGCAAGGACGGTGTCATCACCGTCGAGGAGTCGCAGACCTTCGGTCTTGAGCTGGACTTCACCGAGGGCATGGCCTTCGACAAGGGCTACCTCTCGCCCTACATGGTCACCGACCAGGAGCGTATGGAGGCCGTCCTCGACGACCCGTACATCCTGATCCACCAGGGCAAGATCGGGTCCATCCAGGACCTGCTGCCGCTGCTGGAGAAGATCATGCAGGCCGGTGGCTCCAAGCCGCTGCTGATCATCGCCGAGGACGTCGAGGGCGAGGCCCTGTCCACGCTCGTCGTCAACAAGATCCGCGGCACCTTCAACGCCGTCGCCGTGAAGGCCCCCGGCTTCGGCGACCGCCGCAAGGCGATGCTGGGCGACATGGCGACGCTGACCGGCGCCACGGTCATCGCCGAAGAGGTCGGCCTCAAGCTCGACCAGGCCGGTCTCGACGTGCTGGGCACGGCCCGCCGCGTCACCATCACCAAGGACGACACCACCATCGTCGACGGTGCTGGCAAGGGCGAGGACGTCCAGGCGCGCGTCGCCCAGATCAAGGCCGAGATCGAGTCCACGGACTCGGACTGGGACCGCGAGAAGCTCCAGGAGCGCCTGGCCAAGCTGGCCGGCGGCGTGTGCGTCATCCGCGTCGGCGCGGCCACCGAGGTCGAGCTGAAGGAGAAGAAGCACCGCCTGGAGGACGCCATCTCCGCAACGCGCGCCGCCGTCGAGGAGGGCATCGTCTCCGGTGGCGGCTCCGCGCTCGTCCACGCCGCGAAGGTGCTGGAGGGCTCGCTCGGCAAGGCCGACGACGAGGCCACCGGTGTCGCCGTGGTCCGCCGCGCCGTCGTCGAGCCGCTGCGCTGGATCGCCGAGAACGCGGGCCTCGAGGGCTACGTCATCACCTCGAAGGTCGCCGAGCTGGAGAAGACCCAGGGCTTCAACGCCGCGACGGGCGAGTACGGCGACCTGATCAAGGCCGGCGTCATCGACCCGGTGAAGGTCACCCGCTCGGCGCTGGAGAACGCCGCGTCGATCGCCTCGCTGCTGCTCACGACCGAGACCCTGGTCGTCGAGAAGCCCGCCGAGGAGGACGAGGCCGCCGCGGGCGGTCACGGCCACGGTCACTCGCACTGACGCGCGGGGCCCGTACCTCCCGTACGGCTCATCCGCGCTGAGGCCCGGCGCCCCGAGAGGGGTGCCGGGCCTCACGCGTGCGCGCGGCGGTTCGCGTGCGGGGCCGCTGCGTCACTCGTGCGTCACTGCGGCCCGTAGCGGCGCCCCGTCGTCGAGGAGACCCGCGAGAGCACCCCGCGCGGCACCAGCTTCGAGGCGCCCATGAGGGCCTTGTAGCGGGGATCGGGGATGGACAGCGGCTTGCCGCGCGCCAGGTCCTTCATCGCCGCGTCCACCAGCTTGTCCGCGTCGAGCCACATCCAGGACGGGATGTTGCCGGTGTCCATCCCGGCGCGCTCGTGGAACTCCGTACGCACGAAGCCCGGACACAGCGCCATCAGCCGCACGCCCGAGCCCGCCAGGTCCTTCGCCGCGCCCTGCGTGAACTGCACGACCCACGCCTTGCTCGCCCCGTACGTGCCCCGGGGCACGAAGGCGGCGACCGAGGCGACGTTGACGACCCCGCCCCTGCGCCGCTCGCGCATGCTCGTCGCAGCCGCCGACGTCAGCCGCAGCACCGCCTCGCAGTGCACCTTCAGCATCGTCAGCTCGTCCGCCATGGAGACGTCGAGATAGCGCCCCTTGTTGCCGAACCCCGCGTTGTTGATGAGCAGGTCGACCGGGTGCTCCGTATCCCCGAGGCGCGCCTCGACGGACGCGATGCCCGCCTCCGTGGCGAGATCGGCGCTGAGGACCGACGCCTCGATGCCGTGCCGGTCGTGCAGCTCCGTCGCCTGCCGCCGGAGCCGCTCGGTGTCCCGGGCGACCAGCACCAGGTTGTGTCCGTCCCGTGCGAGCCGCCGCGCGAAGGCGGCCCCGATACCGGCTGTCGCTCCCGTGATCAACGCAGTCGTCATGGGGCGAACGCTATCCGTCACGCGCGGCGAACGGTCACCGGCCATCCGCGATACGGACAGAAACGGTCCTCGACCCGGACAGGAGCGGTTCCTGGTCCGGGCAGGATCAGTCCCCGGCGGGCGGCGGCTCCGTCAGCCGATGCGCTTGACGGCGATCTCGCGCACCTCGGGGTCCAGCGCTTCTCCGGCCGCAAGGACGCGCGGCAGCAGCTCGGACTCCCTGGTCACGGCCCGGAAGAGGAAGCTGACGGTGACCTCGTGCTCCGGACGGTGGACGATCTCCACGGCGTCACCCGCACGCACCTCACCGGGCTCGATCACCCGCAGATACGCACCCGGCGCCGCCTTCTCCGTGAACCGCTTCACCCACCCCCGCTCGCCGAGCCAGCCCGCGAACGTACGGCAGGGGATGCGCGCCGAATCGACCTCCAGCACCAGATCGGGCCCGACGCGCCAGCGCTCTCCGATCAGAGCACCGCTCACATCCAGGCCCGTGGTGGTGAAGTTCTCCCCGAAGGCACCGTTGGCGAGATCGCGGCCCAGCTCACGGCCCCACGCGTCCAGATCCTCGCGCGCGTAGGCGTACACCGCCTGAACGTCACCCCCGTGATGCCGCTTGTCCCCGATCGTGTCCCCGGCGAGCCCGCTCCCGCCGACCCCCTTGGGGCCCGGCGCGGCGACGGCCACCGCGCCCTCGGCCGGACGCTTGTCGATTCCGGTCAGATTCCCCTCGGCGTCGGTGTACTCCGCGCGCAGCGGCTTGCCGACGTTCACTGAGAGCAGCTTCATGACGCCAGGCTAAGGCGCCCGTCCCCAAGCTCCGAACGGATTTTTCCCGCTCCACCCAAGGCCCGCTTATGCTCGAAGCATGATCGAGGCCCGCCATCTCCGCGTGCTCCGCGCGGTCGCCACCAGCGGCTCCTACTCCGCCGCCGCCCGCGAACTGGGCTGCACCCAGCCGGCCGTCAGCCAGCAGATGAAGGCACTGGAACAGTCGGCGGGGACCCCGCTGCTGGTGCGTACGGGGCGCGAGACGCGGCTCACCGAGGCGGGCGAGGCCCTGGTACGGCACGCAGCGGGCATCCTGGCCGGGCTGACGGCCGCCGAGGAGGAGGTCGCGGCCATCGCGGGCCTGCGCGCGGGGCGCGTGCGCCTGGTCTCCTTCCCCAGCGGCAGCTCGACGCTCGTACCGACCGCCGTCGCCGCCATGCGCACCGACCACCCCGGTACCCGGGTCTCGCTCGTGGAGGCCGAGCCGCCTCGGTCGGTCGAGATGCTGCGTGAAGGAGAGTGCGAGATCGCGCTGGCCTTCCGCTATGAGGCGTCGCCCGAGTGGGACGACCTCGTCGTACGTCCGCTGCTCACCGACCGGCTCGTCGGGCTGGTGCCCGAGGGGCACCCCTTCGCGGACGCCGACGAGGTGGGGATCGGCACGCTCGCCGAGGAACCGTGGATCGCGGGCTGCCCGCGCTGCCGCCGCCACCTCGTGGAGGTGTGCGAGGCGGCGGGCTTCACGCCGCGCATCGACTTCGCGACCGACGACTATCCGGCCGTCGTCGGGCTCGTCGGGGCGGGGCTGGGGGTGGCGGTGCTGCCGGAACTGGCGGTGGAGTCGGTACGTCCCAGGGGCACGCGCGCGGTCCGGGTCACCCCGGAGGTCCGCCGCGAGGTGGTCGCCCTGACCCTCCCCGACCTGGCCCAGGTCCCGGCGGTCGCGGCCATGCTTTGCCGACTGACGTCGGCGGCTTCACGGTAGACGGCGCTGCGCTGGGCGGTTCGCCTGTGTGGGTGCGCCCTGTGACGGGGGTGTTGCGCGGGACGGTTGGCCTGTGAGGTGGGTGCCGTAGGGTCCCGCGCTGATTTTTGTGCGGCTTCACGGGGTGGGCCGTCTTTCGGGTGCGGCTGCGTGGGTGGGCGCGGTGTGTGGTTGCGGTGCGGTGCGGCTGGCGCCGCGTGGTTGTTGGCTTGTGCCGGTGGTCGTGTGGGGTTGGTGTGTGGTGGGGGTCGGTGCCGTGGTGGGGTGTCTCCTCGGGCGGCGACAAGTGCGGGTCTCGTTGTCGGGTTTCCTCCGGCACTCGTCGCCACCACTTGCGGGGACACCCCACCACGTCCCCTCCCGCCCGGTGGCCAACTATCGGCCGGTGACCGCTTCGGTTGTTCCCATGCTGTGGACCGGTGCCGTGTCGGAGGGGCTCCGCCCCTGTCGCGGGAAGCCGACGGCGGCGGCTCGCCATTGTTGTGGGCAGGCGTCCCGCTGGCGAGGGGGCACCGCCCAGCGGTAGCTGGGGGAGGGTGGGCACAACCCGTGCCACCGGGCCGCAGCACGCGAACGAAACCCCAAAGGGGCACCCACAGCAGGCGCACCCCTGCAAGAGCGGGCACCCCGTGAAGGTTTCACCCCGTACCCCGCGAAGGAGTGCGACCCGTGGAGGGGGAACCCTGCGTTTCAATCCGCGCCCCGCGAAGGGGGAACGTTTCTGCGTTAGTTGTCCGGGACGGCGACCAGGCGGGTGCGGGCGCGGCCCATCAGTTCTTCGCGTTCGTCCTCGGTGAGCCCGCCCCAGACCCCGTAGGGCTCGCGTACGGCCAAGGCGTGCGCCGCGCACTCAGAGCGTACGGGGCAGCGCATGCACACCTCTTTCGCCGATGTCTCGCGCGCGCTGCGGGCCGCGCCGCGCTCCCCTTCCGGGTGGAAGAAGAGGGAGCTGTCGACCCCGCGGCAGGCGGCGAGCAACTGCCAGTCCCACAGGTCGGCGTTAGGGCCCGGAAGGCGGGAGAAGTCTGCCATTGCGTGTCCTCTCGGAAGCGTGCTGAGGCTCGCAGGTCACTGGTGCGAAAATATGACTCATTGCGAATCTAACGATAGATGCCTCGAAACGGAAGGAAGGATCACCAAATGGGGCAAAAAGGGATAGTTGCCAGTTGTTGCGACGGGACCCTGCGATGCGGCTGATCTGTGTCTGCGCAATCACGTAGAGTGTCGAAGGCGACCGCTGAAAGCCGTAACTCTTTTGGGTGACCGTCGTTGAGAGGTCTGAAGCGGTTGGCGGAAGTCAGCTCGGGCACTGATGTCCGAGGCTGTCAATCGCACAGGTGACGATTCGTAACAGCCTGGAGGCTCAAGGTGATGCGCATCAGCTGCGGAGGGCGGTCATGACTTCCGTCCTCGTATGCGACGACTCCCCGCTTGCCCGAGAAGCGCTCCGCCGCGCGGTCGCGACCGTGCCCGGTGTGGAGCGTGTGACGACGGCGGCCAACGGCGAGGAAGTTCTCCGCCGCTGGGGCGCCGATCGTTCAGACCTGATCCTGATGGATGTGAGGATGCCCGGCCTGGGCGGGGTCGAGACCGTGCGGCGGCTGCTGTCGGCCGACCCCGGTGCCCGCATCATCATGCTCACCGTCGCCGAGGATCTCGACGGGGTCGCGCTGGCGGTCGCCGCGGGTGCCCGCGGCTATCTCCACAAGGACGCCTCGCGCGCCGAACTGCGGGCCACCGTCACCCAGGCGCTGGCCGATCCGACCTGGCGCCTCGCCCCACGGCGGCTGCGCTCGGCGGAGATGGGCGCGGCGCCCACGCTCACGGCCCGTGAGATCCAGGTCCTGGAGGGCATGAGTCACGGGCGTTCCAATGCCGAGATCGGCCGGGAGCTGTTCCTCTCCGAGGACACGGTGAAGACCCACGCGAGGCGGCTCTTCAAGAAGCTCGGCGCCTCGGACCGGGCTCATGCGGTGGCCCTCGGCTTCCGCTGGGGACTCGTTCGATAACTCACGTTCACACGGTGCCCGCCCGCCCCCGACCGGGCCTTCTCTCTCCGGGAAGGGGTCGTCAGGGGAGGGGCGGGGCGGCCGGGGCGGCACGGTTACTCCGCGCGTGCCGCATGCTTGGAGTATGGAGTTCCTCGGGGACCAGCCGGTCATGCGTGAGGGGAGGGCGCGGGACATGAGGGCCAGTGCGCCAGCTCATAACGCTTCGGTGCACAACTACGGACGCGGTGCGGCGGATCGTAAGCCGTCGGTGCACCATGGACCGATGCGGGACGACGGGCACGATGAGAACGCCGCCGTGAGCGCCCTCGTCCAGCGCGCGGCCGAGGGTGACGAACAGGCCACCCACGATCTGCTCGCCCGCGTACATCCACTGGCGCTGCGCTATTGCCGCACCCGCCTCACACGACTTCCCGGTGACGCTCGCCACTTCGTGGACGACCTCGCGCAAGAGGTCTGCATCGCCGTTCTCTGCGCGCTTCCGCGCTACCGCGACACGGGCAAGCCCTTCGAGGCGTTCGTCGTCGCCATCGCCCAGCACAAGGTCGCCGATCTCCAGCGCGCCGCCATGCGCGGCCCCGGCAGCACCGCCGTGCCCTCCGACGAGATGCCGGAGCAGCCCGACGACTCGCTGGGGCCCGAGGAGCGCGCCGTGCTCAGCAGCGACGCCGAGTGGGCCAAGAAGCTGCTGTCCAACCTGCCCGAGCACCAGCGGGAGCTGGTGCTGCTGCGCGTCGCCGTCGGCCTGACCGCCGAGGAGACGGGGCAGATGCTCGGAATGTCCCCGGGGGCCGTGCGCGTTGCCCAGCACAGGGCGCTCAGCAGGCTGCGGGCGCTGGCGGAGCAGTAACCCGTACCCCGGACGGAGCGCGCGGTGCCACACGGGGCGTACGGACCGTACGGCCGACGGCGTCCGCGCTGTGGCCGAAGACGCACGCGAGCAGTCCTTCCGTGCCGTTAGCATGGACGTCCCGCCGTGGCAAGCATTGGAAAGGTGTCATGACAGAAAACGTCGACGGAGTGCCCGCCAAATTCGCCATGCTCGGGCTGACGTACGACGACGTGCTGCTGCTGCCAGGCGAGTCGGACATGGCACCGCAGGACATCGACACCGCGTCGTACATCTCCCGCAACGTCAAGGTGAACGTCCCGCTGCTCTCCGCGGCGATGGACAAGGTCACCGAGGCGCGCATGGCCATCGCGATGGCCCGGCAGGGCGGCGTCGGCGTCCTGCACCGCAACCTCTCGATAGAGGACCAGGCCACGCAGGTCGACCGGGTCAAGCGCTCGGAGTCCGGCATGGTCGCCGACCCCATCACCATCCGCCCCGACGCCACGCTCCGCGAGGCCGACGAGCTGTGCGGCCGGTTCCGCATCAGCGGCGTGCCGGTCACGGACCCGGCCGGGAAGCTGCTCGGCATCGTCACCAACCGCGACATGGCCTTCGAGCTGGACCGCGGCCGTCAGGTGCGCGAGGTCATGACGCCGATGCCGCTGGTCACGGGCCGGGTCGGGATCTCGCGCGACGAGGCCATGGAGCTGCTGCGGCGCCACAAGATCGAGAAGCTGCCGCTGGTCGACGACGCGGGCGTGATCAAGGGCCTCATCACCGTCAAGGACTTCGTCAAGGCCGAGCAGTACCCGAACGCGGCCAAGGACGGCGAGGGCCGTCTCGTCGTCGGCGCGGCCGTCGGTGTCGCGGGTGACGCGTACGAGCGGGCGCAGGCGCTGGTCGAGGCCGGTGTCGACTTCATCGTCGTGGACACCGCGCACGGCCACTCCCGGCTCGTCGGCGACATGGTCGCCAAGATCAAGTCGAACACCTCCGTCGACGTCATCGGCGGCAACATCGCCACCCGTGACGGCGCCAAGGCACTGATCGACTCCGGTGCCGACGGCGTCAAGGTCGGCGTGGGCCCCGGCTCCATCTGCACCACGCGCGTCGTCGCGGGCATCGGCGTCCCGCAGGTCACCGCGATCTACGAGGCTGCGGAGGCCGCCAAGGCGGCGGGCGTCCCCGTCATCGGCGACGGCGGCCTCCAGTACAGCGGCGACATCGCCAAGGCGATCGTCGCGGGCGCCGACACGGTGATGCTCGGCAGCCTCCTCGCGGGCTGCGAGGAGTCGCCGGGTGAGCTGCTGTTCATCAACGGCAAGCAGTTCAAGTCGTACCGCGGCATGGGCTCGCTGGGCGCGATGCAGACCCGCGGCGACGACAGGTCGTACTCCAAGGACCGCTACTTCCAGGAGCAGGTCAGCGGCGACGACAAGCTCATCCCCGAGGGCGTCGAGGGCCAGGTGCCCTACCGCGGCCCGCTCTCGGCCGTCGTCCATCAGCTCGTCGGCGGGCTGAAGCAGTCGATGTTCTACGTCGGCGGCCGGACCGTCCCGGAGATGAAGGAGCGCGGCCGTTTCGTACGGATCACCGCGGCGGGCCTCAAGGAGAGCCACCCGCACGACATCCAGATGACGACCGAGGCGCCGAACTACTCGCGCCGCTGAGGCGGCGGCGCCGAAGCGGAGCCTCCATGAGCCCGTGGTCCTCCTCGCGGGGGCCGCGGGCTCAGGCATGCGGGGTGGGTCGGCGATACTGGAACGGCACACCACAGTGAAGGGCGAAGGGCTAGACACGTGACTGAGATCGAGATCGGGCGCGGCAAGCGCGGACGGCGGGCGTACGCCTTCGACGACATCGCCGTGGTGCCCAGTCGGCGCACCCGCGACCCGAAGGAGGTCTCGATCGCCTGGCAGATCGACGCCTACCGCTTCGACCTGCCGTTCCTCGCGGCGCCCATGGACTCGGTCGTCTCGCCGCGCACGGCGATCCGCATCGGCCAGCTCGGCGGCCTCGGTGTACTGAACCTGGAAGGCCTCTGGACGCGGTACGAGGACCCGGAGCCGCTGCTCCAGGAGATCGCCGCGCTGGACGACGCCGCCGCGACGCGCCGCATGCAGGAGATCTACGCCGAGCCGATCAAGGAAGAGCTGATCGGCCAGCGGATCAAGGAGGTCCGCGACTCGGGCGTCGTGACCGCCGCCGCGCTCTCGCCGCAGCGCACCGCGCAGTTCTCCAAGGCCGTCGTGGACGCGGGCGTCGACCTGTTCGTCATCCGTGGCACCACGGTCTCCGCCGAGCACGTGTCGGGTGCGGCCGAGCCGCTGAACCTGAAGCAGTTCATCTACGAGCTGGACGTGCCCGTCATCGTCGGCGGCTGTGCCACGTACACCGCTGCGCTCCACCTGATGCGGACCGGTGCGGCCGGTGTGCTGGTGGGCTTCGGCGGCGGCGCCGCGCACACCACCCGGAACGTGCTCGGCATCCAGGTGCCCATGGCGACGGCCGTCGCGGATGTGGCCGCGGCGCGCCGCGACTACATGGACGAGTCCGGTGGCCGGTACGTGCACGTCATCGCCGACGGCGGTGTCGGCTGGTCCGGAGACCTGCCGAAGGCCATCGCCTGCGGCTCCGACGCGGTGATGATCGGCTCGCCGCTGGCCCGTGCGACGGATGCGCCCGGGCGCGGGCACCACTGGGGCATGGAGGCCGTGCACGAGGATGTGCCGCGCGGGAAGCGGATGGATCTCGGTGCGGTCGGCACGATCGAAGAGGTGCTGCTCGGGCCCTCGCACACGCCTGACGGGTCCATGAACTTCTTCGGGGCGCTGCGGCGCGCGATGGCGACGACGGGTTACAGCGACCTGAAGGAGTTCCAGCGCGTCGAGGTCACGGTCGCCCGCTGACCCCTTCGCGGGGTTGCACCCCGTGTGGGCTTCACCCCGCAGCCCGTGAGGGGGCGCAACCCGGTGAAGGGGCAACCCTGCGTTTCCTCAGAGGCGGTGCGCCGCGCCCGTTGGGGTGGCGCCGCGGGTGTCGAGGAGGAGTTGGGCCTTCGCGGCGAGGCCCTGGAGGTCGTACGTCCTGTGGTGCTGCAACAGCACCGTGAGGTCAGCGGCGCCGGCCGCCTCGTAGAGGGAGTCGGCGCGGGGCACGGGCTGGCCCGACACGCGCCAGCGTGACACATAAGGGTCGTGGTAGCTGAGCTGCGCGCCCAGTTCCCTCAGCCGTGTGCCCACCTCGCGCGCGGGCGCCCCCTCCTGGTCGGCGAGGTCGGGCTTGTAGGTGACGCCCAGGAGCAGGACGCGGGCGCCGCGCGCGGACTTGCCGTGCTCGTTGAGGAGGGCCGCGGCGCGCTGTGACACGTAGCGCGGCATCCGGGAGTTGATCTCCCGCGCGACCTCGGTCATGCGCAGCGGGTAGCCCGGCGAACGGCCCCGGCTGGAGAGGTGGTTGGGGTCGACGGGGACGCCGTGGCCCCCCACGCCGGGCCCGGGGCGGAAGGCGTGGAAGCCGAAGGGCTTGGTCTCGGCGCAGCGGATGACGTCCCACAGGTCCACGCCGATGTCGTGGCAGAAGACGGCCATCTCGTTGACGAGGGCGATGTTGACGTGCCGGTAGTTGGTCTCCAGGAGCTTGGCCGTCTCCGCCTCGCGCGGGCCGCGGGCGCGCACGACCTTGTCGGTCAGCCGCCCGTAGAAGGCCACAGCGGCCTCAGTGCAGGCCGGGGTGAGGCCGCCGATGACCTTGGGGATGCCCGCGTAGCGGTGGCCGCGCCCGCCAGGGTCGACGCGGTCCGGCGAGTACGCGAGGTGGAAGTCGCGGCCCGCGCGCAGCCCCGAGCCCTCTTCGAGCAGGGGGCGGAGGATTTCCTCCGTGCTGCCCGGGTACACCGTCGATTCGAGGATCACCGTCGTACGCGGACGCAGGCGGGAGGCGAGGGTGTGGGCGGCGGCGCGCAGCGCTGTGAGGTCCAGCGCGCGGTCCGGGGCCAGGGGGGTGGGCGCGCAGATGAGGACCGTACGGGCGCGGCTCAGCACCGTCGGATCGGCGCTCGCCCGGAAGCCGCGGGAGAGCATGCGGCGGATCTCGGCCGCGGTGAGGGAGCCGTCGGCGGGCGGGCGGCCGGCGTTGAGTTCGGCGACGGTGTGCTCGTCCGGGTCGAAGCCGATTGTGCCGATGCCGGCGGCTGTGGCGGCCTGGCTCACCGGGAGACCCGATTGGCCCATTCCGATGACGGCGAGATCTGCGGGCATGGTGCGTGACGTCCTTCCCCTCGCTTCGCTGGGGTGCCCCAGCCTTGCTTCGCCGGGAGACCCCAGCGCTTCGCCGGGAAACCCCCGGCCTGACGGCGCCCCGAGCCCCGGGCCCCGGCTGCGCGGTGCCGGGGAGTGCCCCGGGTGGACGCGACGAGTTGTGCGCGGTGCCCTGTCAGGTTAAGGGCCAATATGACAGATATGCGGTATTACGCGCGTGGTGCTGTCGGCGCGCGGCCAAAGTCGTGCCGATGGGGGACCATCGGCAGGGAGCGCAGTGTCAGGTATCGGGCAGCACCACACGGGAGGCAGCGGTATGAGGACAGCGACACTGGGACCGGAGCAGCGTGCCGAGGCGCTGGCGAACATGGCGGAGCGCGAGCTGGACGTGCTGGTCGTGGGCGCCGGTGTCGTCGGAGCGGGGACGGTGCTCGACGCCGCCACCCGCGGCCTCTCGACGGGCATCGTCGAGGCCCGCGACTGGGCGTCGGGAACCAGCAGCCGCTCCAGCAAGCTGATCCACGGCGGGCTGCGCTATCTGGAGATGCTCGACTTCGCCCTCGTACGGGAGGCGCTCAAGGAGCGCGGCCTGCTGCTCCAGCGCATCGCCCCGCACCTGGTGAAGCCCGTGCCGTTCCTGTATCCCCTCCAGCACAAGGGCTGGGAGCGGCTGTACGCGGGCACGGGCGTGGCCATGTACGACGCCATGTCCGTCTCCTCGGGGCACGGCCGGGGGCTGCCCACGCACCGTCACCTGTCCCGTAAGCACGCGATGCGGGTGGCGCCCTGTCTGAAGAAGGACGCGCTGGTGGGCGCGCTCCAGTACTACGACGCGCAGATGGACGACGCGCGCTATGTGACGAACCTCGTGCGCACGGCCGCCGCCTATGGCGCGCACGCCGCCAACCGGGCGCGGGTGATCGGCTTCCTGCGCGAGGGCGAGCGGGTCGTCGGGGCCCGGGTGCAGGACCTGGAGCAGGGCGGCGAGTTCGAGGTGCGGGCGAAGCAGGTCGTCAATGCGACGGGCGTGTGGACGGACGACACCCAGGGGCTGATCGCGGAGCGCGGCCAGTTCCATGTGCGCGCGTCCAAGGGCATCCACCTCGTCGTCCCCAAGGACCGGATCAACTCCACGACGGGGCTCATCCTCCGTACGGAGAAGAGTGTGCTGTTCGTGATCCCGTGGGGCCGCCACTGGATCGTCGGCACCACGGACACCGACTGGGACCTGGACAAGGCGCATCCGGCGGCCTCCAGCGCCGACATCGACTACCTGCTGGAGCACGTCAACTCGGTGCTCGCCGTGCCGCTGACGCGCGACGACGTGCAGGGCGTCTACGCGGGCCTGCGCCCGCTGCTGGCGGGTGAGTCGGAGGCGACGAGCAAGCTCTCGCGCGAGCACACCGTGGCGCACCCGGTGCCGGGCATGGTCGTCATCGCGGGCGGCAAGTACACGACGTACCGGGTGATGGCCAAGGACGCGGTGGACGAGGCCGTGCACGGGCTGGACCAGCGGGTGGCCGAATGCGTCACCGAGGACGTGCCGCTCGTGGGCGCCGAGGGCTACCACGCGCTGTGGAACGCGCGGGCCCGCATCGCCCAGCGCACGGGGCTGCACGAGGCGCGCGTGGAGCATCTGCTCAACCGCTACGGCACGTTGGCCGACGAGGTGCTCGAACTGATCGCCGCCGACGCGAAGCTGGGCGAGCCGCTGCCCGCCGCCGACGACTATCTGAAGGCCGAGATCGTCTACGCCTGCACGCACGAGGGCGCGCGCCATCTGGACGACGTGCTGACGCGGCGCACCCGCATCTCCATCGAGACCTTCGACCGCGGCACCCTCAGCGCGCGGGAGTGCGCCGAGCTGATGGCGCCCGTGCTGGGCTGGGAGCCGGACCAGATCGACAGGGAGGTCGCGCACTACGAGAAGCGGGTAGAGGCGGAGCGCGAGTCGCAGCTCCAGCCCGACGACCAGACCGCCGACGCGGCCCGCCTGGGAGCCGAGGACATCGTGCCGCTGTGACGGGTCTCGTGACGTGACCGGGGGTCGTCGAGGGGCCGCCCGGGGGCCGTCCGGCGTTCGCTCGGGCGGCCCCTGTGAGGTCTTTCACCCCTGTGGGCTGGGCAGTTCGGGGACGGCAGTGACTCGTGAGAAGGCTGTGCGGCAGGTGTGGAGCCCCCGTACACGTCTTGTCAGAAGGATGGTCCACAATGAAGGCTCTGCTGGGGGTGGGCTCATCGCAGAGGGGACACAAGGGGATTCATGGGCAGCGAGGACACGGGACGGCTGGTAGGAGGTCGCTATCGGCTCGGGGAGGTCCTCGGGCGCGGCGGCATGGGGACCGTGTGGCGGGGCAGGGACGAGATCCTGGGCCGCACGGTCGCGGTGAAAGAGCTGCGGTTCCCCTCCAGCGTCGACGAGGACGAGAAGCAGCGGCTCATCACCCGCACCCTGCGTGAGGCGAAGGCGATCGCCCGCATCCGCAGCGGCAGCGCCGTCACGGTCTTCGATGTCGTGGACGAGGACGACCGCCCCTGGATCGTCATGGAACTGGTCGAGGGCAGCTCCCTGGCCGATCACATCCGCCAGGACGGCCCGCTCACTCCGCAGCGCGCCGCCGAGGTGGGCCTCGCGATCCTGGACGTGCTGCGCGCCGCGCACCGCGAGGGCATCCTGCACCGTGACGTGAAGCCGTCCAACGTGCTGCTGGAGGACGGGACGGGCCGCGTGGTCCTGACGGACTTCGGCATCGCGAAGGTCGAGGGCGATCCCTCGGTCACCTCCACGGGCATGCTGGTCGGCGCGCCCTCGTACATCTCCCCGGAGCGCGCGCGGGGCAAGCCCCCGGGCCCGCCCGCCGATCTGTGGTCGCTGGGCGGCCTGCTGTACGCGGCGGTCGAGGGCCACCCGCCCTACGACAAGGGCTCGGCGATCTCCACGCTGACCGCCGTCATGACGGAGCCGGTGCCGCCGACGGAGCGGGCCGGTGAGCTGAGCGAGGCCATCTACGGCCTGCTGATCAAGGACCCGGCCAAGCGGCTCGACGTGGACGGTGCCCGCGTGCTGCTGGAGCCGGTGGCCTATGGCGCGAAGGGCGCGTCGGCCGTGGCCGAGCCTTCGGACGCCACCCGTACGACCGTCCTGCCGTCCCCGCCGGACGAGGACGGCCCGGCGGCGTCGGGGGAGGGGCGCGGCAAGGCCCCCTGGAGCGGCAAGGGTTCCGGCAAGGGAACCGGCAGGTCGGGCAAGGGCTCCTGGACGGGCAAGGCGGCGGCTGCCGGTGCCGCCGCGGGCGCCGCGGCGGCTTCCGCGACGAAGAAGAAGGCGGCAAAGCCCGCGTCGTCCGCCTCCGGTGCGGGCGCGGGCGCGGGTGCGGGTTCGGGTGCGGGCACCGGCAAGGGGGGTGCGGGGGCGAAGTCCCCGGCGTCCGCGAAGGGTTCGGGTGCCGCCGGGGCCGGTGCTGCCGGTGGTGCCGGTGGGCGGTTCGCCCCGGGGCGTGGGCGTCAGCTTCCCGAGGAGGCTCCGGCGGCCTCGTCGGCGTCGGCCTCCCGCGCGGGCGCGCGTACCGCCTCCGCCGCGGGCGCGGGTTCCGGTACGGGCGGGGGAGCGGGCGGCAGTACGTCCGCCGCGCTGGCGTCGCTCACGGAGCGCTTCTCGCGCCGCACCCTCCTGGTGGCCGCGGCGGCGGTCGTCGCCGTGCTGGTGCTGCTCGGCGCCGTGCTGGTGAACGCCTCGGGCGAAGAGGGCGGCGGCAGCGCCGGTCAGGAGACCGGCGCCTCGTCGGGAGCCGCGGCCGGCCAGAACGAGAAGACGGACGGCGGCAAGTCCGAGGACAAGGGCGCGGACGAGGACAAGAAGAAGGAGGACGGCGGCAAGTCCAGCCCCTCCACCTCCCCGGAGTCCTCCCCGTCGAAGGACGAGGACAAGGACGACGAGTCCGGGAAGCCCTCACTGCCCGACGGTTACGAGAACGTCGAGGACGATCAGTTCCACTTCAGCATGGCGATGCCGGGTGACATGGAGAAGGCGGGCATAGCGGGCCAGAACTCCGGCCGCAAGTACGCGACGGGAGGCAGCGGCCTCCCCAAGATCCAGGTCGACTACAACCCCAAGCCGACCTCCGACGCCGCCGCTGCCTGGCGCTCGCTGGAGGGCGCCGTCAAGGGCAACAGCCCCAGCTACCACCGCATCGGCATCGAGAAGGTGAGCTGGCGCGGCTATCCGACGGTCGCGGACTGGCAGTTCACGCGGACGGAGGGCGGCACGAAGGTGCGCGTCCTCAACCGCGGCTTCAAGGTCGACAGCACGCACGGTTACGCGATCATGGTCACCTGCAAGGCGTCGGGCTGGGACGAGAAGAAGTGCCGCGATCTGCGGGAGACGGCGTTCAAGACCTTCAAGGTGGCCGACTGAGGCGGCTTCACCGACGGGCCTGTTCCCTCCTCCGCTGTCCGGCCGCCCCGTACCACCCCGTACCACCCCGTACCCCTCCTGTACGGCCCCTGTACAGCCCTCGTACGGGCGCGTACCGACTCCGTACCGCCTCCGTACGCCCCTCCGCTCCGGTCGTGCTCCGGGGGCTGAGCCCTTGTGCTCCCGGGCTTACGCGCCCGTGCTCCCGGGGTTCCTCGCGGGTGCGTTGGGGTAACCGCCTTTGCGGGCAGGCTCACCGAACGGAGTCACGGCCGGAGTCACCGGTCTCGCGGCGCGAGACCGCATGGGCACGTATCGTGAAGAACCGCGGGCCGTATACGTCCGCAATGGCGCGGATGAGACAGGGATTTGACGGTCTCGCACGCTGTGGGGAGGCGTCGTGAACGACTACGCGGGTGACGCGGGGCGGCTGCTGGCCGATCGCTACCGCCTGCCCCGGCCCTCCTCCGACGAGTTCGAGCTGGCCGAGACCGTCGCCTACGACACCGCGAGCGGGCAGCGGGTCCTCGTGCGCCAGGTGCCGTTGCCGGAGGTCGTCGAGGGCGAGGTCGTCGAGGACGGCGATCCCGGCGGCTATGGCGCGGCGGCGGGCGGCAGGCCGGGCGGCGGTCCCGGGAGGGCCACCCGCAGCCCCGCGGACCCCACGGTCCGGCGCGCGGTCGAGGCGGCGCTGGCCGCCTCCCGTATCCCCGACCACCCCCGCCTGGACCAGGTCTTCGACGTCTTCGTCGAGGGCGACGGACTGTGGATCGTGAGCGAACTGGTGCCCGCGCGCCCGCTCTCCGCGCTCCTGGCCGACCGCCCGCTGAGCGCGCACCGGGCCGCGGAGATCGCGGCCGATCTGCTGGCCGCGCTGCGCACGGTGCACGGGCACGGCTGGACGCACCGCAACATCACAGCGCGCACCGTTCTCATCTGCGAGGACGGGCGGGCCCTCCTCTCGGGTCTCGCGGTGGGCGCGGCGCAGGAAGCGCTGTGCGGGTACGACCCGTTTCCGCCTGCTTCGGCATCGGCTTCGGGCGAGGGGCCGGGCGACGGCTCCGGTGACGCTGTTGGCTCCGGTGGCCCGGCAGGTGCGGGCGGCGCGAACGGTGTCACGGGGGCCGGTGCCGCAGCGCAGGTGCCCCCGGCGCTGCGGGGTCCTGTGCCGCCCGTCGAGGCCGCACGCCCTGTGCCTCCGGGAGGCCGCGTTCCGGGCGTGCCCGGGGTCGGGACGGCCGTGCCGCCGGGCGTCCCCGTGCCGCCGGGCGCGGCACGCGCGGCGCTCGCCGAGGCCCGCGACGAGGAGCGGGCCGGGGCACGGGGTCCGGGCCAGGACTCGGACCCGTACGGCACGGAGGCGCCCGGCGCCCCGTGGACCGGCGGTCGCGAGAGCCGCGATCCGGCGACGTGGACGGGCGAGGCACTGCCCGACGGCTTCCAGGCGCGGCAGGACGAGCGCGCGGCGTGCGGCGGATACGGGGAGTACGCGCCGTACAGGGACCACCCGGTGCGCCCGGGCGCCGACGGCGGTGCCGGTCAGTGGGACGACGGGCAGTCCTACGCCCACGACGACGGGTACGAGGACGGATACGAGAGCGGTTACGAGGGCGAGGAAGCGGAGGGGGAGCGGCGCGGCCGGGGCATCTTCGGCTTCGAGGGGCTGCCCCCCGATGAGCCCGATGAGCCCGACGAGCCCGACGGTGCATACGAGCCGGAGGCGGAGTGGGAGGAGGCGCCCGGAGGCCGGGGGCGGGGGCAGGCGGGCCCGCCGGAAACGGGAACCTCCGCGTCCGTACCGTCGCCACAGCCCCCACCCCCGCACGGCGCCGGGCACCCCGGCCAGGGCGGCGGACCGGTCCGGCACGGCTACGGGCACGGCGCTACGGAGAGCACGAGCGCGTCCCCCGCACACGTACGGGCCGCGCGGCGCGGTGCCATCGCGGCCTATCGCGCGGGCGCGCGCCGCGCGGTCGAGGCCCGCGAGAGCGACCGGCGCGCGGCGGACCGGCCCGGGGGTGGAGGAGGCGCCGGGGAGTGGTGGTCGACGGCTCCGGAGCGCGCGCTGCCGGACCGTACGCCGCCGTCGGGCCCGGCACCCGCGCCGGACGACGACGTCCGCTGGCTGCCGCCCGCGGGCGACGAGGTGAGTCCGACCTCGCTCCCCGGCGCACGCCACGGCACCAGCCGCCCCGTCCGCGCGACCTGGCGCACCGCCGACTCGCACAGCCCGGCACCCGAGCCGCACGCCGCACCGGACGCGGCCCCCGCCCATGCCCCCGCCCCCGCCCCGGGCCCCGCCCCCGTCGAGCCCGAGCCCGAGGACGACGCAAGCCGTCCGTGGGCCGACGAGGGCCGGTACCGGGGGCCCGCCACCGCGCTGGCCGCTGAGCGGGCACGTCAGGCGCGGATGACCGTGGTCGGCCCGGTCACCGAGCGCTGGGCGCCCGAGCAGGCCGGGCCCGTCTACGAGAACTGGCGGCTGGCTCCGCCCGTGGGCCCGGCGGCCGACCTGTGGGCTCTGGGCGTGCTGCTCTTCCGCGCGGTGCAGGGCCACGCGCCCTACCCCGAGGACAGTGCGGCCGAGCTGGCGCAGATGGTCTGCTCGGAGCCGCCCGCGTTCGCCGAGGACTGCGGGCCGCTGCGCCCCGTCGTCGAGTCGCTGATGCGCCAGGACCCCACCGAGCGCCCGGACTTCGAGGAGCTGCGCGGCTGGCTGCGCTCCCTGACCCGTTCGGCGCCCGAGCCCGACGTCGGACGGCGGACCCTGCTCGGTCCCCCGTCGCTGGACTCGGGCGCGTCCTCGAATCCGAGACGGCTGCCGATCGTGCGGCGGCGCGGCTGGCTGGTGCGCAGGCGCAAGGCCGACCGCCGCCTTTTAGGCGCCGCCGGTGCTGAGCGGCACCGGCACAAGAAGAGCCGCGAGAAGTCCGCTGAGCGGCGGGAGCAGCGGTCGCGGCGGGAGCGGCGGACCGGGAGCGGCACGCGCCGCGTCCACGAGATGCCCCCAGTACCCCCCGCGCGGGAGACCCCCTCGGCTTACGAGATGCCTCCCGCGCGGGTGCGGTCCACGGACCGCGACATGCCGCCGTCGCCCGATCGGGCGGCACGCGCGGAACACCAGAGCCACCATGTGCCCCCGGCCCGCGAGGACGCGCGCTCCCACGAGGCGACGCCCTTCCGCGAGCCGCCGCTGCGTGACCTGCCGCCGCCGCGCGAGGCGCCCGTCCACGACGCGCGGTCCTACGACGCACAGTCCTACGCGCCGCTCTACGAGGTACCCGTCGACGACGGCCCCGTCAGGCAGAGGCAGCGGCGGCCCAAGGAGAAGAAGCGCGCACGGCAGCCGCGTACGGGGAGCCCGCGCAGTCTGGGGCGGCTGCTCCTCGGGCTGGTGCTGTTCGCGCTGACGGCGGCGGTGCTGTTCGCGATGTGGTTCATGCCCAAGGGCGAGGGCGGCGGCGCCACCCAGCAGAGGGGCTCGGTGGAGGCGCCCGGCCAAGAAGAAGGGGACCAGGGCGACAAGGGCCAGGACGCGGACAAGGGCGAGAGCGAGGACAAGGGCGAGGACAAGGACAAGAACCCGCCCAACACCGAGGCACCGCAGACCACCGCGCCGTCCGCCGACCGCGTCCCCGAGGGCTACAAGCTGAGCAAGGACCCGGCGGGCTTCCAGATAGCGGTGCCTGAAAAGTGGGACCGGCGCTCCACGAACGGGCGTGGCCAGGTGCGCTACAACGGCGGACAGGTCGAGATGGTGATCGTCAACGGCCGGGACACGACGAAGAAGTACGGCAAGGACCCCTCGGCCTACCAGAGCGACGACGAGCCGGAGCTGGCCGCGTACCGCTCCTCCGACTGGGCGACGACGTCCGGGCTGCGCCGGATCGACGTCGGCGACACGGCCATGGCCGAGGGCACGTTCGGCTGGCGGGACAGCGGGCGGCAGGTGTACGCGCGCAACCGGGCGATGATCCTCGACGGGCGGTACCACGTGCTGCTCGTCATGGGCTCGGAGAACAAGAAGAAGGAGATCGACCGTACTTTCGAGGCCGTCGCCGACACCTACCGCGTGACGGCACGCTCCCGCTGATCCCGGGGCAAACGGGCCGTTCCGGCTGCCATGATGTGGGCCATGGGGGACACGAACGACGGTGACAGCCTCTTGCTCGCGGACCGCTACCGCGTGGGTGCGCGGCTGGGCCGGGGCGGCATGGGTACGGTCTGGCGCGCCGAGGACGAACTGCTGGGCAGATCGGTCGCGGTGAAGCAGATACACCTCGAAGAGGACGTATCGGCGGGCGCCGCGCGCGAGCTGCACCGCCGGACGCTGCGCGAGGCCCGTACCGTCGCGCAGGTCGGGCATCCCAGCATCCTCGTCGTGCACGACGTCGTGGAGCAGGACGGGCGCCCGTGGATCGTGATGGAGCTGGTGGAGGGGGAGTCGCTCGCCGACCGGATCGCGCGCGGCGGCCCCGTCACCGCGCACGAGGCGGCCCGGGTGGGCGTGGCGCTGACCCGCGCACTGCGCGCGGCACACGCGCGCGGCGTGCTGCACCGCGATCTCAAACCCGCCAACGTCCTGTTGGAGGAGGGCACGGGACGCGTCGTGCTGACGGACTTCGGCATTGCGCAAGTCGCCGGTATGACGACGATCAGCGAGACGGGGGCCTTCGTGGGGTCGCCCGAGTACACGGCGCCGGAGCGGATGACGGCCGATCGCACCGGGCCCGAGGCGGACCTGTGGTCGCTGGGCGTGCTGCTGTGCGCGGCCGTCGAGGGTGAGACGCCCTTCCACCGGGACTCGTTGGGCGGTGTGCTGCACGCCGTCACGCTGGACGAGATCCGCACGCCCGCGTCCGTCGAGCCGCTGCTGCCGCTGGTACGCGGGCTGCTGGAGCGGGATCCGGCGAGGCGGACGGGCCTGGACGAGGCGGAACGGCTGCTGTGCGCGTACGCGGAGACGGGGCGCATGGGGGAGGAGGGTGCCGAGCCGTCCTCGGCGGCCGAGGGGGTTTCCGGGCCCGTGCCCGCGGCTGAGCCCGCGCCCGCGCCCGCAATGGTGAGCGAGCCCCAGTCGGAGCCGGTGACCGGCGCGGTGCCCGAGCCCCACCCGCACCCGCACCCCGGCACGGCCCCCACCTCCGCTCCGCGCCCCGCGAAGGAGCGGGGCCGCGCCCGTACGTGGCTGCTCGTCTCCACCCTCGTCCTCACGCTCGTCGGCGGGGGCGTGGTGATCGGGGTCGCCGTCGCGGGCCGCGACGAGGGCGGCAGTACGACGGGCCAGGGGCAGGGCCAGGAGAAGACGCCGGACGACGGACGGGACGAGGGGGAAGCCGGAGGAGCCGGGTCCACGCCCACGTCCAAGCCCGGGCCCGCTCCCAGCGGCTACCGCACCGTCGACGATCCGGCGGGCTTCAAGGTCGCCGTCCCCAAGGGCTTCACGCGCTCGTACGAGCCGCCCCGCGTCTTCTACTACTCGCCCGGCAAGGAGTTCCGGCTCGGCGTCTACATCCAGGACCAGGAACCCGGTGGTCCGGTTTCCGCGATGAAGAAGGCGGACGAGGAGGGGCCACACCGGTACCCCGGCTACCGGGGAGGGGCGGTCAGGGAGGTGCGGAAGGACGGATTCCCGGGCGCGCTGTGGGAGTTCACCTGGAACGGCGAGTCGGCGGACGGCGGCCCCCGGCACACCTTCGACCAGAGCTGGGACGAGGCGGGGAAGATGTACGACCTGTGGGTTTCCGCACCGAGCGACCGCCAGGCCGACGCGAAGCGGCACTTCGACACCGCGCTGAAGACCTTCGTCCGCACGAAGCCGCACTGAGGTCACGGGTGAGCGATGCCGGTAGCAATCACGGCACTCTCCGCGATAATGATGGGGCCATGACGAACGACGGGGGAGCTGCCGACGAGTGGCACCTGGCCCTTGAAGCACCGGACGGCGACGCGAGTGCACGGGAGCAGTCGAAGCGGATGTTCGAGGACCTGGTCGCGTACTTCGACGTAAACCAACTGTGACGGACGACGACGCCCGCCTGGTAGCGGGCCGTTACGAGCTGCTGGAGCGGATCGCGGCAGGCGGCATGGGTGCCGTGTGGGCGGCGCGGGACGTGGAGACGGGGCGCGAGGTCGCGCTCAAGGAGATGCACGTGCCCGCGCATCTGGTGCTCGCCGCCGACCCGGATCCGGACCCGGGCTCGGGCATGGACGCGGACACCGGGGCCCGTTCGGCGGCCGTGGAGCGGATGCGGCGCGAGGCGCGGGCCGCAGGGCGCGTGGACCACCCGTCCGTGGTCACCATCCACGACGTGGTCGTGCACGGCCGCCGCCCCTGGATCGTCATGGAGCTGGTGCGCGGCGAGACCCTGGCCGACCTGCTGGACCGCGAGGGCGCGCTGCCCGAGCGCGAGGCGGCGCGGATCGCGCTGCCCGTGCTGGAGGGGCTGCGCGCGGCCCACGAACGCGGCGTGCTGCACAGGGACGTCAAGCCCGCCAACGTCCTCCTCGGCAGGGACGGGCGCGTGGTGCTCACGGACTTCGGCATCGCGCGCATCGAGGGGGAGACCTCGCTGACGGTCAGCGGCGAGTTCTTCGGGTCGCTGCGCTATTGCGCGCCGGAGCGGATGGGGGGCCGCCGTCCGGGTCCCGAGTCCGACCTGTGGTCGTTCGGGGTGCTGCTGTACGAGGCGGTCGAGGGCTGGTCGCCCTTCCGCAGGGAGACCATGGAGGCCACCGTCGCCGCCGTACTCTCCGGCGCCGCCGTGCCCCCTGCCGGCGCGGAGCGGCTCGGGCCCCTGGTCGGGTGCCTCCTGGCGCAGGATCCCGGCGAACGGCCGGACGCTGAGGCGGTGCTGACGGTGCTGCGGGAGGTCGCGGGGGAGGGGGAGGGCGCCGACGGCGACGACGCGGCGGACGTCCAGCCCGAACCGGACCCTCAGCCGGACCCTCAGCCGGACCCCCAGCCGGAGCCCGAACCGGACCCCCAGCCGGAGCCGGAGTTCATCGGCCCCGAACTCGACGTCTCCGCGCTCGCGGAACCCGAAGCAGACCCCGAACCGGAGCCCGCGCACTCCGACACCGCCACCACCGTGCGGGCCACCCCGGACAGCCCTCGTGAGCCAAAAGCGGAGGCGGAGGCGGAGGCGGAAGCGGAAGCGGCCCGTACGGCGCGCGTACCCCGTAAGCGGACCGTCGTGGCGGTGTCCGGCGTCGTGCTGGCAGCCGCGCTCGCGGGGTGGCTGGTACTGCGCGCGTTCGACGGGGGGACGGCACCGGGCGAGGGCCCGCCGCTCGCGGGCGGCTCCGCTTCCCCGGGCGCCGACCCCTCCGGCTCCGCCGCGCCGCCCGACTGGGGCAAGGACACCCGGACGTACGAGGAGGACCGGTTCGGCTACCGGATCGCGGTGCCCGACCACTTCGTACGCGAGCCGGGAGCGGACCGGATCGTCTACGAGGACCCCGACGACGACCAGGTCTGGGTCGAGGTCTACCGCGACCAGGACGGCCCCTCAGTGTCGCCCCGCGACTGGGCGGAACGGGAGATCGAGTGGCTGGCCAAGGGCGCGCCGGAGGACGGGCGGCGCACCGTGCGCACCCGCTCGGGGGTGCTCAGCGGCACGGAGCACGGGGGAGAGGAGGCCGCCCGGTACACGGTGCGGCTCCAGAGCCTGGACCGTGAGGGCGAGGCCAGCAAGCTGGTGGTGCAGCGGAACCTCGTCGTGCCGGACGGTGACGGCGGCATGTACCAGCTCAGGGTGTCCGTGCCGGACGCGGAGGACGCGGAGACGGACGGCAAGGGCCTCTTCGACGCGGCCGTGACCGGCTTCGGCTGACAAACCGGTCCGCGTCCGTCCGTCGGTCCACCCCGTCGCGCCAGCAATCACTGGCAGATTCCGTGAAAAGTGGTTACCGCTGGGTATGCGGGGGCTGGCTCGCGGTCGTAGTCTCTGGCGCATGACGGACACGCAGGAGGCGCGCGGCAGCGCCGACGCCGCACCCGGTAACCCTCTCGCCCCCGTACCCACCGGGGTGCGCACAGCCGCCGACGTGGTCACCCCCGACCTCGTGGCCCGCCTCGCGCGCGGTGTCACCGGCAGCGGCAAGACGGCCAACCACACCCCGTCGACCGGGGAGAAGCTGGCCGATCTGCCGGAGTCCACGCCGGAGGACGTCGCCGCCGCCTTCGCGCGGGCCCGCGAGGCACAGCACGCGTGGGCCGCGACGCCCCTGCGGCAGCGCGCCGCCGTGCTCCTGCGCTTCCACGACCTGGTGCTGAGCCGCCAGTCCGAGGTGCTCGACCTCATCCAGCTGGAGACGGGCAAGGCGCGCCTGCACGCGCACGAGGAGGTGCAGGCGGTCGCCGTCGCCGCGCGGCACTACGGGCGCAAGGCGTCCGCGTATCTGCGCCCGAAGCGGCACACCGGCGCGATACCCACCCTGACGAAGGTCACCGAGCTGCGGCAGCCGCGCGGCGTGATCGGCCAGATATCGCCGTGGAACTACCCCTTCGAGCTGTCCGTCGGGGACGCGCTGCCCGCGCTCGTGGCGGGCAACGCGCTCGTCACGAAGCCCGACACGGAGACGGCGCTGACCGCGCTGTGGGCCCGTGCGCTGCTGATCGAGGCCGGGCTGCCCGAGGACGTGTGGCAGATCGTGCTGGGCGAGGGCCCGGTCGTCGGCCCCGAGGTCATCGAGCGCGGCGACTACATATCCTTCACCGGCTCGACCCGCACGGGACGCGAGGTCGCGCAGCGCGCCGCCGCCAGGCTCGTGGGCTGCTCGCTGGAGCTGGGCGGCAAGAACGCCATGCTGGTGCTCGCCGACGCCGACCTGGACAAGGCCGCGGCCGGAGCCGTGCGCGGTGCCTTCTCCTCCGCGGGCCAGCTCTGCATCTCCATCGAGCGGCTCTACGTCCACGAGTCGGTGGCCGACGCCTTCCTGGAGCGGTTCGTCGCCCGTACGAAGGCGATGCGCCTGGGTTCCGCGCTCGCCTACGGCGCCGACATGGGCTCCCTCGTCTCGCAGCGGCAACTGGAGACCGTCTCGCGCCACGTCGACGAGGCCGTCGACAAGGGCGCCACGGTGCTCGCGGGCGGCAGGGCACGCCCCGACATCGGCCCGCTGTTCTACGAGCCGACCATCCTCGACGGGGTCGGCGCGCCGATGGCCGTGTGCGAGGAGGAGACGTTCGGGCCCGTCGTCTCGGTGTACCGCTTCTCCGACGAGGAGGAGGCGGTCTCGCTGGCCAACGCGACGCCGTACGGCCTCAACTCCAGTGTGTGGAGCCGCAACGGCCGCCGCGCCCGCGCCCTCGCGGCCCGGCTGCGCACCGGCACCGTCAACGTGAACGAGGGTTACGCCTCCGCCTACGGCAGCGCCCAGGCGCCCATGGGCGGCATGGGGGACTCGGGGATCGGCCGCAGGCACGGCTCCGAGGGCATCCTCAAGTACACCGAGCCGCAGACCGTGGCCCACCAGCGGGTGCTGCCCATGGCACCGTCCCTCGGCATGAACGACGAGAAGTACGCCGCCTTCATGAGCGTCTCGCTCAAGGCGCTCAAGGTGCTGCGCTTCCGCTGACCCGGAGGCGCGGCACATCACCACCCGCCCCCCCATATTGCCGACCTGAGCCGCACCGTTTTTCGGAGGTCCCCCGTGTCACAGGAGAAGTCTGCCCGTAAACAGGGTGATTCGCGTACTTCGTACGACTATGACGTCCTCGTCGTGGGGTCCGGGTTCGGCGGCTCGGTCTCGGCGCTGCGCCTCACGGAGAAGGGCTACCGCGTCGGCGTGCTGGAGGCCGGGCGGCGCTTCACGCGCGAGACGCTGCCCAAGAACTCCTGGGACATCAAGAACTACCTCTGGGCCCCGGCGCTCGGCCTCTACGGCATCCAGCGCATACACCTGCTCAGCAATGTCATGATCCTGGCAGGCGCAGGGGTGGGCGGCGGCTCCCTCAACTACGCCAACACCCTCTACGTGCCGCCGCCCCCGTTCTTCCAGGACCGCCAGTGGGGGCACATCACCGACTGGCAGGAGGAGCTGAAGCCCTTCTACGACCAGGCACAGCGCATGCTCGGTGCCCGCCTCAACCCGACGATGACGCCCTCCGACGTCCATCTGAAGGCGGCGGCCGAGAAGATGGGCGCGGGCGACACCTTCCACATGGCGCCCGTCGGGGTCTTCTTCGGCGACGGCGAGGACGCGCGGGGCGAGCGCGTGAAGTCCCCTGGCGGCGAGGTCCCCGATCCGTACTTCGGCGGCGCGGGCCCCTCGCGCAAGGGGTGCACCGAGTGCGGCGAGTGCATGACGGGCTGCCGCCACGGCGCGAAGAACACCCTCAACGAGAACTACCTCTACCTCGCCGAGAAGGCGGGCGCCGTCGTGCACCCGCTGACCACGGTCAGCGCGCTCCAGGAGATCGACGGCGGCGAGGGCTTCGCCGTCACCTGCGTCCGCACGGACAAGCGCAAGGCCGCGCCCCGCGTGCTGCGCTGCCGCAAGGTGGTGGTCGCGGCCGGTACGTACGGGACGCAGACACTCCTGCACCGGATGAAGGACAGCGGCGGCCTGCCCCGCATATCGGCGCGGCTCGGCGAGCTGACCCGCACCAACTCCGAGGCCCTGGTGGGCGCCCAGACCGTCGCGCGCCGCTACCGCAAGAAGTGGGGTCAGGACAGCGAGCTGGATTTCACCAAGGGCGTCGCGATCACCTCGTCCGTCCACCCCAATGACCACACCCACATCGAGCCGGTGCGCTACGGCAAGGGCTCCAACGCGATGAGCGCGCTGACCACCCTCCAGGTGCGCACGTCGAGCCGCCTCCCCAAGGGGCTGGCGCACGTGGGGACGTGTCTGCGCCACCCCGTGCTGTTCGCGCGCTCGCTCTCGGCGCGCCAGTGGTCGGAGCGCATCATCATCGGCCTCGTCATGCAGACGCACGACAACTCGCTGACCACGTACCGGAAGGACAAGGGCCTGGGCAAGGGCCTGCTCACCGCGCGCCAGGGGCACGGGGCGCCCAACCCGGTGCACATACCCGAGGGCGCGGAGGCGGCCAGGCACCTGGCCGACGAGATCAACGGCTTCGCTGGGACGAACGTCGGCGAGCTGATGAACACCCCGCTGACCGCGCACTTCCTGGGCGGCTGCCCGATCGGCGGGGACGCGGACAGCGGCGTCATCGACCCGTACCACCGGCTCTACGGGCACCCCGGCATCTCCGTCGTCGACGGCTCGGCCATCTCCGCGAACCTCGGCGTGAACCCGTCGCTGACGATCACGGCGCAGGCCGAGCGCGCCATGTCCCTGTGGCCCAACAAGGGCGACGAGGACGCGCGTCCGGCGCAGGGCGAGGCGTACGTACGGCTCGCGCCCGTCGCCCCGCGCCGACCGGCCGTGCCCGAGGACGCCTTCGGCGCACTGCGGCTGCCACTGCTGCCGGTGCCTAGCGTGCCCGCCTCGCGCCCGACGTCGGCCGACGACTCGGCCGCCGCCTTCGAGTCGGCCCCGGCCGCCGATCCCGAGTCGTCCTCAGCCTCGGCCTCGGCCTCGGCTCCGAGTCCGGCGGACTGACGGGACCGGACGCGACGGGTACGGGCGCGGCGGGCGCGGGCGTGGAAGCGGGCCGACGGCCGGCACGGGAACACGCGGCCGTCGGCCCGCTGGTCAGGAAGGGGCCGGGCAGACCGATCCGTTCCGCCCCGTCAGCGTCGCCCGGGGGTGACGCGACGGCGGGCGACGAGCACAGCGCCCGCTCCGGCCACCATCGCGGCGGCGCCGGTGAGCCCGATCGCGGGCAGCGTGTCCGAGGAGCCCGTCGAGGCCAGCTCTCCGGTGGAGCCGCCGCTGCCGCCGCCGGACCCGGACTTCGCGGGCGTGCTCGCGGGCTTCTTCGCGCCGCCCTGGGGCTTGGTCTCGGGCGACTCCTCGTCCGCGCCCTTGCCCGCCGCCACGATCTCGAACTCGTAGTATTCGCCCGCCGAGACGACGCAGTTGTCCTCCTCGTCGAGGTACGCGCCGACACTGATCGCGTAGCCGGTGCCCGCGGGCGCCTTCTTGTCGACGCTCAGCCGCAGCTCGACCTCTGTCTTCCCGTTCGCGGCCACGCGGGTGCTGCCTATGTGGCCCTCTTCCTCGTCGTCCGCGTCCGTGGAGATGTCCTTCCAGTCGCCGGTCTCCCGGTCCTTGTACTGGAGGGTGAGGTGCTCGCCTGTGCCCTCGTCGTCCGGCGCGTCCTCCGCGACGGCCGCGGCGAACAGACCGAACTCGACGGACTCGAAGTCCTTGTCGGAGTTGTTCGTGAGGCGGTACGTGAACGTGTGGAAGCCGCTGCCCGCGACGACCTTGGCCGGCAGCCCGTGCAGGGTGGTGGTGAGGTCGGCGTCCTCGGTCGCCTCGTCGTCCTCGTCCTCGCACAGGCCGCCGCCCGGCAGCTCGCCGGTGCCGCCTCCCGAGGTGCTGTTGCCGGGCTCCTGGCCGCCGGTCCCGGCGCTCGTGCCGCCGTTGTCACCGCCGCCCGTGCCCGTGGTCCCGGTGCTGGTGGATCCGGCGCTGGCGCCGCCCGTACCGCCGGTGTTCCCGGTGCCGCCGTTCGCGCCTGTTCCGGCCGTACCGGCCGAGCTGCCGCCCGCCGCGGCCGAACCCGCGGTCCCGGCCGAGCCCGTCGAACCGCCCGTTCCGGTCGATCCCGCCGAGCCGGTGGACCCCTCGGTGGCGGTCGAGCCGCCCGTTCCCGTGGAACCGGTGGACGTGGTGGAAGCGGCGGGGTCGCCGCTGCCGCCGCTGTCCGTGGCGGCGGCCGTGGGCGCGGCCATCAGCGCGGCGGGAACGATCGCGGCGGTCGCTGCCGCGGTCACCAGAGCACGGCGAATCCTCATGGGGCTGACCTCATCCGATCCGTAACGACGTGGCGAAGAGACGAAGAAGAGACGCAGCCGTCGCGACGGTGGGGCGCGGTCCGGCTGGAGCAGCAGCGTACGGGCGGATCACGCGTCGCGGCAGGGGTATGCGGGGCGCCTGTGGGAGGCCCTTGTTCCGCTTAAGGGGGCATCACGGGACAAAGGCGCAGAGTTGCCCACGCTTCACCAGGTTTTGATGTGGCCTATGTCACAGCGCGGTCGGCTGGCCGGCTCAGTGGCCGGCACAGCGAAGGGCCCCGGGGTGCCGCCGGGTGGGTGGCGGCTTCCTCGGGGCCCTTGGCGGTCAGCGCGGGCTCAGGGCAGCGCCCGCGCTGAGGGCGGCGCCGGGGGGTAGCGCCGCTGGTCGGTACGGCCGGAGGCGGAGAACCGCCGTGGCCCGCCGAGCGGTTGAGGGGTGCGGGACACCTTCCGTGCATCGTGGTGGATGCGCCGCGTGCCGCGCAACCGTTTCGACGGACTCCGTCGCCGCCCTCGTACGGGCCGGGAGCGCGGCGTCGCGAGAGGGCCGGGATCCGCGGAGCGGCCGGTCCCGGGCGTCCCCGCGACCGGCCGCTGTCCCCCCGCCAGAGGCGGGGAGGTGGGTGACCGGGCTGCTGTCCCCTGCTGTCCGGTCACAGCACCGGAGCGAGGTCCCACGACGCTGCCGTCTCCGCCTCACGGGAGACACGGGCGTCTCACGCTCCGGTGTCGCCGCCCCAGTGCAGCCGGGCACCCAGCCGACATCGGGACACCGGGTCCAACGAAGCCCGTCCGGGCCGGTCACGGGCCGTACGGGTGACCGCGGGCGACCGGCGAGGTGACGGCGGCGCGCTCGGCGGGTGCCCTGCGGGGTGCTCTACGAGGTGCTCTACGGGGCCGCCTCGCGGGGCCCCATCAGGGGGTGCCGGACCCGCTCCGGCTCACAACTGGCCGCGGCACAGCCCCAGCAGGGTCATCGCGAGCTGGGTGCCGGGGCGGCCCAGTTCGGCCCTGTAGTGGTCCAGGACCTCCATCTCGCGGGCGAGGTGGACGCGCCGTCCGCCGGACTCGACACGGGCGCGCTGGATGCTCTCCGAGACCGCCATCCGCTCCCGTACGAGCGCGAGAATCCTCGTATCGAGCGCGTCGATCCGCTCCCGCGCGCCGCTGATGATCTCCTCCGCCGTGGCGCTGGCGCTGGCGCTCGTGCCGGTGCCGGTCGCGGCACTGGCTTCGGTGCTGGCTTCGGTGCTGCTGGTGTTCGTCATGGTCCGTCTCCTCGGGCTCTGTCGGAGCCCCGGGAGCCACAGGGCCGGGAGCGGGAACGACAGACGCCCCGGGCCTTGTGTGGCCCGGGGCGCCTGGGAAGTCGCTTGTCTGTGGTGGCTCAAGCAGCTCGACCATGGCAGCCGGACGGGCCGGTGCCATAGGTAAACCAGAAGCTGGTCTGCTCGAACATGCGGCACAGTATGCCCCCGTGCGCGGGGTGGCCGCCACCCCGCACCGGGCCACCGGGCCGGGTCCTCCGGCCCCCGGGCCGTGTCAGCGCGTGGAGCGCTCGATCAGCTCGTAGCTCTCCGAACTGCTCTCGCCGACGAGGAGTTCGTACGAGCCGACGGCCCAGAACCGCCCCGTGCGGCCGAGCGGCGCGAGGTCGGTGATGTTGTACGCCTGCGTCGCGCCGCCCGTCACCTTCGCGCCCTCGATCTCGCTCCACCGCTTCCCGTCGTACCGCCAGAACACCGGCGGGCCCTCCCAGCCGTCGGGGTCGCCGCTGACCCAGACGTTGCCCCGGCCGTCGCCGTTCACGGCCTGGGGTATCAGTCCTCCGACGGGGCCCGTGATGTCCTTCCAGGAGCGGCCGTTCCAGTGCAGCACCCGGGGCTCGTGGCTCTCCCCGTCGACGGAGGAGACGTAGGCCGTCGCGTAGACGCTGCGCGCCGACTCGGCGTAGACCTGCGCGAGGCGCAGCCCGGTGCCGGGCACCGGGACCTCCGTCCAGTCCTCGCCGTCCCAGTGCAGCGCGACGGGCCGCGACTCCTGGCCCGCGTACGAGAAGCCGCCCACCGCCCAGGCGTCGTCGGCGGTGCGCGCGTCCACGTCCTCGGCGCTGATGCCCGTGGGCAGGTCCTCCGTCTGCCAGACGCCGTGCGACCAGGTGCTGAGGCTGTAGTCACCGGCCAGCCAGGCGCGTCCGGGTACGGCGGCGAGTTCGGCGAAGCCCTGCTGGGGCCCGGCGTCGTCCGGCAGGGGGACGCGCTGCCACCTGCGGCCGTCGTAGTGCGTGGCGACCTCCTCGGTCTGGCTCCAGCCGTAGGCCCACACGTCGCGGGGCGAGACGGCGTCCACCGAGTGCCAGTAGTTCACCTGGGGCAGCCCGGCGGTGCGGTCCTGGCGCCAGGAGCCGTCCTTCCAGCGCAGGATGACGCCGTCGGACACGCCGCCGAAGCTCTGGTGGCCGACGGCCCAGGCGGCGTGCGGGCCAGCCGCCGACACGGAGCTGAGGTGCGCGTTGGCCGAGAGGCCGCCCGCCTCGGACACCTCCCAGGCCGGGGCGTGGCCGCCCGTCGCCGCGGCGCCGGTGGCGGGCGCGACCACGGCCGTCGTGGCGACGACCGCCGTCAGCGCGACGGCCCTCGCGAACGTCGCGCACGTCCGGGGGCGTGCTCTCCCTCTCCCTCTCCCTCTTGATCTCGCTCTCACGCTCATGCGGGTTCCTCTCCGGGTTCCGGGTGCGGTGCGGTGCGGTGCCGTGCGGGGTGGTGTGACGCGTATGACCCCCGGCTACGGGGCACGGTTGCCCAGAACGGGGCATTCCGTTAGAAGCGATCTGAAGCGGCGATAGTGGGAGGTAAACGGCATCGGTACCGTAGGTGGACCCCGGGTGTACGGGACGGCCACCGGGGCCGGTGATCCCCGTCACGGGCCGCTGCGGGCCGCCGCTGGCTGCCGCGCGGGCACGTACGTCGTGGCGCGCACCCGGCAGAGGCGGGGCGGGAGAGAGGGCAGGCGGGCGACCCGCCGGGCCCCGTTAGAATCGAGGTCCACACCCAGCTCAGCTCCACCGCCGAAAGGCAGCTCCGTGGCTCCCACCCCGCCCAGCGCAACGCCCGACACCGTCCTGGTCGTCGACTTCGGCGCGCAGTACGCCCAGCTCATCGCCCGCCGTGTGCGCGAGGCGAGGGTCTACAGCGAGATCGTCCCGTCCACCATGCCGGTGTCCGAGATCCTCGCGAAGAACCCCAAGGCGATCATCCTCTCGGGCGGCCCCTCGTCCGTGTACGCGGAGAACGCCCCCTCCCTGGACCGCGCCCTCTTCGAGGCCGGGGTCCCGGTCTTCGGCATGTGCTACGGCTTCCAGCTGATGGCGCAGGCCCTCGGCGGCACCGTCGACAACACCGGCAGCCGCGAGTACGGGCGGACCGACCTCAGCGTCTCCAAGCCCTCCTCGACCCTCTTCGAGGGCACCCCGGCCGAGCAGCAGGTGTGGATGTCCCACGGCGACGCGTGCTCCGCCGCGCCCGAGGGCTTCACGGTCACCGCGTCCACCAGCATGGTCCCGGTGGCGGCCTTCGAGAACGACGAGCTGAAGCTGTACGGCGTGCAGCACCACCCCGAGGTCATGCACTCCACCTACGGGCAGCAGGTGCTGGAGCACTTCCTCTACCGCGGCGCCGGACTCACCCCCTCCTGGACCACGACGAGCATCGTGGACGAGCAGGTCGAGGCCATCCGCGAGCGCGTCGGCGGCAAGCGCGCCATCTGCGGCCTGTCCGGCGGGGTGGACTCGGCGGTGGCCGCCGCGCTGGTCAACAAGGCCATCGGCAGCCAGCTCACCTGCGTCTACGTCGACCACGGGCTGATGCGCAAGGGCGAGACGGAGCAGGTCGAGAAGGACTTCGTCGCGGCCACGGGCGCGCAACTGCGGATCGTGGACGCCTCGGAGCGGTTCCTGGACGCGCTGGCCGGGGTGTCCGACCCGGAGCAGAAGCGGAAGATCATCGGCCGGGAGTTCATCCGCGTCTTCGAGCAGGCCCAGGCGGAGCTGGTCGCCGAGGCCGACGAGGCGGGCGAGGACGTCGCCTTCCTGGTGCAGGGCACCCTCTACCCGGACGTGGTGGAGTCCGGCGGCGGCACGGGCACCGCGAACATCAAGTCGCACCACAACGTCGGCGGCCTCCCCGAGGACATCGAGTTCGAGCTGATCGAGCCGCTGCGCAAGCTCTTCAAGGACGAGGTCCGCATGGTGGGCCAGGAGGTCGGCCTGCCGGACAACATCGTCCAGCGCCAGCCGTTCCCAGGCCCCGGGCTCGGCATCCGCATCGTCGGCGAGGTCACCAGGGAGCGCCTGGACATCCTGCGCGAGGCCGACGCCATCGCCCGCGAGGAGCTGACGGCCGCCGGTCTGGACCGCGACATCTGGCAGTGCCCCGTGGTCCTCCTCGCCGACGTCCGCTCGGTCGGCGTCCAGGGCGACGGCCGCACCTACGGTCACCCGATCGTGCTGCGCCCCGTCTCGTCCGAGGACGCGATGACGGCGGACTGGTCGCGCCTGCCCTACGACGTACTGGCCCGCATCTCGACGCGGATCACCAACGAGGTCTCCGAGGTCAACCGCGTGACCCTGGACATCACGAGCAAGCCCCCGGGCACCATCGAGTGGGAGTGACCCCGGGGGCCGCCGCGCCCTTGGGCGTCTCGCCCGCCCGTAGCTGACCGCTCCGGCCCGTCATGGCCGACCACGCGCCGCCGCTCACTCGTTCGAGTGGCGGCGCGTGCGTTTCCGCCTGCCGTGCTGAACGTACGGCCGAGGATCCCGCCCATGGACTCCTGGCCGGTACCTCCGCCCGAGGGCTACACCGTCGACGATCTGCTGACCCTGAAAGACCTCCCGTCGCGCACCGAGCTGATCGACGGGAGTCTGGTTTTCGCGAGTCCGCAGAACAACTTCCACAGCGTCGTCCGTTGTCTGCTGGAGCAGGGTCTGCGCAGGTCGCTTCCCGCCCATCTGCGGGTGCGGAGGGGGATGGCCGTCGTGCTCGACGCGCGGAACGGGGCCAGGCCCGATCTGCTCGTCGTCAGGGCCGAGGCCGTGACCGGCAGGCGGCAGACGCGCTATGACGTGGCCGACGTCGAGCTGGCCGTCGAGGTGGTCTCGCCCGACTCCGAGTCGCGCGACCGCGACACCAAGCCCCACAAGTACGCGCGCGCGGGCATCCCGAACTTCTGGCTGGTGGAGGTGGCTGGCGCGGAGGACACCCCGGTGGCGCACACATACGTGCTCGACCCCGTGAAGAAGGTCTACGAGTCCACGGGCACCCACCTGAAGCAGCTCTCCGTCGACCTCCCCTACGCCATCGACGTCGACCTTACGGAGATCGACCGCCTGTAGCTCGTACGTCTACGTCTATGTCTACGTCTCAGCGGTCCTCGTCCGCCCCCGTTCCCGCCTCCGCCTCCGCCTCCGTGTAGATCACCAGGGTGTGGTCCGGCTGACCGGCGACGTGGAAGGCCGTGAACGCGAAGACGGACGGGCCGCGTTGGGGGTGGCGCAGGCGTTTGCGGCCGCCGCGTCTGTCCTGGACGTCGTAGCGCGGCCACCAGTCGCGGACCTCGGCGCTGCCCGCGTGGAGTTCGTCGGTCAGGCGGGTGTAGCGGGGGTCGCCAGGGTGGCGGGCGGAGAGGGTGCGCAGGCGGGCGAGCAGGCCGCGGGCCTCCGTCGTCCAGTCGAGGACCACCTCCTTGGCCACCGGTTCGAGGAACGTCCAGCGGGCGAAGTTCGCCGGGCGGTCCTCCGACGCCGTGAGGCCGGGGAACAGTTCGCGCGCCGCGCGGTTGGCGCTGAGCACGTCGTAGGTGCCGTCGATGATGTACGCCGGGTGCGGCTGGAGCAGCAGCGGGACGGCCGCCACCTCGGGGGCGAGCGGTTCGGGTCCGTCCGCCTCGGGCCCGGGAGCGGGCGCGTGACCGGCGAGCTGGAAGAGGTGCCCGCGCTCGTGCCGGTCGAGCCGCAACGTCGAGGCGAGGGCTTCGAGCACCTGGTCGGAGGCGCGGATGTCCCGGCCCTGTTCGAGATACGTGTACCAAGTGGCGCTGATCCCGGCGAGCAGCGCGAGTTCCTCCCGGCGGAGGCCGGGCGTCCGGCGCCGCCCCGTGCGCGGCAGGCCGACCTCCTCGGGGGAGATCCGCTCCCTGCGGCTGCGCAGAAAGGCGCCCAGTTCGTCGCGTCGATCGCTTCGATCGCGTCCGTCGTGCTGGTTCGGCATGGTGGATGGCACCTCTTATTCCAGGATAAACGCGCTCTGTATACCAGGCTAAAGGCGTCGCAGACTGCTTTCGGGCGGGAGCCGGAGCGCGTGGCTCCCGCCGACGCGACGAGAGAGGAACCACCATGTCGGCAGCCGGTACGGAACTCGGTACGGAACTCGGTACGGAACAGAGCAGGGACGGGTGCGAGGGCGTGGAGGGCAAGGTCGTGGTCGTCACCGGGGCCAGCAGCGGCATCGGTGAGGCGACCGCGCTGCTGCTCGCCCGGCGCGGCGCGCGGCTCGTGCTCGGGGCGCGCAGGACCGATCGGCTCGCGGAGCTGGCGCGGCGGATCGAGGAGGCGGGCGGCACGGCCGTGCACGCCCGTACGGACGTGACCCGGCGCGAGGATCTGCACGGCCTGGTCGATCTGGCCCGCGAGCGGTTCGGACGGCTCGACGTGCTGGTCGGCAACGCCGGGATCGGCCCCATCTCACCGCTCGACGAACTGCGCGTCGACGACTGGGACCGGATGGTCGACGTCAACATCAAAGGCGTGCTGCACGGCATCGGCGCCGCGCTGCCGGTCTTCCGCGCACAAGGCGGCGGCCACTTCGTCACCGTCGCCTCCACGGCCGCGTTCCGGATCGTGCCCACCATGGCCGTCTACGCGGCGACGAAGTTCGCGGTGCGCGCCCTGTGCGAGGGGCTGCGCCAGGAGGCGGGCGATTCGCTGCGCGTGACGACCGTCTCGCCCGGCGTCGTCGCGACCGAGTTCGGCGACGGGGTGACCAGCCCCGGAGCGAAGGCGCTGGTCGGCGACATGCGCGACCGGTTCTCGATCCCGCCGGAGGCCGTCGCGCGGGCCATCGCCTTCGCGGTGGAGCGGCCCGCCGACGTCGACGTGAACGAGGTCGTCGTCCGCCCCACCGCGCAAAGCTGATCCCGGGCCCGCCCGCAGGCCCGTATCAGTAGGCGAGGGCCCGCGTGTACCGCGTCTCCAGCTCCGTACGCAGCCGCCGCGCGGTCCCCTCGGGCACGTCGCGAGCCTTCGCCCAGGCGTCGAACGTCTCGAAGAGCCGCACCCTGGTGTCCAGCAGCCGCGCCACGGCCCGTTCGCCCTTCCCCGGCCCGGCGTCGGGATGCCGCTGGGCGACGGTGGCCATGGGCGGGCGGCTGGTGACGCGGTGGTCCGCCGCGAGGTACGTGCCCCGGGTGTGGCGGAGTACCGCGCGGTCGAAGGCGGCGAGGTCGGGGACGGTGCCGTCCTCGACGTGGGAGGTCCGGGACCGTGCGAGGACGGCCAGGAAGCCGGTGGTGCGGCTGAACTCGACCTCCGTGCCCATCAGCCCGTCGGGCCCGCTGTGGCCCGGCTCCGAGCCGTCGTCGTCCAGCCGCTCCAAGTAGGCCGCGAAGTAGGCGCGTTCGGCGTCGTAGAGGATCGCGTAGGCGTGGGGGTCCGCGACGGCGTGGTGGACGACGGCCTTGAGCCGCTGGCTCGCCTCCGAGACCTCCGAGACGCTGAAGACCGCGTGCACGTCGCGCCCGTTGGGGAAGGGCTCCGACCAGTTGCCGCTGCCGTCCTCGTAGCGGGCCTCGTCCCGGGTGGCGGTGGGGCGGGACCAGTCGCGTTCGGCGGGGTAGTCGATGTCGCGCCGGACGTCGCCGATGTAGGCGGCGAGCACGCGGGCGACGTACGGGGCGAGCGCGAGGGGGAAGTCGGCCTCGTCGTACGGGTCCTCTCCGAGGAGGAGCACCGCGCCGTGCACGATGCGGGCCTGTGCGGCGGTGTGCGGTTGCGCGTCCCTCGCGTCCCTCGCGTCCCCCGCGTCCCTCGCGTTGTCGGTGGCGCCCGTGGCCGCCGCGACGAGTGCGCGGCCCGCCGCCTCCGTGCCCTTCGCGCCCTCGCAGAGCGGCGCTCCGCCCGTACGCAGCAGGCGGCGCAGCGGCTCCGTGCGGCGCATGTCCTCGCCGGGGTCGAGCGCGGCGGTGGCCCGTCGCGGGTCGGCGGCGAGCCGACGGGCCGGGTCCGGGGCCTGGCGGCAGGCGCTCGCGGCGTCGGCGTCGCCGCTCAGCACCGGTACGAGCACCACGGCGCCGCCGACGACCAGCACGGCGAGGGCCACGGTCCCTGCGGTCAGGGTGAGTCGGGCGCGACGCGGAAGGGCGCGGAGGCGGCCGGATATCCGGCGGGGGAGGCGGCGGAGGCGGGGGAGCAGCACGCGCCGAGGTTAGCGCCTGTGCGGAGGCGGGCTTGTGGGTGTGCTCATGAATGTAGTACTTCTTATACATGAGCGAGCAGGTGCACAACAGGCTGGCGGTGGTGCGGGCGGAGCGCAAGGTGAGCCGTCAGCGCCTCGCCGAGGCGGTCGGCGCGCACTACCAGACCATCGGCTACATCGAGCGCGGCCAGTACAACCCGAGCCTCGACCTGGCTCTGCGCATCGCCGCGTACTTCGAGCTGCCGGTCGAGGCGCTCTTCTCGCTGGAGCCGTTCCGCTCGCTCACGGACGAGGTCTACGGCAGGAAGCCGTTAGCCAGATCGTCGACGAAGCCGTCAACGGGGAGGACAGATACGCCATGAACGTCACGCGTCACGACAGGTGGCTGTACCGGACGATGAACGACCCGCGCACCCGCCGCGCCCACGCCACCCGCGCCCGCCGCCGCTTCTTCGTGGCGAGCCACATGGCGCTGACGGCGGTCACGGCGACGGGCGCGGTGCTGCTCTTCCTGAGCGACGAGCCGTGGTGGTCGGCGGCCGTCCTCGTACCGATGGTGGCGTGGATTCCGGTGACGGGGGTGCTCAACGCCAGCACACGTGGCCTGCTGGAACTGCGCTCCCGCGCGCTCGACGAACGTCAGCTCGCCGAACGCGGCGAGGTCCACACCCGCGCCCACCGCCTCACCCTGGGCGCGATGACCACGGCGCTGCTGGGCTTCTTCGTCGCCGCGATGCTGTTCGACGTCCCGTTCCACGACCTTTCCGTCCCGCTCGCGGTCACGTCCTTCGCGGTGCTTCTGCTGCACTGGCTGGCGCCGCTGTGGGTGGCGGTGCTGCGGGTGCCCGACGAGGTGGACGAGGACGAGGAGTACGAAGGGTTCCAGGGCGCGACGGCCTGAACCGGCGAGGTCAGTCATGGGCTGGCCGTGACCGGGACCTTCCGTGCGCCGCGCGCCGCCCTGAAGGCGGCGAGCCCGGCGCTACTGGCTGATTCGGCGCGCGCGGTGCGGCAGCCGGGGCACCGTTCCTCGTCGCCGACGGGCGTGAAGAGGAGGGGCTGCGTATGCGGGCCCGCGCACTCCCGCATGGCGGCGACGCGGGGTTCCGGAGGCGGCCCGGCCGCCACGTCCGGCACCGCTGGCAGCGCGTGTTCCAGCCGCCAGCGCAGGGCCCCGAGCGGCGAACGGGCCTGCTCCAGACCGGAGACGAGCGTGCGACGTAACTCGGCGGCGGGCAGGCCGAGCGCGAGCCAGGGCGCGGCGAGCGGGGCCCAGCGCCGTGCCTTGGCGACGGGCATCGCCAGGTGCGGGGCGGCCCGTCCGAGCGAGAGCAGCAGCGCTTCGGCCTCGGCCTCGGCCTCGGCCTCGGCTCCGGCATCGGCCTCGTGCCCGGCGGCCGGGTGGGAGGTGTTCTCCCCGGGTGTTCTACGGGGTTGAGGGGCGGACGCCCGATCGGTCGGCGCACCGGCGGCCGGTGTGACGGCTGTCGGATACCGCGCCGCGTGCGCTTCCTCGGGCGAGAGCGGCACGTTCGCGACGAGCTGCACCGTCGTCCACCGCCCGCCCTCGCCCTGGCAGCGCCACTCGTACAGGTAGCACTCGGCGCGTAGCTGGGACTTGGCCCGCTGGAACGCGATCTTCCCGATCCCGGCGCGTTCCGCCGTCTTCCACAGCGGTTCGTCGGAGCCTTCGGGGAGGGAGAGTTGCCAGGCCAAAAGCCGTACGGCGTTCGCGGACAGGCGCGGGTGCCGGATGATGTCGTTCGGCAACTGGGAGTAGAAGCGCGTAGGCGCGGTAACATGCCGGTGCATCCCAGGTCTCCTTGTGACCTCGGTGGTGAAGGCCCCCGACCCGGTGTTGGCGCACCGACGGGGGCCGCCTCATTTACGAAACGAGGCGAGCTGACAAGCGGCAGAGTGCACGCCGCGTGAGGGTCTGGCGACACGTGGTAACGGTGCGTGAAACCCGCCCCCGAACTGGCATTTCTTGGCGGGGCCATCCCCGCATCCAGCACTGCGCGGAGGCGCGCTCCGGCCGCTCAGTAGTCCGTGATGTCGAGGGCGTTCTCCACGAACGTCCACACGCCCGTGTACGGATCCCATCGGCACGGATCGGGGTGCCGGTGCTGCACGTTGATGCGTTTCGCGTAGTTCTTGGCCTGCTGGTACCCGCCGAGCACCTGACCTGCCCGTACGTGCTTCACCAGGTTGTCGTCGACCTTGGCGACCGTCGGACCGTAGGTCTGCGGGAAGCCGTTCTGTGCGCGCAGCTTGTCCCGCGCACCGTTGCACACGCCTGCGAAGGTGCTGGTGTAGTTCTGGTAGTGGAGGAGCCGCCACAACTCGAAGCAAGGATGTGAGTACGCGACACCGATCTGCTCCCGCTCAGCGAGGGCGACGGCCTCTCTGACGAACTTGTGCTCGTCGCGGTCGAAGAGGCACCACACCTGTGGCCAGCGGTCGTCGTCCTCCGTGAGCTTCGCTTTCCTCGCCTTGCGCCGCACCCCGCGCGCGAAGGCGACGGCGTCCTCGACCAACGGCATCGGCTTGCGGTCCCGTGGGGTCCGGAACTCGCAGATGACGTTGAGACCCGGAGTGCCGCGCGTCCCGTGGGCGCGGACGATCTCGGCGTACTCCTCTTCCGTCACCTCGCCCTCGGCGAAGACGTACACCTCTCGTGCGCGCTTCCCTCGCCGCTCCCGCCGCTGTCGGTGAGCGTTGTCCTCTCCCCGTTTTCTGCCCATCAGGAGTTGTCGGCCCCCGTCGCGTGCTGGATTTCCTCCGTCATGCGCAGGCTGCGGCCGAGCTTCCCCGGAGGGAGCCGTGGGACGCCGCCGAAGGCCCCCGCCAGGTAGGAGTCGGTGAGGTCTTCCTCCACGCCCGGCTCCACATCCGCCACCGGATACAGCTCCGTGCTGCCGTCCTCGGCCTTCTCCGTCAACCAGATCTGTCCCGGATCGAGCAGCCGGCCGCCCCTGGGCAGGCTCAGCAATGAGGCGTCGTGCGAGGTGAAGACGAGTTGGGCACCGTTGACGTTCACCGAGGGGGCCTGGAAGAGGCGGACGACCTCGGCGGCCATCTTCGGGTGGAGGCTCGCGTCCAGTTCGTCGATGAGGAGGACCGCTCCGTCGTCCAGCGCGAGCAGTATCGGGCCGATCAGCGCGAACCAGGAGCGGGTGCCGAAGGACTCGTGCGCCCAGTCGATCGCGACGGCCTCACCGCTGTCGCCACTGTGCAGCAGCTCGACTCTCGGCCGCTCACCGGGCTTCCGCTCGACCTTCGCCTTGCGGATGCCGAGGTCGGCGACGCGGAGCAGTTCTTCGATGCGCTCGCGGTCGTGCCTCTCCAGCAGCCGTTCCGCCGTGTACGCCTCGCGCTGATGGTGTGCCGTTGCCGGGGCGACGCCCCGGAGGTTCTGCTGGAACCACTGGAAGACCGGTGTGAGCTGCGGGTGGTTGTCGTTGGCGGCGCGGGTGAGGAGGAGGGCATCGGGGCGGGTGGTGTCCGCCAGGCGGGCGCGGTCGCGCAGCCGTCCGCCGGGGAAGTCGAACTCCCGGTCCCGGGCCGCGTCGCGGTCGAACCAGACCTGGCGCCGCCCCTTGGGGTAGGCGTGCAGCCACTCCGACTCCACGCGGCGGTCGCCCAGTTCGAAGCCGTAGGTCCAACGGACGCCGGTGTCGGAGAGGATGAAGTCCGCCTCGTAGAAGGTGCTCTCCGCCGCGTGCTTCCGGTCGAGCAGGAACGGCTCGCGCGGGATGCGCTCGTGCGCTGTCCAACTCGCGTACGAGGTGAGGACCGCCTCGCGCATGTCGGCCAGGGCGTCGAGCACGTTGGACTTGCCGGAGGCGTTGGCGCCGAAGATGCCGAGCACGGGGAAGACGGGGAGGCTCTTGCCGTCGGACAGTCCCAGTTCTCGCGTCATGGCGCTCGGCTCATCGGGTGGCGGGACGAAGGCAAGCGTCTGCTCGTCACGCAGCGACCGGAAATTGGCCACGCGGAACTTCAGCAGCATGCGCCCTCCTATCCACTTTCCGCCCGTTTCCGCCCGTCACTGTGCGTCCGCGCACAGAGTAGCGGCGTGATCAGGGCTCCGCGAGGCGAAGCACGGAGCAGGGCACGGAGCCGTTCACGAGGCGGAACCGTTCACGGAGGGCTACACCAGCCGACGTGCCGTCGCCCACCGCGTCAGCTCGTGGCGGTTGGAGAGCTGGAGCTTGCGGAGGACCGCCGAGACGTGGGACTCGACCGTCTTGACGGAGATGAAGAGCTGCTTCGCGACCTCCTTGTACGCGTAACCTCGTGCGATCAGCCGCAAGACCTCGCGTTCGCGCTGCGTGAGGCGGTCCAGGTCCTCGTCCACGGGCGGGGCGTCCGTGGAGGCGAAGGCGTCCAGGACGAAGCCCGCGAGACGCGGGGAGAAGACGGCGTCGTTCTCGGAGACGCGGAAGATCGCGTCGACGAGGTCCGTGCCCGTGATGGTCTTGGTGACGTAGCCTCGCGCGCCGCCCCGGATGACGCCGATGACGTCCTCGGCCGCGTCCGAGACCGACAGGGCGAGGAACCGGACGGGCTCGTCGGCGGCCATCAACGGGGCGCAGCGGCGCAGCACTTCGACGCCCCCGCCGCCCGGGAGGTGGACGTCGAGCAGGACGACGTCCGGGCGGGTGGCCCCGATGACGCTGACCGCCTGGTCCACGTCCCCGGCCTCGCCGACCACATCGACGCCCGTCGTCTCCGTACGCCCGATCTCGGCCTGGACGCCCGCGCGGAACATCCGGTGGTCGTCCACCAGGACGACCCGCACGCGACGCCCCGCCGCCGGACCCGGCGCGTGCGCGTCCACCGTGTCGGCCGGGCCCGGCGCGTGCGCGTCCACCGCGTCGCCCTCGCCGGACGTGCTCGCCGGGGTACCTGCTGTCTCGTCGCTCACGAATCCGTCGCCCTCTCCATCTCCAGCTCCACCTCTGTCCCCTCACCCGGTGCCGACCGCACCCGTGCTGTGCCCCCGTTGCGCTGCATGCGGCCGATGACCGACTCGCGCACGCCCATCCGGTCCGCCGGCACCGCGTCGAGATCGAAGCCGGGGCCACGGTCCCGTACGGAGACGAAGACCGTGCGGCCCTCCACTTCCGCGAAGACCTGGACGGCGCCGCCCTCGCCACCGTACTTGGCGGCGTTCACCATCGCCTCGCGCGCGGCCTGAATCTGGGCGCCGAGGCGCTCGTCCAGGGGGCAGTCGCCGACGCAGACGACCTCCACGGGGACGCCGTGGTAATCCTCCACCTCCGCCGCCGTCTTGCGTACGGCCTCAGCCAGTGTTGAGGGCTCCTCGTCCTCGTCGTCCTTGCCCGTGCCCTCCGGGCGGTACAGCCAGGCGCGCAGCTCGCGCTCCTGGGCGCGCGCGAGGCGGGCGACCTCGCGGGGGTTCTCGGCGTTGCGCTGTATCAGGGTGAGGGTGTGCAGCACGGAGTCGTGCACGTGCGCGGCCACTTCGGCCCGCTCCTGCGCGCGGATACGCATCAGACGTTCCTCGGACAGGTCCTGCATCATCCGTACGAGATACGGGCCCGCGAGCAGCGCGACCCCGACCAGGATCGCCAGCGCAGCCTGGAGCACGGGCCCCAGGTGCCGGGCCGAGCCCTGGACGACGACGATGCCGCTGACCCCGACCGCCACCAGCAGCACGCCCGCCGCGCCGCGCGCGATCGGCAGCAGCCGCTTGCGGCGGCTGACCTCCGCCCAGTGCGCGCGCCGCGCGTTGTCCGCCTGGCGCCAGACGAGGATGACGCCGAGGCCGATCAGCAGTAGCGGCCACAGATAGGTGTTAGCCCGCCCGAACTGGAGGCTGTCGCCGACGATCACCATGACCGCGATCAGCGCCAGCATGGCGAATATCTGGCCCTTGTCGGGCTTGCGCACGCGCCGCCTGCGCTTGCCGTCGGCCTCGACGGCTATCCCGAAGGCTCCCGCTCCCGCCGCGCCCGCGCCGCCAGGACGTGTGCGGCCGCCTGCGACGCCGCCGGTGCCCAGCGGCACGACGAACCAGAAGGCGGCGTAGAGCAGCGCACCGAGGCCGTTGGCCACGCACAGCGCCATGAAGACGATGCGCACCCAGGAGACGGGCAGCCCCAGGTGCCCGGCAAGCCCGCGTGCGACGCCGCCGAGCATCCGGCCCTCGGCGCTGCGGTAGAGCTTGCGCAGCGGCGGCTCCTCGGGGAACGCCGTGGGCCCGGCAGCCGCCGTGCGGGCGGCGCCCCCGGACGGGGCTTCGGTGCTGCTACGGCTGGTGGGCATCGCGCCTCCTCCGGCAGGTCGGGGACTCCCCGGCACTGTGGCCGTGGGGGAGGCCGGGCGAAGGGCGGGAGGTCATGCATCGATCGTCACACGTGTGTGCGGGTCGGGGCATCAGGGTCGGCCCCTGACGAGGCCCCTAGGTTTTCGCCCGTCCGTGCGCGTAAGGACCCGTACGGGCGTCGGCCCGCGAGCGGAACGCGGATCTCAGGGACGCGTCCGGGTCGGTCCCGGATGTCAGGGGCGCGTGCGGGGAGCGAACATAGCCGTATGACCGACGACCAACAGCCGCGCCCCGGCCCGGGGCCCTCGCACGAAGAGAGGGGCGAGGGCGCCGCGGGCGCCGAGCGCACCGCGGCCGGAACCCGGTGGCCCGGCTGGGGAGAGCCCGGCGCGGCAGCGGCGGGGGAGGAGCCGGAGGAGCCCCGGCGCAGGCTGCGCCGCGGGCGCAAGCACAAGGTCGTCAGCGGCGTGTGCGGCGGCCTCGGCCGCTATTTCGACCTCGATCCCGTCATCTTCCGCGTCCCGCTCGTCGTGCTCTCCGTCGTCGGCGGCCTCGGGCTCATCTTCTACGGCTTCGCCTGGCTGTTCATCCCCGCCGAGGGCGAGAAGGAGAACGAGGCGCGGCGGCTGCTGTCCGGGCGCGTGGAGGGCACATCGCTGTCGGCCGTGCTCGTCGCGCTCGTCGGCTGCGGCCTCTTCCTCGCCTCCCTCGGCAACGGCAGCATCATCTTCTCCCTGATGCTGGTGGCGGCCGTCGCGGGCGCCGCGTACTGGTCGCAGCACAGGCGCCAGGCGGAGGCGGCCGAGGCCGAGGGCGCGCCCGTCGATCCGACGACCGCGCACGCCGTCGCCGACGCACCTCCCGAGACCCAGGCCCCGCCCGCCCCCTCCTTGCCCTCGTGGTGGCGCGAGCCGCTGACGAAGGACGGCAGGGGCGGGGGACCGGGGCCGTTCGGCACGGGGAACTACGACTACTGGCCGGACACCGGATATCTCTGGGGCCCTGACGGCAACCCGTACACCGACTCGGATCCGACCGCGTTCGTGCGGCGCAGGCGCGGTGACCGGCAGTCGATCGGCGGGCTCGTCCTGTGCCTGGCCGTGCTGGCGGGCGCGACAGGCACGTCGGCGACGTGGGGCACCCGCTCCCTCAGCAGCAGCCTCACCCTCGGTCTCGGCCTGGCGCTCGCGGTCTTCGCGCTGGGCCTGGTCATCAGCGCGTTCGTGGGCCGCGTCGGGGGCGGCACGATCCTCTCGGTCGTCCTCACGGCCGTACTGCTCGCGGGCGCGGCGCTGCTGCCCAAGGACATCGGCACGGACTGGCGGGACAGCCACTGGACGCCGGGCTCGGCCTCGGCGGTCAGACAGGAGTACCGCACAGGCAGCGGCGAGGCCGAACTCGATCTCAGCGAACTGAAACTCAAGGAGGACGAGACGATACGCACGGGGGTGCGGGCCGGGGCCGGTCAGCTCAAGGTCGTCGTCCCCGCGAGCGCCGAGGTCCGGCTCGACGCGCACGTGGGCGCCGGAGAGATACGGCTGCCCCTCAGCTACGACCCCGATGGCGGCCCCGTCCGCTACGACTCCGCCGGCGGCCTCGCCAAGCACCGCCAGACGACGCTGGAACCCTTCGCCGAAGCCGAGTCCGAGTCCGGGGCCGGGGCCGGAGCCGGGGTCGAGAACGGGGAGGAGGGCGAGACCAAGGCCAAGGGCACGCTCGATCTGAGCCTGCGCCTGGGCGTCGGACAGATAGAGGTCGTGCGCGTGCTGCCCTCCGGCGAACGCTCCGACGGCGCGCCCCAGGAAGTCGTCCCCGGGGCCGGGCAGTGGGAGGGTGCGCGATGACACGTCACCTCGTGCGGCACCGGTTCGAACCGGCGCGGCTGCTGCTGGGTCTCGTCCTGCTGGGCGCCGCGCTCGCCTACGTCATGGACGCGCTCGGCGAGTGGACGGTGCCCCTGTGGGTGCTGCTGGTCCTGGTGCCGTTCGGGCTGGTCCTGGCCGCGTGCACGGCTCTGGTCACGCTGATGGTCCGCCGCCGCGCGCGGCAGCGCGGCAAGGGGGCGCCGCCCCTGGGCCAGATGCCCATGGACACCCTCCGCGAGGGCTACGGCTCCTCGCGGGAGGCGGGCGCGCGGGACGGCTGAGTCTCCCGTCGAATACGGGTGGGCGACGGCTCGGTCGGCTCGCTCCGTCAGCCGAAGATCTGCTGGCCTCTCCTCCGGCGCCGGAGGGCGAGGAGGGTGTCGAGGGAGTACATGGGGGCGCCGGCCATGATGAGGGGGATCCAGGCCATGAGGTACGGGAGATCGTTGCCGTAGTAGTAGGGGTCGCTCGCCCAGCTCACCGTCAGCCACAGCGTGAGCGAGATCAGCGCGCCGCCCAGCGCGGCGACCCGCGCCCAGAGCCCGAACAGCGTGCCGAGCCCCACCGCCAGCTCGCCCACCGCGATGGCGGTCCCGAATCCCTCCGGACTGTGCTGCGCGAGATCGACCAGCGCGGGCACCGCCGCCGCGTCCCGCACGGAGTCCAGCATCTCGGCCAGCGATCCGGGCCCGCCCCCGGAGAGGAAAGCGGAGTCCGTGAGCTTGTCGAGTCCCGCGTAGACGAAGGTGACGCCCAGGAAGAGCCGCAGAGGCAGCAGCGCGTAGCGCGACGCCGTGGCCCGCAGCCCCATGGGCCCGCCCCCGACCGGTCCGTCGAAGCCGCTGAGCGTCCTGGGACCCTCGTCGTCGCCCCTACGATCCGCCAGTGACATACACGTACCGCCTTCCGCGAAGCCCGCAAGTGCGTTCGGTGTTTCGGTGTGCGGAGGCGATTCTTCCCGTACCGACTCCACCCAAGGCAAGTACGGAACCGAGAGTCGTCCGACTCAAACCGATTGCTCACGGCGGACCGGAGTACATGCGGCATTCCGCGTTCCCGCCGCACGCCCCCCCGTAGGGCCGGGCCTGGACGGGTGACTAGTCGACGACGTCGATCGGGTAGCGGTTCGTCTCCACGCCCGCGGCCGTGACGACCTGCACGTCGACGCGTCCCGGCTCGACCTCCACGGGAACCGGAACCGTCAGCACATCGTCGGCGGGGCTCGTGAAGCCCCCGGCGACGGGGATCATCGGGACGTTGACGTGGACGGGCCCGATGCGCACGACCATGCGGGAGAGGCGGTCGGCCGCGCCCGCGCCCGGCGGGACGAAGCCCGCGCCGCGGATCTCGATGTCGTCGCCGGTACGGATGGGCGCGTGCAGATCGCCGACCTCCCGCGCCCGCACGACCGAGAGCACCACGGGCCGCCCGCCCTCCGCGTACTTGCCCGCGAGATACGTCGCGGTGGAGACGACGACCAGCAGCGCCAGGCTCCAGGGGAGGTCGGGGAGGCGCTCGGGCTGACGGGCGAGACGTACGGCGGTGAAGAGCAGCGCTACGGCGTTGACCAGCACGTACTGCACGTCGGAGAAGGAGCCGCGGCCCGCGTCGTCGGTGAGGAGGTCGGCCGCGCGGGGACGGTCGGCGCGCACCTTCTGGAGCCGCTGGCCCTGCACGCGGACGGTCACGGTCCTGCGGACGAAGACGGCCACGGCGCAGGTGAGCGCGAGCACCGTCACCAGCCCGGCGCCGCGCGCCAGGCCCAGCCCTTCGAGCAGGGCGCGCCGGTCCGCGGCACCGCCGGTGCCCGCGAGTTCGAGCGCGAGGACGAGGACGTCGAAGGCCACCAGCAGCACCCAGGCGGCGGCCACGGTGCGCGAGGTGGACAGCCGGTTGTCCTCGCCGATGAGGGGCGCGAGGGCGCCGCCGCGGGCGCGGTGCAGATACGCGGCGGCGGTCAGCAGCCCGCCCGCCGCCAGGGCAGCGAGCAGGGAGGCGCCGCGCGCGAGGGACCAGCCCGCGCCGATCGCGGTGAGGAGCTGCCCGAGAAGCAGCACGCCGACGGCCGCCCAGACGCCGATGACCGTGTGCCGCCACAGCCGCGCGAGCCAGGCGGCGCCCTCCTCGCGGGCGCGCTCTGAGACGGCGCGGGCCGACTCGGTCAGTTCGTCGGAGACCCACTGGCGCGAGGCGCCCGGGGAGTGCGCGAGCGCGGCGGGCACGCCGTCGCCGATGGCGAGCGCGTCGCGGCGCCGGGCGAACGCGGCCAGGGCGCGGCGGTGGCCCTCGCGGGCGCCGTGGGGGCAGTCGCCGCAGGTGCAGTTGGAGTGGTGGGCGCCGTCGGTGCTGTCGTCGCGCCCTTTGCCGCCGCCGTGGCCCGTGGGCGGGCCGCCGTGGCCTCCCGGGCCTCCCGGGCCGCCGGGACCGCCCGAGCCGCCCGCGCCGGTGCGGGCGCCACTGCCGGTGCCGGTGCCGCCCGTGCCGCCCGTGCCGCCCGAACCACCCGTACGAGCGGTACCGCCCGTGTCGCCGCCCGTACCGCTGGGGCCTTCGTGCGCCCCTGGGCGGGGGCCTTCGTCGCCCGCGCCCCTCGCGCCGTCCCGTGCCGAGTCCACGGCCACTGCGCCACCCAACCTCTCAACTGCCTTGCGATGAAAGGGGATTGTGCCTTACGGGCGGGGCCGTCAGCTCAGCAGGTCCGGTTCTTCACGAGTGATGCCGGTGTAGAGGGATTGGTAGTTGATCCATGCGACGAGATCGCTGCCGATCTGTTCGCGGGTCGCCACCGCGTTCCTGTGGTCGATGAGCACGGGTTTGCCCGCCGCCTTCGCCGCGAGCTGGATGCCGCACGCCCGCTCCATCTGGTGGAACCACCACGCCGCCGCGTCCACCGTGTCCCCGACCGTCAGCAGTCCGTGATTGCGCAGGATGACGCCCTTGTACGGGCCGAGCGCGGAGGCGATGCGGCGGCCCTCGTCGGCGTCGACGGCGACGCCCGTGTAGTCGTTGAGGAACGCGTGATCCTCGTAGAAGGCGCACGCGTCCTGGGTGATCGGATCGAGCAGCTCGCAGAGCGCGGAGAGGGCGCGGCCGTGCGCGGAGTGGCTGTGGGCCACGGCGACGACGTCCGGGCGCGCCTGGTGCACCTGTGAGTGAACGACGAACGCCGCCTGGTTGACGTGGTAGCGGCCCTCGACGACCTGTCCCTCCTCATTGGCGAGGACGAGATCGCTGACGGTGATGTGCTGGAACGGCATCCCGAAGGGGTTGACCCAGAAGCAGTCCGTGAACTCCGGGTCCCTGGCGGTGATGTGGCCCGCCACGCCCTCGTCGTACCCGAACCGCCCGAACAGGCGCAGCGCCGCCGCGAGCCGTTCCTTGCGGTGCCGCCGCTCCTCGGCGACGGACTGGTGCTCCGGGGGCATCGCGAAGTGGAGCTGGTCGGTGGGTATCGGCGTCGGGCGCGCCGACGACGCGGACGACGAGGTGAAGCCCAGGGGGCTGGTGTGGGGGCGAGAGGGGTGCGTCATGCGGCTGCTCCTCCTGATCAGGGCCGTACGGGAGCGGAAGCTACCTGGGGGTAGCGCAAGTGACCAGGGGTGTGCCCGGATCTCTGACATGTCCCCGCTATGCTGCGCGCTCCGCGCCGTCCCCCTGAGGAGGCGCTTACACACCAACGGGAGGGACGGCTCGTGAGCAGCCGCCAGATCAGCAAGATGCTCCAGCAGATCGCCACGCAGGACGACGTCACGGTCGTCAGCCGCATGTCCTCGGTGAAGAAGCTCGCCAGACTGGCGTTGATCGCCGAGCAGTTCGGCTTCCAGTACGGGGACGCCGCGCAGACCGGCGCCCAGAACGGCAGCACGGCGATGCTGCTGCACCGCGACCCCAGTCCCGCAGCCCAGCAGCGCGCCGCGGCCAACATGGCCCGGTTTCCGCAGGCGGGCAACGGGGGCGATCTGCCCGGCATGCAGCCCGGCGGCAAGCTCAAGCCCCTCCCCGAGGCGGCCGACCACCTCGAACTCCTCAAGGCCCGCATCAACTTCGACCTGACCGGCAAGAGCGCCGAGAAGCGGATGCTGGCCGGGGCGGTGGGGCTCACCGTGATGATGGTGCTCGGCGTGGTGCGGGACGCGCTACAGGACGACGCGCTCGTCTACGGCGTCATCGGCTACGTCCTGCTGATGCTGCTCCTCGGCGCGGGCTTCTTGTGGACGCGGCAGCGCAACGCGAACTTCGCGGCCCGCCTTGAGACGGCGGGCTTCGCGCGCGTACGCGACGAGAACGGCCGCAGCCGCTATCTCCCGCCGGGGGCGCAACTCCCGGGCCACGCGAACCCGTTCGGCACCGGGGCGCCCGTGCCGCCGCAGGCGTACGGGGCACCGCCTGTCGGGCAACAGCCCGTTCAGGGGCAGCAGCAGGGGCAGGGGTACTTCGGAGCGCCGAGCGCGTGAGTGTGTGCCCCTGAGTGTGCTTCACGGGCTGCGGGTGCGCGGTGGCTGGTCGCGCAGCCCCCCCCCGCGCCCCTGGCGGGGCGGCCCTCGTCGCGGAGCGCTTACGCGGCGAGGTGGGCCTCCCGGTGCCCCTGGCGGGCGGGGCGGGACCGTCCCGTTCACGCCGGGCGGGTCGCTCCGGAGAAGGGCATTTCGTCGATCGGGGCGATCCGTACCGGCGCGCCGGGGCGCGGGGCGTGGATCATCCGCCCTTCGCCGATGTAGAGCCCGACATGGCTGACGCTGCCGTAGAAGAAGACCAGGTCACCGGGCGCCAGCCCTGACCGGGGGATGCGGCGGCCCGCTTCGATCTGCGTGTACGTGGTGCGCGGCAGCGAGACGCCGGCCGCCTTCCACGCGGCCTGGGTGAGCCCGGAGCAGTCGTACGCGTCGGGTCCCGTTGCGCCCCACACGTACGGCTTGCCCAGCGCGCCCCGCGCGAAGGAGACGGCACGGGCGGCGCGCGAGTCGGGGGCCACGCCCGTGGCAGGTGCTGTGGCCTCACGGGCGCCGCCGCCCGAGCCGCTGCCCGAGCGGTCGGCCCGCGCCGTCCCGTCGGAACCGTCGGAACCGTCAGGGCCGTCGGGCGCACCGCCGTGACCGTCGTCGCCCAGCACCTCGGCCCGCTTCTCCGGCGTCAGCCGGTCCAGCAGCCTCTCCGCCTCCCTGAGCTTGCTCTGAACGGTGCGCTTGTGGCGCCGCGCGCTGTCCGCCGCGCTCTTGAGGGAGGCGGCCGTCCCGGCCGCCTCCTCCCGGAGCTGCCGCACGCCGCGCGCCTGCTCGCCGACGCGCCGCACGGAGTCGGCCTGCCGCGCGCCCGCGCGCTCGGCGACGGCCGCGCGGTCGAGGTAGTTCTCGGGGGAGGAGGAGAGCGCGAGCTGGAGCGACGGGTCGACGCCGCCGCTCCGGTACTCGGCCGCCGCGTGCGCGCCCAGCGCGTCCCGCGTCGCGTTCAGCCGCTCCTGCTTGCGCGCCGCCTGGTCGCGCAGTTCCTCCAGCTCCTCCGCCGCCTCGTCGGCCTTCTCCTTCGCGCCGTTGTACGCCTCGGTGGCCTTCTCGGCCTCGTGGTGCAGCTTGTCGACCTTCGCCTTCACCTGGGCGGTGGAGCCGGGACGGGGGTCGGCGTGGCCCGAGCCCTGGAACGCGGTGGTGCTCGCGGCGGCGGCGAGCGCGAGGGTGAGCGCCGTGCGCGCTGCGGATCCGGTGAGGGGGCGGGGCTTGGGTTTTCGGTGCGAGGCCATGGTGCGGCCGTCACTTCCTTCGCGTCGCGTCGCGGCCGTACACCGTGCGGCGTCGCGTGCGACGCCCGTACGTCCGTCGAGGTGGGGATCCGGCGGCGGACCCGCACAGGGGGGACGAGCCGCCGCCGGATCTCGGCGGGGTGGCCGGGCCTCGCACGGGGCGGACCCGGCCACCTGGACGAGGACGCTAAACCTGCCCCGTGCGGCGAGGTGTGGGGTTGACCGGGACTGCCCGAGACTGTCCGCTTTCGTCCATGCGGCGCGTGCGGGCGTGAACGGGGGCGCCCGCTACGGAACGGGAACCGGCGAGACCGTGACCGATGCGGGCGATCGGCGCACCCTGGCCGTCGGGCGGTGCTACGGGCCGGGCTACGCTCCGGGCCATGGACGTCCTCATCAACCTCTTCGTCTGCCTGCACATCGTGGGCATCGCGGCCCTGCTGGGCGGCTTCTTCTTCCAGATGGGTGCCCTGCGCTCCGGCACGGCGCGGATGCTGCCGGGCATGCTGCACGGCGCGCTGACCATGCTCGCGACGGGCATCGTCCTCGTCGGCCTCAACCAGGCGGACGACCAGCCCGTGAACAACGTCAAGATCGGGATCAAGCTGGCGCTGCTGGTGGTGATCCTGGGGCTGGTCTACGTGAAGAGGGACGAGGAGAAGGTCCCGTCAGCGCTGCTGGGCACGGTCGGCGCCCTGACGACCGTCAACATCTTCATCGCGGTGCTGTGGACGTGAACGGCGGCGCGTAGTTCCTCGATCCGGCCGCCCCGGCCGCCCCGGCCGCCCCGGACGATCCGCGCGCCCCGGGCCGCCCCGGGCGCGCGAAGGGGCGCGGCGCACCCGCTGGTGCCTCCGCGCCCCGTCGGCGTACTCCCGTCGAACGCTCCGCTTCAGGCGGGCCGCACCCCCGAGTGGAACGGCATGTAGTCGATCGCCTCGTACTTCACGTCGTCGCCCGGCTTCGAGGCGTGGATCATCTGTCCGCCGCCCACGTAGATGCCGACGTGGCTGACGTCGTCGTAGAAGAAGACCAGGTCACCGGGGCGCAGGTCCGACTTGGCGACCCGCGTGCCGACCTTCACCTGGTCGTACGTGGTCCGGGGCAGGGATATCCCCGCGCTCTTCCAGGCGTCCTGAGTGAGCCCCGAGCAGTCGTACGAGTTGGGTCCCGTCGCGCCCCACACGTAGGGCTTGCCGAGCTGCTGCTTGGCGAAGTCGATCACCTTCGCGGCCTTGGCCGAGTACGAGCCGCCCGACGAACCGGAACCCGAACCGGAACCGGAGCCCGAGCCCTCGGAGGAACCGGACCCGTCGCCCTGTTCCCGCTTCTGGCGCTCGGCCGCCTCACGTCGCTCCGCCGCCGCCCGCTCGGCCGCCTCGCGCCGGGCCTCGGCCCGCTTCTCGCGCTCGATCTGCGCCAGCCGCGCCTTCTCCTTGGCGGTCAGCTTCGACAGCAACTGCCGCGCCTCGGCCAGCTTCGACTGCACCTCGCGCTTGCTCTCCTTCAGCTCCTTCTGTGAAGAGGAGAGCGATTCCAGCTCGCGCGTCGCCTCGGCGCGCTTCTCGGTGGCCGCCTTCTGCCGCTTCTCGTAGTCGTCGACGGCCTCCTTCTGGCGGCCGGTCATGCGGTCCAGCAGGTGCGTCTGCGCGAAGAAGCTCTGCGGGTCCTCGGTCAGCAGCAGCGTCGCGGTCTGCGAGATGCCGCCCGTGCGGTACTGCGCGGCGGCGAAGTTGCCGAGGACACGGCGCGACTCGTTCAGCTTGTCGGTGCGCTCGGCGACCTCGTCCAGCATGCCGTCGGTCTTCTCGCGCTGCGCGTCGGTCTTCTCCTTGGCCGCGTTGTACTTCTGCGTCGAGGCTCCCGCCTGCTGGTAGAGCTTGTCGACCTTCTGCTTGACCTCTTCGACCGACTGCCGTCCGCCGCCGCCCCCGCCGTCGTCCGAGGGCGAGGCGGTCGCGCCCTGGGAGAGCAGGGTGACGGACGCGAGGGCCGCGGTGGTGACACCGATGACGCCCCGCTTGGAGGCTGCGGAGTGCAGTACGCGGGTGCGCGGCTTGCGATGCGACGCCAAGGCCGACGACTCCTTCCGTGAACCGCCTACCGGGTTAGCTGACGGGTTCGGGCGTCGGAAGGCTGCCCTACGGACCGGAGCGCTCCGCTCACGCGGCGCGTACGGGCCGATTCACCCCGGGTGGCACGCGGGCACGCGGTGGTCGCGCGGCGTACGCGAGTGGGTCCCCGGCTCCGGCCCTGCGGCCGGACTCGGCGGTGGCCGCCCGTGCCGACGCTGTCGCCGACGGGGGTGCGGGCTGCCTGGCACGGCACGGTAGCGAAGGTGTGCCGTTCCTGTGAAGGCTGGTGAGGGATACGTCCGATATCTCTTCGTTACCCGTGCGGGATTGGTGCGGTATCCGTCCGGTATGGGCGTACGGGGCCGGTGCGTCGCGGGTACGAGGCCGTCGCAACGGGGCCGTCGACGAGCCCGCGCACCCGCACCGGGGCACGGATTTCCGGGGCGATTCCGGGGGCGATTCCCGGGACGCACGGAGGTCTGTCGGTGGGGCCGCCTAGACTCGGACGACGATGAGCAGCCTCTTCGACGACAGCTTCCTGGCGAACCTCGATCCCAAGACCGAGGACCCGCCTCCGCCTCCCCCCGAGGATCAGCACCCGGAGGAGGAGATCCCGGACGATCTCTTCGCGGGCACCTTCGCCGGGGGCGCGGCAGCCGCGCGTGACGCGTATCACCGCGGCGGCTCGCCCCGCACCGTGGTGGACACGGACGCGCTGCTGGAGGGCATGAACGAGCAGCAGCGCGCCGCCGTCGTGCACAGCGGCTCCCCGCTGCTCATCGTCGCCGGGGCGGGCTCGGGCAAGACCCGGGTGCTCACCCACCGCATCGCCCATCTGCTGGGCGCGCGCGGGGTCCACCCGGGCCAGATCCTCGCGATCACCTTCACCAACAAGGCCGCCGGCGAGATGAAGGAGCGCGTCGCGGAGCTGGTCGGGCCGCGTGCGCAGTCGATGTGGGTGTCCACCTTCCACAGCGCGTGCGTGCGCATCCTGCGCCGCGAGCACAAGAAACTGGGCTTCACCTCGTCGTTCTCGATCTATGACGCGGCGGACTCCAAGCGCCTCATGGCCCTGGTCTGCCGCGATCTGGACCTGGACCCGAAGCGGTTCCCGCCGAAGTCGTTCAGCGCCAAGGTCTCGAACCTGAAGAACGAACTGATCGACGAGGAGGACTTCGCGGCCCAGGCCACGGACGGTTTCGAGAAGACCCTCGCCGAGGCGTACGCGATGTACCAGGCACGGCTGCGCGAGGCCAACGCCCTGGACTTCGACGACATCATCATGACGACCGTCCACCTCCTCCAGGCGTTCCCTGACGTGGCGGAGCACTATCACCGCCGCTTCCGGCACGTGCTGGTGGACGAGTATCAGGACACCAACCACGCGCAGTACACGCTGGTGCGCGAGCTGGTGGGCACGGGCGCCAGCGGCAGCGCGGACACGGATACGGGTGTGGACGCGGGTGCGGGCGCGGGCGCCGTCGAGCGGGCCGAGCTGTGCGTCGTCGGCGACGCGGACCAGTCGATCTACGCGTTCCGGGGCGCCACCATCCGCAACATCCTCCAGTTCGAGGAGGACTACCCGGACGCCACCACCATCCTCCTGGAGCAGAACTACCGCTCCACGCAGACCATCCTCAGCGCCGCCAACGCCGTCATCGAGCGGAACGAGAACCGGCGCCCCAAGAATCTGTGGACCCAGGCCGGAGCGGGCGCCCGCATCACGGGCTACGTCGCGGACACCGAGCACGACGAAGCACAGTTCATCGCGGACGAGATCGACCGCCTCACGGACGCGGGCGACGCGCGCGCGGGCGATGTCGCGGTCTTCTACCGCACGAACGCGCAGTCCCGTGTCTTCGAAGAGGTCTTCATCCGCGTCGGCCTCCCGTACAAGGTCGTCGGCGGCGTCCGCTTCTACGAGCGCAGGGAGGTCCGCGATGTGCTGGCCTATCTGCGCGTCCTCGCCAACCCCGAGGACTCGGTCTCCATGCGCCGCATCCTCAACACCCCGAAGCGCGGCATCGGTGACCGCGCCGAGGCGATGATCGACGCGCTGGCGCTCCGCGAGAAGATCACCTTCCCGCAGGCCCTGGTCCGCGTCGACGAGGCGTACGGCATGGCGGCCCGCTCGGCGAACGCCGTGAAGCGGTTCAACACGCTGATGGAGGAGCTGCGCACCATCGTCGAGTCCGGCGCGGGCCCGGCCACGGTGCTGGAAGCGGTGCTGGAGCAGACGGGCTATCTGGCCGAGCTGCAAGCGTCCACGGACCCGCAGGACGAGACCCGCATCGAGAACCTCCAGGAACTCGCCGCCGTAGCGCTGGAGTTCGAGCAGGAGCGCGGCGAGGACGAGCCGGGCACGCTGGCCGATTTCCTGGAGCAGGTCGCGCTCGTCGCCGACTCGGACCAGATCCCGGACGACGAGGAGGGCGAGAACGGCGAGGCCACCGGCGTCATCACGCTGATGACGCTGCACACGGCGAAGGGCCTGGAGTTCCCCGTCGTCTTCCTGACGGGCATGGAGGACGGCGTCTTCCCGCACATGCGCGCCCTGGGCAACACCAAGGAGCTGGAGGAGGAGCGCCGTCTCGCCTACGTGGGCATCACGCGCGCCCGCGAACGGCTCTATCTGACGCGCTCCACCATGCGCAGCGCCTGGGGCCAGCCCTCGTACAACCCGCAGTCCCGCTTCCTGGAGGAGATCCCGGACTCCTTCCTGGACTGGAAGCGCACGGGCGCCTCCATGGGCGCGGCGATGGGCCCAGGGTCGGGCGCGGGCGCCGCGATCGGCTCGGGCATCGGCGCCTCGCTCTCGTCGTCCACGGCGGCCCGGCGCGGCGGCCCGAGCGGCTTCGCGACGCGCCGCGCCAAGGACCGCCCCACGGTCTCGCTGGCGGTGGGGGACAGGGTCACGCACGACAGCTTCGGCCTGGGCACGGTGGTCGAGGTCAAGGGCAGCGGCGACAGCGCCGAGGCCACCGTCGACTTCGGCGGTGAGAAGCCCAAGCGGCTGCTGCTGCGGTACGCGCCGGTCGAGAAGCTGTAGCGGCGACGGCGAGGGTGTTGTCGGCGACGGACGACGGCGCCCTCGCGGCCGGCCGTACGGCGTTCTCCGTGACGGCAGCCGCTAGGGAACGGTCTACGCGCCGTGAGGTCTACGTGGGGTCGAGGCCCTTGGCGCGGAGCCAGGGCAGCGGGTCCACGGCGGAGCCGCCGCCGGGGCGTACCTCGAAGTGGAGGTGCGGCCCGGTGGAGTTGCCGGAGTTGCCGGAGTAGGCGATCGTTTCACCGGCCTTGACCTCGCCGGACCGGATCTTGGTGCTGCTGAGGTGGCAGTACCAGGTCTCCGTGCCGTCCTTCGCCGTGACGACGGCCATGTTGCCGTAGGACATGTCCCACTTGGTGCTGACGGTGCCGTCGGTGGCGGCCTTGACGGGGGTGCCGTAGCTGACGGGGAAGTCGATGCCGGTGTGGATCGACATCCAGTTGACGCCCGCCGAGCCGTAGCGCGCGCTGAGCCCGTGCTGCTCGACGGGGAGCGCGAACTTGGGGCGTGCCGCCTCCTTGCGCGCGGCCTCCTCGGCCTTGCGCTTGCGCTCCTCCTCCTGACGCTTCTTGAGGTCGATGCGCTCCTGGGTGCGGTTGGCGCGGTCGGCGAAGTCGTCGGCGTCGGCGGAGAGTCCGGCGAGCTGGGTGTCGAGCTTGTCGTTGGCGGCCGACGGCTTGACGGGGGAGGCGTCCGAGGCCGACTGCGCCGTCGTGTCCTCGCTGTCGCCCGTGCTCCCCATCACGGAGGCGGCGGCGACACCGGCGACGCCCATCACGGCGACCGAGGGAACCGCGACCGTCAGCAGCGCGGAGCGCCGGGGCTTGACGGAGCGGCGGCGACCGCGGGAGTGGGGGAGGGCGGCGGAGGCGAGCGGGGTGACGTCGCCGTGGCCTGCCGGGGTGGGCGCGTCGTCGTCGGCGCCCGCGGGTTCGTGCTCGTGCTCGTGTTCGTGGCCGTACGCGTCGAAGGCGCCGACGGTCGGCATCGCCGCGGTGGAGTCCATCGCGGCGCCGGGATCCGGCTCGGGCTCGGGTGCGCCGGGCACGGACTGCGAGGCCGCCTGGCTGTGACCGTGACCATGACCGTGGTTGTGGCTGGTGTCGCCGGTGCCGTCGTCGTAGCTGTAGCCGTAGCCGTGCGGATCGTGCGGATGCTCGTAGGACTCATGGGTCTCGTACGCGGCATAAGCGCCGTACGCCTCATGCGTCCCGGTGCCGAAGGAGGTGGTCTCGTAGGACCCGGTGTCGAATGTGCCCGCGTCGAACGCGCCGGTCGTGTCGAAAGCGCCGGATTCGAATGTTCCGGTGTCGTACGCCCCGGGCGTGTCGTGCTGCGGCGTCTCGTACTGCTCGTACTGCGGGTACTGCTCGTAGGACGCGTACTGCTCGGGCTGCGCGTACGGCTCGGCGGCGTAGGCGCTGGTGTCCCACTGGCCCGTCGCGTCGTAGTCCTGCCCGCCGTAGGCGGCGGTGGCGGGCTGGCCGGCGCCGGTGTCCCACTGGGAGGCGTCCCACTGGCCGGTGTCGTAGGCGCCGGTGCCGAACGCCGTGGCGTCGAAGGTGCCCGTGTCCCAATGCGAGGCGGCATAGCCGTAGTTGGCCTGCTCGCCGCTCTGCTGGGCCGGAATGCCGGGCGTGCCCTGGTATCCGGCCTGGGTCCAGGCGGTGGTGTCGTAGTGCCCGGTGTCATAGCCGGTCTCGTACGCACCCGCTCCATACGCCCCCGCGCTCCCGTCGCCGTTGTTTTCGGCGGCGCCCGGGAGGGAACCAAAGAGGGGATCGCCGTCGCCGTAGGAGGCGGCGAGGGCGTCGAAAGTGCCGGTCGAGTAACCGTCGTAAACGGCCGTGTGGCCGTGCGGTGCCTCCTGCTGGCCGTACGTGCCGTACGCCGCCTGCTCGTAGTTCGCGTCGTATGCCGCGTACGAGAAGTCGGAAGCGGTATCGGTCGGGCCGGGGTCTCCCGACGGGTGACGGTCGTTCACCACCAACTTCTCTTTCGCCTCGACAGCAGGGGCGGAGCAGTGCGGCGACTGTACCCGGCGGTACGCGACGGCGACAATCTTCGGCAGGTTTCACGGCTCCATGAAACGGGCATTCGACCGCCTTTCGGCGGACTACGGGCCGGGATTTGGCCCGGTGTTCGATGCGCGTTCGAGGATCGTTCGGCTTCCGGAGGCGGTCAGGCGACTCCCGCGGGGGACGCGGAGGGCGCCTCGGGAGATGCCGCGGACAGTGCTCCGGCGTGCGCCTCGCCTGCCAACTCCGCGCGAATGCGGGCGGAAACGGCGCAGTCCACCGGCAGCGACAGATGTCCGACACCGCGCACATGGACGTTGCGTACCCGCAGGTCGGGATGGTCCAGCCGGGCCGTCGAGCGCGGGATCATCAGCTCGTCGAGATCGCTCCAGAAGCTGACGAAGGACGTGCGGCAGCCGTCCGGTTCGGGCCCGGCGAGATCGCGGAGCAGCGACGAGCCGGGGCGCATCTGCCGTATGAGGGGGTGCGGGGAGAACGGGGGCGCGGCGCGGGTGCCGCTGTGCGGCGTGCCGAGCGTGATCAGGGTGCGTATCCGCGCGTCCCCGCCGAGGCGCTGCACGTAATAGCGGGCGGTCAGCCCGCCGAGGCTGTGCCCGATGAGATCGATCCGGCGGTGGCCCGTCCGCGCGCAGATTTCTTCCACCTGCTCGGCGAGCCGTTCGGCGGCGACGCGGATGTCCCAGGTCAGGAGGGAGTGATTGAGCGCGTAGAGGTGGCACCAGCCGTGCTTGGCGAGGGCGCGGCGCAGCAGGAGAAAGATGGAGCGGTTGTCGACGAAGCCGTGGAGGAGCAGTACGGGCGGGTGCGTGCGGCCCTCGGTGGGGAGCAGGGAGCAGGCGGTGCCGGTGCCGGTGCCCGGGCTTGATGACGCGCCGCCGCCTGCCTCGTCCGCACTGTTCGTCCCATCCGCCTCGTCCGGTGAAGTGGGCAGTGCGGTGAGGAGCGGCGGCGGGCGTTCGTCGCGCACGCCCGTCGGATACAGCAGCACATGTCCCGCCAGCACGAGGGCCTCCATGGCGGCGGCTCGCAGAAAGGGCAGGCCGGGGAGTGCTGTCAGCGCGGAAAACGCGGTTGGTGCGCGCACGGTCGTCCACCTCCCGAAAGGCACACGAGAGGATGGCGCGGCGCGTGGTGCTGCCCGATCGTGGCGCGAGCGGGCGGTCCGGTCCGCATCACCGTGCCGTGCGGCTGACGGCGCGGTGATGCGGCGACCTTGCTGCGGCTCCTGCGGCTCTCCCCTGACGCGCCGGGCCCGAGTGACGAGTACGGATACGGCGCGTGGCGTACGTGTTGTCCCACGTGTGATTTCCCCCTCCCTTCAGAGCGCGAAACGGCCGGTTGCGGGATGCTGGCGATAACGTTCGTTCACTCCGGCGGCCATGGAGCGCTCCGTAAGTCCGTCCCCCGGGCGGTCCCGCGAGGTCGCGGGCGACAAGCGGATGGCGCGGGGCGCCGTTGCCGTCGTAGAGCCGTTGCAGATGGAGGCAGTGATGGGTGTGTCGGGTCAGATCCGCGTGGTGGTGGCCAAACCGGGTCTCGACGGCCATGACCGCGGGGCGAAGGTGATCGCGCGGGCGCTGCGTGACGCGGGCATGGAGGTCATCTACACCGGGCTCCACCAGACCCCGGAGCAGATCGTGGACACGGCGATCCAGGAGGACGCCGACGCGATCGGCCTCTCGATCCTCTCGGGCGCGCACAACACGCTCTTCGCGAAGGTCCTGGAACTGCTGCGCGCACGCGAGGCGGACGACATCAAGGTCTTCGGCGGCGGGATCATCCCGGAGGACGACATCACGCCGCTCAAGGACCAGGGCGTCGCGGAGATCTTCACCCCCGGCGCGACGACGACCGAGGTCGTCGCATGGGTCCGCGCGAACGTCACCCGCCTCGCGGCGTAGCCGCACGTCCACGCGGTGCGGCCGCGACGGCGGGGCCCCGCGCCTCGCCGGGTGCGCCGCCTCGCTGTGCGACGGGGCCCCTTCTGCCGGGGCCCCTTCTGATGGGGCGGTGCGAGGGCTCCCGCACCGCGAGGGTGCCGCTCGCGGGCGCGGGGCGCCGGGGCCGCCGCAGCGGTCCTGCTCCCGCTCCTGCCCCGAGTCCGGGCCCGGCCCCGCACAGTCCGCCCCGCCGTCCCGCGGACCGGGGCGGCGAAAGGGGAGGCGGGGCCGCATGGCGTCACCCGTCCAGTTCGGCGCGCATCAGGGCGCGCAGCCGCAGGGTGCCGACGAGTCGCTGGAACGTCTCCGCCCAGTACGCGCCGGCCCCCGGCGAACCGTCCTCCGGCTCGTCGGGCACGGCGGCGAGCGGGGCGAGGCGGTCCGCGTCGGACGGATCGAGGCACCGCTCGGCCAGCCCCATCACCCCGCTGAAGCTCCACGGATAGCTGCCCGCGTCACGGGCGATCTCCAGCGCGTCGACCACGGCACGGCCCAGCGGGTCGGACCACGGCACCGCGCACACCCCGAGGATGCGGAACGCCTCCGACAGCCCGTGCGCCTCGATGAAGCGGGCCGCCCACCGCGCGCGCTCCTCCTTCGGCAGCACCGTCAGCAGCTTGGCCGGATCGCCGGGCCCCTCGACCAGTGAGGTGCTGGGCGGGCCGATCAGGGCGCGGGCCCACGGCGCCGAGCGCTGCCGGACCGCGGCGCGGCACCAGGCGGCGTGCAGGTCCTGCCGCCAGTCGTCGGCGACGGGCAGCGCCGCTATCTCCTCGGGCGTGCGCCCGCCGAACTGTGCGCTCCACACCTCCAGCGGCGTCGCCTCCACCAACTGCCCCAGCCACCAGGCCCGCTCGCCCCGCCCGGCGGGCGGCTTCTGCACGACGCCGTCACGGCGCATCGCCGCGTCGTACTCGTGCGGCGCCTCCACAGCGATGCGGGGCTCGGGCTCGAGGGGATCCAGGACGACGCAGCTACGGGCGCGGTCCGCCATGCGCGCGGAGAGCGCGGAACCGGGGAGCCCCGACAGCAGTTCGGCCGCCGTTGACCGCACCGTGTGGCTGCGGTCGCTCAGGGCGCGCTCCAGGAACGGCTCATCGTCGGGATGGAGCCCCTCGCGCAGCGAATCGAGGAACATCAGCCGGTCCTCGGCCCGTTCCGTCGACCAGGTGGAGGTCAGCAGGGCGAGCCCGGCCGCCGGATCGCGCCGCCGCAGCGCGGTCAGTGCGCTGACGCGCTCGGCGAACAGGCCCTCCCCCCAGAGCCGCTGGATGTCCTCCGCGACCTCCCGCGCTTCGGCGTCGGACTCCGCCTCGGACCGCGCCCGTGCCGCCGCGTCCGCCGCTTCCGGGACCCCCACATCCGGGACCCCCGCCTCCGGAACCCTCGTGGTGCCGCTGGCGATGCCTCCGCCCGTCTGCGTGGCCGTGCGCGAACCGCCCGGTGCCGTCGACGCGTGGCCCACGGTGTTGCGCAGCGCGAACCTCCAGTCCCGGTTCAGGCGCGCGAGCCACAGCCCACGGGGGCCCGCGAAGGCCAGGGCCTCGCGCCGCAGATCCGTACGCGCCCGCGCCGTGTCGAGAAGCGCGGGCAGCAGTTCGGCCGGGGCGCGATAGCCACGCTCGTTCGCCGCCGACAGCCACTGCGGCAGCAGTTCGGCGAGATCCGGAGCGGTGCTGCGCCGCGCCCCCGCGGAGCCCGGATTGCCGGAGCGCCCCGCCAGCAGCATCGCCAGCCGCCGCCGCGCCGCCTCCGGCAGCGGCCGCCGCACGTCCTCGGGCGCGGGCCCGGTGCGGGGCGCGGAGGGGGCAGGGAGCAGCGCGGCCCGGCGGCGCACGGTCTCGGCCGCCGCCGCGTCCAGCAGGGCGTGCACGCTTCCGCCCGGAGGCGTGCGCCGCTCGGCCCCGAGCAGCGCGGCGCTGACCAGCTCGCTCCACTGCGCCGCTGGTGCGGTGGTTTCCATGGTGACGGTTCCCCTCCTCGTATGACGTACGGACTCAGGCCCGCGCCGTTTCACGCACGGTGACCTCACCTACCGGCGCCCTCCCGCACCGGCCGCCCCGCGCACGCTGGGACGCTTCCGTCACAGCGGGACCATGTCCGTGCCGTTCCACGTCGCGTACGGGGCGAAGCCGCGGTGGCCGCACTCCCCGAAGACGGTGAGCGGGCCGCCCCCCGATATGGCCATGAGTTTCCACAGGGCTGTGGAATCCGTGCCGGACGTGACGGGCAGGGCGGCGTCCTGCTCCGCGTCGGCCACCTGCCAGTCAGAACCGGAGTCCTGCTCGGCGGGCGGCACCGGCACCACGTCCCGCAGCACCGTGGGCCAGCCGTCCAGCCAGGGGTCCTCGCACAGCGCCGCGCCGTACGCCGCGAGCGCGTCCTCCACCGTGCCGCCCGGCGGGACCCAGCCCGCCTCCGGGACCCCGTGCCGCTCCCCGAGCGCGGCACGGAGCGGGCTCGCTCCCGGATAGAAGGCGAGATCGGCCTCGACCGAAGCGCCCACGGGCAGGGCGAGTTCCGGAGCCCGGCCACCCGCGCCGAAGGACAGCAGCAGCGCGTGCCGCCCCGACTCCCGTCCCCACAGCCATATGCGCCGGACCGTGAGCCGCCCCTCCTCGACGTCGCGCTGGGCCAGCACGAGCCAGTGATCGCGGATGCGCGACGCCTCGTCGGCCAGCAGCTCGGCCGTGTCCACTGTGAGCCCGACGCGTGCGCGCACCGTGGCGGCGAGCGGCTCGGGCAGCACCTCCAGGCCCAGGAAGCCCTGGTCCAGCAGGTGCAGCAGCGCGCACTCGGACAGCAGCCGCTCCGGCCAGCCGCGCCCGGAGGAGGGGACGGCGCCCAACTCCCGTATGCGCGAGGCGAGGCCGGGCGCCTGCGCGTCCACCATGCGCGCCGCCATCTCGTCCCACGCCGCATAGCCCGCCTGATCGGCGCCCGCGAGGCCGCCGCGCAGCAGATCGGCCAGGCGCTGCTCCAGTTCCGTCGCGCCCGCGGCGATGCGCTGTGCACGCTGCTCCGCACGCTTGCGCGCCCCCTCGGAACCGGTTCCCGGCCTGGCCGACCTGCCGCTCCCCTCCCTGTCCCCGCCGGTGCCGCCCCCGATGGCCCCGGCGTCCCCCGAACTCCGCTGTACGGCGCGCTCCCGCCGCCCGCTCAGCCACTCGCCCGCCCACTCGGGCGGATCGGGCGACTCCGCGACCATCCCCCCGCCGCCCGGCCGCTCGCCCGCCCACAGCAGCAGCAGACCGAGCGCGTGCTTGCACGGGAACTTACGGCTGGGGCAACTGCACTTGTAGCCGGGACCGCCGCCCCCGTTCAGATCCACGACGGTCCGATACGGCTTGCTGCCGCTGCCCTTGCACAGTCCCCACACCGCGCCCGCGCCCGCCCCGGCCTCCGACCACGGGCCGGGCGCCGAGAGCTTGTCGCCCGCGCGGCGCGACGCCTCGTCCGGCGCCAGCGCGGCCACCTGTTCCGCCGTCCAGCGGACCCCCTGTCCAGTCATGTCTCCGACCGTACGAGCCGCCACTGACAATCCACTGAACGACGGCTGTCATCGCAGGTCAGAGCCATGGTGGGGACGACGCGAGGTCGATTGTCAGTGGCGGGGTGCATCGTGTTGAGCACATCGAATCCGCCGTGCGTGAAGGGGGAGTTGTGACCGATACCCATGCCGTGACACAGAAGCTGAGGCCGCATGCGGAAGATGCCTTCGCGGGGGAGCTGAAGGCCCTCGCGGCCGCGGACGACAGGCCGCGTCCGGAGCGGTGGCGCCTGTCGCCGTGGGCCGTCGCCACGTATCTGCTGGGCGGGGAGCTGCCGGACGGAACGGTGATCACGCCGAAGTACGTCGGTCCGCGCCGCATCGTCGAGGTCGCCGTGACCACGCTCGCGACGGACCGCGCGCTGCTGCTGCTCGGCGTCCCCGGCACCGCCAAGACGTGGGTGTCCGAGCACCTGGCGGCAGCGGTCAGCGGTGATTCGACGCTGCTGGTGCAGGGCACAGCGGGCACCGCCGAGGAGGCGATGCGCTACGGCTGGAACTACGCCCAGCTCCTCGCCCACGGCCCCAGCAGGGACGCGCTCGTGCCGAGCCCGGTCATGCGGGCGATGTCGGAGGGGATGACGGCGCGCGTGGAGGAGCTGACGCGCGTCCCGGCCGATGTCCAGGACACGCTGATCACCGTCCTGTCGGAGAAGACCCTGCCCATACCGGAGCTGGGCGAAGAGGTGCAGGCGGTGCGGGGCTTCAACCTCATCGCCACGGCGAACGACCGCGACCGCGGCGTCAACGAGCTGTCCAGCGCCCTGCGCCGCCGGTTCAACACGGTGGTGCTGCCTCTGCCCGAGACGGCGGAGGCCGAGGTCGAGATCGTGGCGCGCCGCGTGGACCAGCTCGGCCGCTCCCTCGATCTGCCCTCCGTTCCGGACGGGATAGAGGAGATCCGCCGGGTCGTGACGGTCTTCAGGGAGCTGCGCTCAGGGATGACGTCGGACGGGCGCACGAAGCTCAAGTCGCCCTCGGGGACGCTGTCGACGGCCGAGGCCATCTCGGTGATCACGGGCGGTCTCGCGCTCGCGGCGCACTTCGGGGACGGCGTGCTGCGGGCCGGTGACGTGGCGGCCGGTATCCAGGGCGCCGTGGTGCGCGATCCGTCGGCCGATCAGACGGTCTGGCAGGAGTACCTGGAGGCGGTCGTGCGCGAGCGCGACGGATGGAAGGACTTCTATCGCGCCTGCCGAGAGGTCTCTGCGTGACGGATGCCGACGGCGTGAACGGACCGGAGCGGGTGGACGGGACAACGCAGTTGGAGGGGGACAAGCACGTGAAGGACAAGGCGCAGGGGGAAGCGCCGACGGGGGTCGGGGGGCCGATGCTGCTCGGGGTGCGGCATCACGGTCCGGGCTCCGCGCGGGCGGTCCGCGCGGCACTTGAGGAGCACAGGCCGGACGTGGTCCTCATCGAGGGCCCGCCGGAGGCGGACGGCATCGTCGCACTCGCCGGGGACGAGGCGATGCGGCCACCGGTCGCACTGCTCGCGCATGTGCTGGACGAGCCGGGCAAGGCGGCGTTCTGGCCGCTGGCGGCCTTCTCGCCGGAGTGGGTGGCGATCCGCTGGGCGCTGGCGCACGGGGTGCCGGTTCGGTTCATCGATCTGCCCGCCGCGCACTCCCTCGCGATGCAGCCGGACGAGGACGGGGACGGGGACGAGGACGGGAACGGGAACGGAGAAACGGACGGCGACGGGCCCGAGAGGACGGGCGGCAAGGACGCCGACGACAAGGACACGGACACCGGCAACGACGGGGCAACGGACAGTCCCGCGCGGGCGCTGCGGATCGATCCGCTCGCCGTCCTCGCGGAGACGGCGGGGTACGACGATCCGGAACGCTGGTGGGAGGACGTCGTCGAGCACCGCGGCACCTGGGGGCAGGCGCCCGGAAGCACCGCGGGACCGTACGCGCCCTTCCTCGCACTCGGCGAGGCCATGGCGGCGCTGCGCGAGACCCACGGAGACGGCGGACACCGGCGCGATCTCGTCCGCGAGGCCCATATGCGGCTGCGGCTGCGCGAGGCGGTAAAGGAGTTCGGGGAGGAGTCCGTCGCCGTCGTCTGCGGTGCCTGGCACGTGCCCGCGCTCGCGCACAAGACCTCCGTCACGGCGGACCGCCAGTTGCTGAAGGGCCTGCCCAAGGCGAAGACCGAGGTCACCTGGGTGCCCTGGACGCACAGGAGGCTGGGCCGGCAGAGCGGTTACGGCGCGGGGATCGCCTCGCCCGGCTGGTACGGGCACCTGTTCTCCGCTCCGGACCGCCCCGTGGAGCGCTGGATGACGAAGGTCGCCGGCCTGCTGCGGGACGAGGACCACGGCGTCTCCTCGGCGCACGTCATCGAGGCGGTGCGCCTCGCCGACACGCTCGCGGCCATGCGCGGACGCCCGCTGGCGGGACTGACGGAGACGACGGACGCGGTCCGCGCCGTCATGTGCGAGGGCTCGGACGTGCCGCTGGCGCTCGTCCAGGACCGCCTCGTGGTCGGGGACGTGCTGGGCGAGGTGCCGGAGGGCGCGCCCGCCGTGCCCCTCCAGCGCGATCTGGCCGCGCGGCAGCGCACGCTGCGGCTCAAGCCCGAGGCGCAGGACCGCGAACTGGAGCTGGATCTGCGCAAGGACACGGACGCCGCGCGCAGTTGCCTGCTGCACAGGCTGCGGCTGCTCGGCATCGGCTGGGGCGAACCGTCCGCCTCCCGCACCGCCGGCACCGGCACTTTTCGCGAGAGCTGGCGGCTGCGCTGGGAGCCGGAGCTGTCGGTGCGCGTCGCCGAGGCGGGGGTGTGGGGGACGACGGTGCTGGGCGCTGCCACGGCGAAGGCCGAGTCCGACGCCGTCGAGTCGGCCTCGCTCGCGGACGTCACCGCGCTCGCCGAGCGCTGTCTGCTCGCCGGGCTGACGGACGCGCTGCCCACGGTCATGCGGGTCCTCGCCGATCGCGCCGCGCTGGACGCGGATGTCGGCCACCTCGCGCAGGCGCTGCCCGCGCTGGTGCGCTCGGTGCGGTACGGCGATGTGCGGGGCACGGATTCCGCCGCGCTGACGGAGGTCGCGCTGGGTCTCGCCGAGCGCGTCAGGGTCGGCCTTCCGCCCGCCTGCGCCGGGCTCGACGCGGACGGCGCTGCCGAGATGCGCGGCCATCTGGACGCCGCCCACCAGGCCGTTTCCCTGCTCGGCCAGGAGGCACGGCGGAACGGCTCGGGCGGCGGCAGTGGCGGCAGCGGCGGCAGTTGGGAGGGCTCGGGCACCCAGGACGACTGGCCGGAGCCGGACGCGTCGGCCGGGGGCGGCACCGCGGGCGGGGGCGACGGCACGGGGAGCGGCGGCGGTTCGGGCGGCGGCGATGCTTCCGGTAGCGCGGGCGGTCCGGGCGGTCCGGGCGGTCCGGGCGAACGGGGCGAGGCGGACGGGCTCGGCGTCCGCTGGCGCGGCACCCTGCGCACCCTCGCGGCGCGTGACCGGATACCCGGGCTGATCCGGGGCCGGTGCGCCCGGCTCCTGCTGGACGACGGCCAGTTGGCCGAGGGAGAGGCGGCCAGGCTGATGGGCCTGGCGCTCTCACCGGGCACGGAGCCGGTCCAGGCGGCGGCCTGGATCGAGGGCTTCCTCGCGGGCGGCGGCATGCTGCTGGTCCACGACGCGCGGCTGCTCGCGCTCGTCGACGGCTGGCTGGCGAGCGTGTCGGAGGACGCCTTCACGGATGTGCTGCCGCTGCTGCGGCGCACCTTCGCGGAGTACGAGCCGGGAGTGCGCCGCACGCTCGGCGAGCTGGTGCGGCGCGGTACGGGGAAGGGGGACGGCGCGCGCGTGCCGTCCCCCTCCGGGGGCGTCCCCTCGGCCGATCTCGCGGGCTTCGGGCCCGGCCTCGACCGTCGGCGCGCCGACGCCGTACTGCCCACGGTCCGGCTGCTGCTCGGCGCGCCCCACGGCGCCGCCTCGAAGAAGGAGGCGCTGGCGGGCGCGGTCGCCGGCGAGGCCACGTCGGGACGAGCGGGGACGGCCGGGCGGCCGGGCGAAGGGCCTGGCGCGGGGTCAGGAGACGAAGTGCGGTCCGGGATGACGCGGAGGACGGTGGTGACGCGATGAGCGCGGGTACGGAAGAGCGGCTGCGCCGTTGGCGCCTGGTGCTCGGAGACGGGGGGAACTCCGACGGGACCGGGTGCTCCCTCGGCGGCACGGACGCGGCGATGGACCGCACGCTGGAGGCGCTGTACGGCTCGCGCGGCGGCCGTAACGGCGGCAAGGGCACGAGTCCGGGCGGCCAGGGGAGGGGAGGCGAACGTTCCGCTGGGCTCGGCGGCTCGGCGCCCCAGGTCGCCCGCTGGCTGGGCGACATCCGCACCTATTTCCCCAGCTCCGTCGTCCAGATCATGCAGCGCGACGCCATCGAACGGCTCGGCCTGTCCGCGCTGTTGCTGGAGCCGGAGATGCTGGAGGCGGTCGAGGCCGACGTCCATCTCGTCGGCACGCTGCTCTCGCTGAACAAGGCAATGCCGGAGACCAGCAAGGAGACCGCACGCGCGGTCGTGCGCAAGGTCGTCCAGGAGCTGGAGAAGAAGCTCGCCAGCAGGACCCGGGCCACGCTCACCGGCGCGCTGGACCGCTCGGCGAAGGTGAACAGGCCGCGCCACCGCGACATCGACTGGGACCGCACGATCCGGGCGAACCTCAAGAACTATCTGCCCGAGTACGGGACGGTCGTCCCCGAGCGGCTGATCGGTTATGGGCGGGCCTCGCAGTCGGTGAAGAAGGACGTCGTGCTCTGCATCGACCAGTCGGGTTCGATGGCGGCCTCCGTCGTCTACGCGTCGGTGTTCGGCGCCGTGCTCGCCTCCATGCGGTCGATCGACACCCGGCTCGTCGTCTTCGACACCAACGTCGTGGATCTCACCGACGATCTCGACGACCCGGTGGACGTCCTGTTCGGCACCCAGCTCGGCGGCGGCACGGACATCAACAGGGCGCTCGCCTACTGCCAGTCGAAGATCAGCCGCCCGGCCGAGACCGTCGTCGTGCTCATCAGCGATCTCTACGAAGGGGGCATACGCGACGAGATGCTGAAGCGGGTCGCCGCGATGAAGGCGGCGGGGGTGCAGTTCGTGACGCTGCTCGCGCTCTCCGACGAGGGAGCGCCCGCGTACGACAGGGAGCACGCGAGTGCCCTCGCCGCACTCGGGGCACCCGCTTTCGCCTGCACGCCCGACCACTTCCCTGAGGTGATGGCGGCGGCGATCGAGAAGCGGCCACTGCCCGTGCCCGAGGCGTAAGGGGACGTCGCGGATGCAGGGGACGGGACGAGGTGGGGCGGGACGAGACGGGGCATAGGGGGCGTCGGGTCACCGGTCGGCACGGCCACAC